>DATHDD010000051.1:0-25915 GCA_035319205.1 Burkholderiales bacterium | reverse complement strand
CGATTCCATTACGCGCCTCGCGCGCGCCTACAACACCGTCCAGCCGGCTTCGGGCAAGGTGCTCACGGGCGGCGTCGACGCGAACGCGCTGCAGAAGCCGAAGCGCTTCTTCGGCGCCGCGCGCAACATCGAGGAAGGCGGCTCGCTCACCATCATCGCCACGGCGCTGATCGACACCGGCTCGCGAATGGACGATGTGATCTACGAAGAATTCAAGGGCACCGGCAATATGGAAATCCATCTCGACCGGCGCATGCACGAGAAGCGCATCTACCCGGCGATCAACGTCAACCGCTCCGGCACGCGCCGCGAGGAGCTGCTGATCGAGCGCGACGTGCTGCAGAAGATCTGGGTGCTGCGCAAGCTCCTCTACCCCATGGATGATCTGGAAGCGACCGAATTCCTGCTCGATAAATTACGCACGACAAAGAACAACGCGGACTTTTTCGATTCAATGAAGAGGGGCTGACACGTAACTCCCTGCCGGACTTCGGAATTACGCCTATCAAAAAGTCCGCTGGCGCGCTTCCCGCTCCACGCTTCGCGAGTCCGAGTCCGCGCGCCGACTTCTTCGACTTAAAATGACAATTTGTATTTGATGTATTTGAAGGCTGCCCAGCCTTGCAAGCGTCGAGGATTTCGCGCATAATCTGCGCCTTTCGCAAAGTCCAGGAACCCTTAGGTTCCGCAAGGAACGACCGATGAAACCGGATATCCACCCGAAATACGAAGAAATCACCGTAACCTGCAGCTGCGGCAACAAGTTCAAAACCCGCTCCACGCTGGGCCGGCCGTTGCATATCGAAGTGTGCTCGGTGTGCCACCCGTTCTACACCGGCAAGCAGAAAATCGTTGACACCGCAGGCCGCGTCGAAAAATTCCGCCAGAAATACAGCCGGAAGAAAACCGTCTCTTGAGCGGGCAAAAAAAACAAAGGCAGCCGAGGCTGCCTTTGCTTTTGGCGTTCCGTTCAGGCAAAGCCGAAGCTGTGCCGGTCGAGAGAAACGGCTTTGATCAGCGCATAGACCTCCTGCCCCGGCTCGAGACCCAGTTGATGAATGGAGCGCCGGGTCAAGCGCGCCACCAGGCACGCGTCTCCGACTTGAACCCGGACATCGGCGACAGGTCCCTCCTCGCGGCTGATTTCAATCAGCCGGCCACGCAGCACGTTGAGCATGCTTACGCCGGCAGGCGGGTGCAGTGCAAGAGCAACATCGCGGGCGCGTATGCGCACACGGACACGCTCGCCCACCAGCGCATCGAGATGGGCGACGCTGAGTACTCCGCCGCTGAAACTTAGTGTGGTCAATTCATACTTTTGGTCGTAGGCAGTAACACGTGTATCAATGACCGCCCCTGCTTCGTAGCGCCCTACCATGGGCCGCAGGTCAAGGCGGCTCATGATATCTTCCAGTTTCCCAGCGGCCAGGATCTTACCTTCGGAGAGCAGCACCATGGTCTCGGCCAGCCGCACCACCTCCTCGATGGCGTGGCTCACATACACGATGGGGATTTTGACCTCGCTATGCAAACTTTCGATGTACTGCAGGATCTCGCCCTTGCGGTAGATGTCGAGCGAAGCCAGCGGTTCATCCATCAACAGCACGCGCGGGCTCGCCAGCAAGGCGCGGCCAATCGCGATGCGCTGCTTTTCTCCGCCCGACAGCGCGGCAGGCCAGCGCTCCAGCAAATGCTCCAGCCCCAGCAGCTCAATCACCTGGTCCAGGCCGACATAACGCTCATGCGCCGGCGTGAAAAAGCGCCCGTAGACTAGATTTTGCCGCACTGTCAGATGCGGAAACAATCGTCCTTCCTGGAATACGTAGCCGATGCGCCGTTTTGATGTAGGGATATCCACACTGCTCTCGCTGTCGAAAAGCAGCTCACCGTTGATCTCGACGCGGCCGCGGTCGGGACGCAGTAATCCAGCAATGACGTTGACCAGCGTGCTCTTGCCGGAGCCTGAGCGGCCAAACAAGGCGGTTATTCCGGCAGAGCTGTCAAATTTCGCCCGCAAATGGAAATTTCCGAGCTGTCGCTCGATGTCAATATTTAATGTCATGGCCTTTGACGCGCCGGTTTGCTCTGCGAGCGATGATTTCAGAAACAGCCAGCGCGGCGATCGACAGTAAAACCGAGATAATGCTCAGCCGCAGCGCCTGTGTGTCGCCGCCTGGTATCTGGGTAAAGCTGTAAATGGCGAGCGGCAGGGTTTGCGTTTCTCCCGGTATGTTGGAAACGAAGGTGATGGTTGCGCCAAATTCGCCCAGGCTTCTGGCGAACGACAACAGTACTCCGGTGATGATGCCCGGCACAGCCAATGGAAGCGTCACCGTAAGAAAAATCCACCAGCGGCCGGCGCCCAAGGTGCCGGCGGCCGCTTCAAGCCCTCGGTCAATTCCTTCCATAGACAGACGTATTGCGCGCACCATGAGAGGAAACCCCATGATCGCGGCGGCAATCGCAGCGCCGGTCCAGCGGAACGCCACGACGATGCCGAAAATATTTTCAAGCATCTCGCCGAGCGGCCCGCGGCGTCCCAGCAAAAGCAGCAGAATGTACCCGATCACCACCGGCGGCAGCACCAGCGGCAAATGCACCGCGGCATCGAGAAAGCTCTTGCCCGGAAAATCGGCTCTCGCCAGAATCAACGCCAGGAGCACCGCCAGCGGGAGGCTGCCCGTCACGCTCCAGAACGCCACGCGCAGGCTTAATTGCAGAGCTTCAGCTTCAACCGGTGTAAGAGCAAACATGATATCAATCTATCGCCTTATTCAATTCTGGAAACCGTATTTCTGGAAAATAGAGCGGCCAGCCGCGGAATTCAGAAACGCAAGCAGTTCTGCCGCCTCAGAACGAACATTGCTTGCCGTCAGTGCTGCCTGATAAATAATAGGCGGATGAGTATTCGCAGGGAACTCGGCAACAATTCGCACATTGCCATCGGCCAGGGCGTCAGTCCGGTATACAATTCCCAGGGGCGTTTCGCCGCGCGACACCAGCGCCAGCGCAGCCCGCACATTTTCCGCCGGCGCAATGAGTTTTTCCACCGAGGTCCACACTCCGAGCGTCTGTAAAGCAGCGCGCCCGTATATTCCTGCGGGGACATGCGCCGGATCGGCCATGGCAAGGCGTCCGCTCCCAAGTTTTTCCGCCAAAGGAAAATTCGCCACAATCTTGATTTGAATGGCGCTGTCAGCTGGAGCAATCAATACCAGGCTGTTCTTCAGAAGATTGATTCGGCTTGCAGGATTGATGAGCTTGCGCTCAGCCAGATAATTCATCCAATCCTCGTCGGCGGAGATAAACAGACTGGCAGGCGCTCCATTCTCAATCTGCTTGGCCAGCACCGAACTCGCTGCGTATGAAACGGCAACTTTGTTACCCGTGTTGCGCTCAAATGACTGGACAGCCTGGTCTAAGGCGTCTTTTAAGCTGGCGGCAGCGA
Organism: Burkholderiales bacterium; assembly: GCA_035319205.1. Classification (GTDB taxonomy): domain Bacteria; phylum Pseudomonadota; class Gammaproteobacteria; order Burkholderiales; family JAHFRG01; genus JAHFRG01. The sequence goes on along the minus strand of DATHDD010000051.1, from coordinate 22,467 downwards.
AAACTATCAAGTTCTGTGCAGACAGCGCCGCTGATGCCCAACCCAGGAAGAGCACTGCAAGCACGCAGCGCATGAGCAGCAGCGAGCGAGCGCGTCGATACCAAGGGAAGATGCGCTTGTATGGCATACTTATAAAAGAATATAACGGCTGACGCAGGCGAAGTAAACGCAGATAAATTTGCAAAAGTTGAGGCATAGCACGACGGCACCAATTTCCAAGTGGAATGTCCGTCAGTATCTGGCGCAGAACTTGTTCATTTTCTGATGGTCATTTGTCATTAACCCTTTATCGCCCCTCGGGCACAAGCTAAAATAATTAAATGAAGCCGTCGTTTGACTTGAGGCTTAGTATCATCGGATTCGCGCTCTGGCTCACTGCCTGCGCAACCAATCCGGTCACCGGGCACCCGAATTTGGTGGTCATGAGCGAGGCGCAGGAAATCAGCATGGGCCGCAGCTTGGATGCTGATGTCAGGAAGCAGTACCACGTTTATGACTCGCCGGACCTGCAAGAATACGTCAACCAGGTGGGTCAGAAACTCGCGCGCAACAGCCATCGGCCGAATATTTCCTACCACTTCACCGTCCTCGATTCGACCGAAGTCAATGCCTTCGCCCTGCCCGGCGGATACATTTACATCACCCGCGGGATAATCGCTTATCTCAACTCTGAAGCCGAATTGGGCGCAGTGCTTGGCCACGAGACCGGCCACGTTACCGCGCGTCATAGCGTACAGCAAATCACTGCGGCGACTACCGCCAATGTCATCGTGCAAATCACTTCAGTGTTTGTCCCCGGAATAGGCACCGCGGCGGGCAGCAGCCTCACCAATCTGCTGGGCAATGTACTGCTTTCGGGGTACGGGCGCGAACACGAGCTGGAGGCCGACCATCTCGGTGCGGAATATTTGGCTCGCACCGGCTACGATCCGCAGGCCATGGTCAAGGTGCTCACCGTGCTGAAAAACCAGGAATTGTTCGACGCTGAAGTCGCCAAGCAGGAAGGCAGGGAACCGCGCGCCTATCATGGCTTATTTGCCACTCACCCGGATAACGATACGCGTCTGCAGCAGGTGGTTGGTGAGGCGCAAAGCATTGCCCGGCCAAACAGCGTGGATAATCGCGAGGCGTTTTTGCAACATGTCAACAATATGGTTTTTGGCGACAGCCCGCAGCAGGGAGTTGCTCGCAAAAACCACTTTTACCACAGCGAACTGGGGCTGTCGTTGCAGTTCCCCGAAGGCTGGCGCATTCACAATCTTGCCGACCGCGTGCAGGCGCAAAATCCGACCAACGACGCCGGAATTGAATTGCGGCTCGGGGACAAGGCCGCAGGCTCGCCTGAAGACTACCTGCGTAAGGTATTGCAGTTCAGATTTGGCGCAGAAATCCAGTCACTCAGCATCAACGGCCTTCCTGCCGCCACAGTTGAAATATTCAACCAAGGCAAGCCGGCAAAGGTCACCGCAATCTATCTCAACAACAGGGCGTTTTTGATTGTGGGCAGCGCTACCTCAAAGGCGGCGTTTGACCGCTACCATGAAAATATCAACGCCACCACAATGAGCTTTCATGCCATTACCGAGTCCGAACGCAAACTTGCCAAGCCATTGATGATGAAAATCATCAGCGCGAAAGCGGGTGTAACTTATGCGGAGCTTGCGCGCACGTCCCCATTAGGGAAAAATGCCGAAAGCTATTTACGCCTGCTTAATGCACAATACCCATCGGGTGAACCGGTACGCGGCCAAGCGCTGAAAATCATAGAATGAACCGACACGCGTCCGCCTAAACCTACTCAAATTACAGGGAGTCCCATGCTCTCGCACGATGATGTAATTGAAATATCCGAATATAGCAATTGGAGTTGCACACCGGACCCGCAAACCGCGGCGCGGATGATCCGGTCACTGGAAAGCGGCAAAGTGCTTTTTTTTCCGCACCTCGCTTTTACCTTGAAGGAACCGGAACGACGCTTTCTCTCCCCTGGCTGTTCCGACGGCAAAGCCAAAAACGTGAGCTATGATCCGCGTGACGGGAGTATTCAAGGCACAAGCTGCAAAGACCAGGATAGTAATGATCTAACTGCCATGATTTCGCGCTTTGCCGCGCAGACAAGATCTCTCGTCGAATCCGTATTTCCTCATTATGCTCCGCATCTGGAACAAGCGCGCACCAGTTACCGTCCGATGCCGGTGCAGCGACGCTTCAGTTCTGTGCGCAAAGACGATTCACGCCTGCACGTGGATGCATTTGCCTCGCGTCCTAACCAAGGCAAGCGTATATTGCGCGTATTTAGCAATGTCAATCCCGAGGGTAAGCCACGGGTGTGGAATATTGGCGAACCTTTTGAAATTTTCGTACCGAAATATTACCGGCGAATTGCGCCGCAGTGGCCCGGTTCCGCCTGGCTGCTTGAGCACCTCGGGATTACCAAAGGAAAACGCAGCTTCTACGATCACATCATGCTGCAACTGCATGACCGCGGAAAAATGGATGATGCGTATCAGCAGAACGCGGATAAAATTACTTTTGCGTTCCCTCCAGGCTCGACCTGGCTCATGTTCAGTGATCGCGTGCTGCATGCCGCGCTTTCAGGACAGTATCTTCTGGAACAGACTTTTAATTTGCCGATCAGCGCGATGCAAGACGAAAGCCGTTCTCCGTTGCGCATACTTGAAGAGCTATATCAACGAGAGTTGGCTTAAATTCAGATTGAAATGAATTCCTTAGAAAATATTATTGGCTCGACGCGGGCTTCCTCAATCAAGCTTTCGCACCTTGCCGCCACCTGCCTGTTTTGCCTTGCCTGGATCCTTCCCGGACTCATAGGCCACGAACCCTGGAAACCGGATGAAGCGGGAAACTTCGGGCTGGTGTATCACATTATCAATACCGGCGAATGGGTGGTCCCGACCCTGGCTGGTGAGCCTTCTATAGATAAACCACCTCTTTTCTACTTAAGCGCGGCGTTGTTTGCCAAAGTTTTTTCTTCAGTGCTGCCTTTGCACGATGCAGCACGTCTTGCCAGTGGTTTTTACATGGCACTCACGCTTATTCTCATGGGGTTGTGTGGACAAGCCCTGTACGGCAGGGGACATGGAACCATGACCGTCTTGATTCTGATAGGCAGCGTAGGCTTGCTGGTACGCTCACACCAGCTTATCTCCGATCTTGGCTTGCTCACCGGTTTTGCGTTATCTCTTTACGGTCTTGCCCTGAACCAGAAACGCCCGCTGCTGGCCGGATTGCTCACCGGAACCGGGATCGGCATAGGTTTCATGTCCCGCGGCACTCTCGCCCCTATGGTGATGGTCTTAACCTGCCTCCTGTTGCCCGCGTTGTTTAAACACTGGCGCAACCGCAATTATGCTTTGTGCCTGCTGCTTGCCATCGTTGCGTCAGCCCCCTGGGTCATCATCTGGCCTGTTGCACTGTACCAGCGCTCTCCTGAACTTTTTGCAGAATGGTTCTGGGTGAATGACCTTGGGCGTCTGTTTGGGTTCGCCCCGCCCGGAAAAGAACTTTCGGCTCTGTACTTTTTGAAAAACATACCATGGTTTGCCTGGCCAGCGCTGCCGCTTGCGCTGTGGACACTGTGGTCAGGCGGCCGCAAGGGCCTTGCCAAAGCTGAAATCCAGCTGCCGCTCATCATATTCACTGCGATGTTTGTCATATTGAGCCTTGACACTGACACACATGATCTGGACGCGCTGCCTTTTCTGCTCCCCCTATCGCTGCTCGCCACTCCCGCACTTGAAACTTTGCGGCGCGGCGCATCGAGCGCGCTGGATTGGTTCGGCATAATGACCTTCGGGTTAATGGCGGGTAGCATGTGGTTGGGCTGGTTTAGCTTGATGACCGGCTACCCGAGCGGCGTTGCAGCCATGCTTAATGATTATTTGCCTGGATATAACCTGCCGTTCAATATGTTTCATTTTTTAGTAGCCGTAGCATTCACTTTAGGCTGGTTCGCGCTAATCAGCCGTATCGGCCGCTCCAACCGCCGCTCCATTATTAACTGGGCGGGCGGAATGACCATGGTGTGGATATTAGCTATGACACTTTGGCTGCCGTGGTTGGATGCAGGCAAAAGCTACCGCTTGATGATTTCCTCTCTGCAGCAATCGCTGCCGGCACAATATCAATGCATTTCCAGTCGCAATATGGGCGAAACACAGCGCGCGACGTTGGAGTATTACGCCGGCATCATCACCCAGCGTTCGGATATCAGCGGCACGATAGAGTGCAAACTGCTGCTGATCCTGAGTAGGACGCAGGATCAACCTTCTGTCGGTGCTGGCTGGGAGAAAATCTGGGAGGGAAGTCGCCTAGGAGACCGCAAAGAACATTACTACCTGTATCAACGCCCGACTGCTGCGCAATAATTTTATTTCTTAATGTATTCTGCCATGAAATTTCACGATATGTTGCAACGGTTTGTTTTTGAGCATGCTCCGGTCAGAGGGGAAATCGTGCATCTAGGAGCGACTTGGCGCGCGGTGTTGGAACGTCACGATTATCCTCCGGTATTGCGCTCCCTGCTAGGGGAACTCATGGCTGCAGCAGCGTTGCTTGCCTCCACCCTAAAATTTTCCGGCACCATGACCATGCAAATGCAAGGCAGAGGGCCAGTGCAGCTTTTGGTGGTGGAATGCACATCCGAACTCAATTTGCGCGCCACTGCAAAATGGGAAGGCGTGCTATCCGACATGCCGCTTAAGGAACTGCTCGGCGCCGGGCGCTTTGTCATCACTATCAACCCGCTCGAGGGCAAACACAGCTATCAGGGTATCGTCAATCTCGAGGGCAGTACGGTATCTCAGGTGCTGGAACATTATATGGCGGGGTCTGAGCAGCTGGAAACGCGCTTGTGGCTGGCGGTGGATGACGCTCAAGCCTCAGGCCTGCTTTTGCAACGCCTGCCTGCACCTGAAAGCATAGACCATGACGCCTGGAACCGTGCCGTAGTGCTTGCTTCCAGCATTGAGCGCGACGAATTGCTGCAACTATCAGCACAACAAATAATTCACCGCTTATATCATGAGGAAGACATCCGCGTTTTCAGGGTGAAACCGGTGAGCTTCCGCTGCTCTTGTACCCGTGAAAGCGTTACCGCCATGCTGCGTATATTGGGCTACAGTGAAGTGCGCTCGGTAATTGAGGAGCGCGGTGCTGTGGAAGTGCGTTGCGAGTTCTGCAACCGCCGCTACCTGTTTGACCCGGTGGATGCAGAGCAAGTATTCGCCGCCGAAGTCATCACACGCATTGATCCGACTCGCCATTAGTCCACTCGCCGCCTCGACAGCAGTCAGCTAAAAGGGTAGACTTAATATTGTGCGGTGCACCACAGGGTTATTTCCAACTGTGCTTGGTATTTTTCTACGTATAAGGGGTCTTGAAGATGAATAATTCGCGTGAAGTAGTAGTGATTAGCGGTGTGCGCACGGCTATCGGTGAGTACGGCGGCAGCCTCAAGGATATTGCGCCAACCGAATTAGCAGCCCGGGTCGTGAAAGAAGCGGTGAGCCGCGCCAAGGTAGATCCCAAGGAAGTCGGCCACTGCGTGTTTGGCAACGTGATTCATACCGAAGCCAAGGACATGTATCTTGCCCGCGTGGCATGTATTAAAGGCGGTCTCCCCCAGGAAACCCCAGCTTTGACCTTGAACCGCTTATGCGGCAGCGGTATGCAAGCCATTGTCAGCGCTTCTCAACACATTATGCTTGGCGATACCGACACCGCAGTAGCGGGCGGTGCTGAAAGCATGAGCCGCGGCGGATATCTGATGCCAAGCCTGCGCTGGGGACAGCGCATGAATGACGGCGGCGTAATTGACATGATGGTTGGGGCGCTGACTGATCCTTTCGATACGGTACACATGGGAGTCACCGCTGAAAATATAGCCTCGCGCTACAAGCTTTCCCGTTCCGAGCAAGATGCTTATGCTGTGGAAAGTCACAAGCGCGCTGCCAACGCGATTGCCAAGGGTCATTTCAAGGAGCAAATCCTACCCATCGAACTCAAGACCAAAAAAGGTCCCGTCATGTTCGATACCGATGAGCACGTGCGCAGCGACGCAAGCATTGAAGGCATGGCCAAGCTTAAGGCAGTTTTCCAGAAGGAAAATGGTACGGTCACTGCTGGCAATGCCTCGGGCATCAACGATGCCGCTGCGGCCGTGGTGCTGATGGAGAAAAAAGCAGCCGAAAAGAGAGGGCTTAAACCAATGATGCGCTTGATCGCCTACGGGCATTCTGGAGTAGATCCGAAAATCATGGGAATGGGACCGGTACCGGCGGTGCGCAAGGCATTGGAAAAAGCCGGGTTGAAACTGGAGCAAATGGATGTCATCGAGTCCAACGAAGCCTTTGCCGTTCAGGCAATGGGGGTAAGCAAAGAACTCGGAATGAATCCTCAGAAAGTCAATCCCAACGGCGGCGCGGTTGCCTTGGGCCATCCCATTGGCGCCACCGGCTGCATTCTCACCGTCAAGGCCTTGTATGAATTGCAGCGCTCTGGCGGGCGCTATGCATTGGTCACCATGTGCATCGGCGGAGGCCAAGGTATCGCCGCGGTATTTGAGCGTATGTAGATTAAAGCCTGCCGGTTTTGATCAAGCTCGACATCCGATTGACCATAGATTTTTTAGTCAACAGTAGCAGTGGCCGCTCACTTGGTTTTTGGCCTCCGCCGCGCTTATGCTTGTCCGCTACGGAGTTGCTGCAATTCCCCCAGGCAAAAATGGATGTAGGCAAGACCGATATAAACCGGGGAAAACAGATTGAGCACAGGCACAAACTGGATAAGAGCCAGTATTGCGCCCAACACATAGAGCCGTATTCCCGCGCGCTCCAGGACCCGCTCGAATTCATCTAGGCTTGCATGCTCTGCAAGTGCATCGTAGCGAAACAGGCGTTGGCTCAAATAAGCTGATAGCAGTACCGGCAAAACCAAAGCGGGCAGGCCAAACAACCAAAACGGCAGCGTCACCAGCCACAGCAGGATAAATATCCCAGTCGCTACTATCGCATTCCATAAACTACCCAAAACCGTGCCACCTTGTTTCTGCTCCAACCGGGAATAATTGCGTGCACCTACATGTTTAACCATCACCGGCATCGCAAGCACCGAAGTGACCAATAGCGCTGTCACCAGCACGACTGGAAACAGCAGCAAGATCAGCAGCACCGTGGTTACATATGCCGCAAGCCAATGAATTTCATGGTGCAGTAGATATTCATCCAACTGGGTCTGCGCAAGCAAATGACCCACCGCTATCACCCAGTCCTGCCAGAACCACCAGGAAAGACTGCCCCAAAAAACAAAAGCCAGCAAAACCGGTAAGAGAGTAAGTCCCAGAATTTTCGGGTGAAACAGACTTAGAAAGGCATTTCCTAGAGCTTGAAAAAGGTTTTCCATAGCTAACTATATGATAAACATAAGTTAAATATAGATTGGCCCCGCCAAGTTGTTGCATTACAGAATTTTTTATATATATCTATTGACACATCCAATTAAATCAGTAAAATAGAAATTGATGCGATGCAGCATTTACCTGTTCAGCTGCCTCAGCAGAAGCTTTAGGTTTATTCATTACTTACTTAGGAGAAAACCATGTTTAACGTACCTGAACAAGTCGTTGCTGCCAACAAAAGCAACTTGGATACAATAATTGGAATCACCGATGTTACGCTGCAAGCTGCTGAGCGTTTATTTGATTTGCAATTATCCGCAGTCAAATCCACTCTGGCAGATAGCACCTCAAACGCCAAAGCATTGATCGCTGCGAAAGACGCGCAGGAAGTTATGGCCCTGCAATCCACGATCGCTGAACCGGTGTTTGAGAAAGCCATGGGCTATTCGCGCAACCTGTATGAAGTGGCGAGCGAAACCCAAGCGGAAATCACCAAGCTGATCGAAGAGCGCGCCGCCGATTTCAATAAAGTAGTCGTGTCCGCTCTGGATAAGGTTGTAAAAAGCGCTCCGGTTGGCTCGGATGTCGCGGTTGCCGCTGTTAAATCAGCAATGGCCGCTTTCAATTCCACCTACGACACCATGTCCAAGACCGCCAAGCAAGTCGCAGAATTGACCGAAGCCGGTGTTGCTGCTGCGACCAGCCAAACTCGCCACGGCAAGAAAAAAGCATCTTAAGCTTAAGCTCCATCAAGCCTGCAAAGCCCCCGTACTAAAACCGGGGGCTTTTTATTTATGTGAAACCTTTGGGTAAAAAGTCCAAAAGCACGTAAAATGGCGCGGAACCGGGTTGCTCAGAACTCTTTTACCTGCGTCAGAAAAATCATGTCCCATCTTGCTCAATCTCCGGCCTGGAAAGCTTTAGAAGCACACCAGAAAATCGTGGCGCAGTTCCACATGCGAGAATTGTTCAAAAAAGACCCCTGCCGTTTTGAAAAATTCTCACTGCACTTAAACGGCATGCTTCTGGATTATTCGAAAAACCTGATTAACGAAGAGACGATGCAACTCCTTCTCGCACTTGCCGAGCAGGCCGGTGTCAAACGCTGGGCGGAAAAAATGTTTAGCGGGGAAAAAATCAACACTACAGAAAAACGCGCAGCTTTGCATACTGCTTTGCGTAACCCATCTAGGAAGCCGTTAGATCTGGACGGGAAGGATATTATGCGGGAGGTGCAGAGAAATCTCGACCACATGCGCAGGTTTTCCGACGCTGTACGAAGTGGCAATGCCGTGGGGCACAGCGGAAAATCTTTTACTGATGTAGTCAATATCGGTATCGGTGGCTCGTATCTCGGTCCGCTTATGGCAAGCGAGGCGCTGAAACCCTATGGCAGTCCGTATCTCAGATTGCATTTTGTCTCCAATGTGGACGGCACTCATCTTGCAGAAACAATCAAGCCGCTCAACCCGGAATCCACACTATTCATCATCGCATCAAAAAGCTTTACCACTCAAGAAACGATGCTTAACGCGAATTCCGCACGGCAATGGCTGCTTGCGCGTTTACCCGGCGAGGCGGCTGCCGGGCATTTCGTCGCAATTACCGCAAACCCAAAGGAAGCAACAAAATTCGGCATACCTGCGAACCACGTGTTCGAAATGTGGGACTGGGTGGGCGGGCGTTACTCGCTGTGGTCGGCAATCGGCCTGCCGGTGGCGATCAGCGTAGGGATGGATAATTTTAATGAGCTGCTTGCCGGCGCTAATCTGATGGATGAACATTTCTTGAGCGCCCCTCTTGCCAGAAATATGCCGGTCATACTCGCGCTGCTTGGAATCTGGTACAACAACTTTTTTGGAGCGGATACTTATGCCGTGCTGCCTTACGACCAGTATTTGCGTTATTTGCCTGTCTACTTGCAACAATTGGAAATGGAAAGCAACGGCAAGCGGATTGACCGTGCAGTTGAACCCGTGGACTATGCTACTGCTCCCGTTATTTGGGGGGAAGCGGGAACCAGCGGACAACATACCTTTTATCAGCTGATGTACCAGGGCACTCGGCTCATACCAGCGGATTTTCTTGCTTCTTGTGAGACGCATAATCCATTGAACGAGCATCATGCGGTACTTCTCTCTCACTTCTTTGCGCAGAGCGAAGCGCTAATGCAAGGCAGAACTGAAAGCGAATTAAAAGCCGATCTTGACGCTCAAGGCGCGATTGGCGAATACTCAGAACAAAGGGCGAAACACGAGACATTTCCTGGCAACCAACCCAGCAATTCCATTTTGTTCAAAAAACTCGATCCAAAAACCCTGGGCTTATTAATTGCGCTTTACGAGCATAAGGTGTTTGTCGAGGGGGTGATCTGGAACATCAACTCTTTTGATCAATGGGGAGTGGAGGCAGGCAAACGACTGGCGGCGCGTATTCGTTCCGAGCTCACTTCAAATGGGAAAACCGGTACTCACGATGCCTCAACCAACGGCTTAATCAATTGCTACAAACTCTACAAATAAGTGATAATTTTAATGAACTTTCCAAACCAAGGGCCATATGAACGAAGAAATTTTTAATTTAAGCATCCGCAAATTCCTGAAAATGGTCGGCGTGAAATCGCAGCACGAAATCGAACAGGCGGTGAGCAAGGCGCTGGCGCAAGGAACAATTTCAGGCAAGGAAACCTTGCCGGTGAGCATGGACTTGCGCATCGGTAAGCTCAAGTTTGACGTCAAATTCGACGGTGAGATCAACCTGGAGTAGTAGCGCCTGCTTCAGTCTGACTTGTGCTGCGCAGCGGCGCCCAGCATCGTGACAATCTGCTGCTGGAACAGATTGGAACCTTGCCCCGCGTAGTGCAAAGCGAGCGCCAGATTGAGTGCCGGTGTCATCTGCTGGCGCAAAATCTCCAACTCTTGAGGATTGTTGGACGCAATCCGCGGCAGAATATTTGTTTCTTTTAGAAAGCCCAAGGCCAGATCCTGTAAACCGGCATGATAAGCGCCACCAAGCAGCCAGATTTGCGCCATCGCAGGTAAATCCACGTCGAAACTCCCGCTCTTTTTTATTGCAGCCAAACTCTGCATCAAGGTTTGCGCTACGCTTTGCTCAATGTACTGATGCGCCTGCTTTACAAAATGGCCGGAACCACTTGGCCCGCAATGCAGCCAGCGCCCGGGTGAAATTGCCTCCAAACATGGCTTAAGCTTCTCGATAGCGTGTGCTTCCCCTCCCAGCATCAGAGCGTAGTGCGTCCCGCAGCCGGATACTCCGGCATCAATCAGATTGATACCCCGTTCAGCCAGTAGCCTGGCGTGACGCATAGCAGCTTGGTAATCAGTAATGGCGCTGTCTACAACAATGTCCTCCGCCTCAAGCAGTGGCTTAAGGGGTTTGAAGCTCGCCCCCGATCCCGGCATCAGCCAAATCCTGCGCGGGCTGGAGACCGAAGAGACCAATTCCCGCAAAGTGCGGCAGGGTTGAAATGCACATTCTTCGGCTAACCTGAAACAGGCTGCAGAGTCAGGATCATATCCGGCAAGGTTGAGCCCGCTTGCACACATGAGGCGTGCCATGCGTTCTCCATCGCCGCTCAGGCCGATGACAGCGATTTCTTGCAAGTGGCTTCCCCCTAAATTAACCGCGACTAACGAACCGTGCTCGGTTTGGACTGCTTCAGGATCAAATGCTCATCGCGCTGAGTAAATTCCAGGCGTCTGAGAAAACTCATGCCCAGCAACACGGTTTGGCTATCCATGCTATCACTAACCACCGCGCTTACATCATGCATTTCGATCGGGCCAAGGCGTACCTTGGAAAGCCGCGTCTGATAACCAATCACGCTGCCGTTAGCGGTGTTGAGCGCTAACGCGGCACCAAGCTTTAATCCAAGCTGTTGAGCAAGTTGCGACGACAGTGCGACCTGGGTCGCTCCGGTATCAAGCAAGAAAGTAACTTCGGCGCCGTTGATTTCCCCGTCCGCGACATAATGTCCGGCGCGGTTACGCTGCAACACCAGCTCACCGCCTTGCTGCTGCATGAGAGCTTGCGGATTGGGATTGAACTGGCGCTGCTCCCAGCCGTTGAAATACCAGTACACCAGCCCGAAAACCAGCACCCAGGCTATGACCAGCATGGTAATACCGCTGCGGCGGTGCGGATTCTGCTGCTGCTCCATGAGATGGAAATCGGTATTGATCGAAGATGCGGGAAAATTAAAGCTTGATAAAATGTTCGCGATAATATTTCATTTCCTCGATAGATTCGTAAATATCCGCCAGTGCTTCGTGCTTGCTTTGCTTGGTAACTCCGCCAGCAATATCTGGTTTCCAGCGCTTAACAAGCTCTTTTAATGTGCTGACATCGAGGTTGCGGTAATGAAAATATGCTTCCAGTAGCGGCATGTGACGCGCCAGGAAACGCCGGTCCTGGCAGATCGAATTGCCGCACATGGGGGACGCCTTGGCCGGCACGTGTTGGCTCAAAAAAGCGATCTGCTGCGCCTCGACTTCGGCTTCGCTCAGGCTGGAAGCCTTGACCTTGTCTATCAACCCCGATTTGGCGTGCGTGGATTTGTTCCATTCATCCATTGCCTCCAGCAAAGCAGCTGGCTGACGAACCACCAGCACCGGCGCTTCTGCAACGGTATTCAAGTCGCTATCCGTCACGACCAGCGCAACTTCAAGGATTTTGTCAGTATCCGGATTGAGTCCGCTCATTTCCATGTCAATCCAGATGAGATGATTTGCGTCTTGTGCCATAATGTATTTTTGAATTTGTAAACACTTATTGTGTCATAATCGCACGCCTTCCGTCACTTGAGCTGAAGCATGCACACCTTTACCGCAGTTTTCCTGGCCGCCCTGTTGCTGACCACTGCAACCCGTCTGTGGCTGGCAATCCGCCATATCCACTACATTCAGGCACATCGCGATAATGTGCCGCAGGAATTTACCGCGCAAATCAACTTGCCAGCTCACCAGAAAGCCGCCGATTACAGCAGCGCCAAAACCAGGCTGCACATGGCGCACGCAGTCATTGATGCATTGTTGCTGCTTGCACTTACCCTTGGCGGTGTGCTTCAGCTGCTTAGCGATTGGTGGGCCGTACGTCTGGGGGATGGCCTGGCTTTCGGTATGGCGCTGATTATCAGTGTGGCATTGATTGTCAGCGCCGTTGAAATCCCGATGAATGTTTACCGCACTTTTGTCATTGAGGCGCGCTTTGGTTTTAACCAGATGACCCCTATCCTGTTCGTGGTGGACCTATTGAAACAAGCGCTGCTCGCCACGGTATTCGGAGTGCCGCTTTTGTTCTGTGTATTGTGGCTGATGGCAAAAATGGGAGAAAACTGGTGGTTCTACGTTTGGCTCGCTTGGGTAGCTTTCAATGTGCTGGTACTGGCGATTTATCCGACCTACATAGCGCCGCTGTTCAATAAATTCTCGCCGATGGAAAACCCGGAACTCAAATCACGCGTGGAACGATTGCTCACCAGATGCGGATTCAAATCACAAGGGCTGTTTGTGATGGACGGCTCGAAGCGCAGCAACCACGGCAACGCCTATTTCACCGGCTTCGGCGCAGCCAAGCGTATCGTGTTCTTCGACACACTGCTCTCCCGGCTGGAGCCTGCTGAAATCGAGGCGGTACTGGCGCATGAGCTGGGTCATTACAAGCTTTATCATGTGATCAAGCGCATGCTCTTGATTTTTGCCGTGAGCCTGGTATTTTTGTGGCTTTTGGGCGTGCTGATGAACGAACTCTGGTTTTACCAAGGCCTCGGCGTCACCACCCCTTCCACCAGCATGGCGCTGCTGCTGTTTTTCATGATCACGCCGATTTTCACTTTCCTGCTGCAACCGTTGTTGAGCGCCTACTCACGTAAGCATGAATACGAAGCGGATCAATACGCCGTACAGTATGCTAGCACTTCCGATTTAATGCGGGCACTGGTCAAGCTATATAAGGACAACGCCTCTACGCTCACACCCGACCCGCTGCATTCCGCGTTTTACGATTCCCACCCGCCTGCTGCACTGCGCATCGCTCGTCTGCAGGGTACCACACGGAATTAGTGCAGCCCAATTATTGCGATAGGGAAATATCGTGAACTGCCGCTTTGTGATGCTCTTGCTTGTATTAGCCGCGTTGCCGGCCGCAGCCGATCCCTTCTCTAAAGGCGACCCGAAGATCGGCAGCAACCTGGAGCAGAAATCCTGCAGAGCCTGTCATGTTTCCATGTACGGCGGAGATGGATCGAAGGTGTATACCCGCCCCAACCGCATCGTCACAACACCGCAACAGCTGCTTGCGCGAATCGACATCTGCAACGCCAACACCAATGCCGGTCTATTCCCGGAAGATGAAGAGCACATAGCGGCATTTCTCAACCAGCAATATTACAAGTTCAAGTAAAAAGTTTTCTAGCTTCCCGCCCAATTTGCAAGGCCAAACATCAGCAATACCATCAGCCACAATACCAAAGCACGCCATATCAGGCCGATGGCGCTTTCCAGGTGCTCAACATCCGCTTCGTCACCGAGTCCTAGCTCGGGACGATAGTTGAGGCTGGTGTCGTATTGGTGCAGTGGTTCTCCCAAACGCACGCCCATTGCACCTGCGCCGCTGGCGAGGACGATGCCCTGCGCGACGTTAAACCAGGACGCGGCTTGTATACGCCAGCAGTACACTGCGTCTTCAAAATCACCAACGATGGCGAAGCCAATTGCAGTAAGCCGCACCGGCAACCAATCCATCGCATTAAATACCTGCACCGCGAATTTGCCGAACGCGGAGAGCTTCGAGTTGTCGCGGCTGTCCCATTTCGCGCTCAAAATGGATGCGAACCGGTATAACACAGCGCCCAGCGGGCCCGGCAAGACTACAAACCAGAAAATCACACCAAACACATAGCGATGTGAACAAACCAGGCCTTCCTCTATCACCACCCGCACAATTTCGTTTGCAGAGAATTGGGCTGTGTTCTCACTGCGCCATTCCCCCAGCAACTCCCGTGCTTGCTGCAGATCACCTTGACGCAGCGCCTTATGGATGCAAGTGAAAATGTGGCTGAATTGACGAAAACCCATAGTGATATAGAGTGCCGCCACGTTCCACAACCAGCCGAGGAAGGGATGGATTTTGTGCAGAAAATAATAGACTGCTCCGGCAACGATAAGCGTGGGCAATATTGCGGCAAGCCATGCAATTACACCCTGATAGCTCGCGCCAGCGTTGAAGCGGTGTTGCAGGAAATCGGCATAGCGGGCGCACCATCCGTAAATACGATTGTGCGGCCCCAGCGGATGGAATTGCTCTAGCACGAGCGCCGCTATCAGCGCAAAGACCAGGCTCATTAATTGCGTGTTTTAAACGGCAAAGGACTGTAAGATAGCATCGCGCTTACCGCCCGCATGACCGCTTGCACTCCTCAATCGCTTGCATAGCGGATCGCGATAATTTCCAGTTCCAATTCCCCTGCAGGGCGTTTCCACACCACATTATCCCCCACTCTCGCGCCGATCATCGCGTGGGCGAGCGGTGAGTCCCAGCTTACCTTGCCTATAGCAGCGTCTGCCTCGTCTTCGCCAACGATCGTAAATTCGTGCGCATCACCGTTTTCGTCCCGCACACTCACCCCTGCGCCAAAATGTACTTCGCCTGCGGGCTGGGTTGTTGGATCAACAACGATAGCGCGCTCGAGCCGTCCTTGGAAATAACGCAAATCGCGCTCTACCTGTTTTAGTTGCTGCGCGGCAAGCGGGTCATCGCTATCAGCGGCGAGCGCCGAGCGCTGCTTAAGCAATGCCTGGCAGCGCTCCTGCAACTGCGCGTAACCTTTAGGCGTGATGTAATTGGGATGCGGGCTTTGCGGCCGTTCCGGCAATTCATCAATTGCCGGTTTGTCATCCTGCTCTTTGACGAAAGCTCGGCTCATGGCAAAGTTCCATTGTTGAGCATTGCAGCAACATCAACCTGCGTTACCCAATGTGGGATATCTATCATATTCATACCGGTTTGACTGCCTTAGTGCGTTGCTTGTTTCAAATATAGTTAACACCACGCAAATTTGAAAGCCTGGTTTGAATATACCGCAAACGCCCTCATTCTGTGAAGCCGCGAATTTATCACCCAAAACTTTTCTGCATCACCTCAAAGCTTATGCTGTGGCCGTCATCAGCCTGATTGTGGTGTTGTCCGGTCTTACCTACAATACCGGGCGCGATTAGATCATCGAGCAAATCCGCAGCGTACGTATCGCATTATTCGATTGCTGAAAAACCTGTGGGAGTTGCAGCTAGCGGTGTATTACGCGCATTACTAGAAAAACCAGCAGCTGGAAACCCCATCACAGACTGAAGCAAGGTATTGCCCATCAAGTACTTGAGCTTGATAACTCCCAGAGACCGCGCCAGTTCAAGTTACCACAGGGCAACCTTCTAGGCTTCAAACCTGCTCAAACATAGCCAAGGAAGCTCAGAATTTCCTGTTTTTGGCGCATCGTGTCATGGTAACCCAGATCCATAAGTTCACGGCAAAACGGTTTCTCGAATAATAGATAGCTTGCAAAATTGGACCCGCTGCGTCGGGTCGCACCCATCCCGCGCAACAGAAAGCGGATGGTACGCGGCAAACTATGCACATGTTTCGCCGCAATAGACTCGATGGTCTCGCTCGGTGAAATCACCAAAACATCGACGTGATGCAAAGGCAACTGGCTTTTATCAAGTACTTTTGGCGGCACCAATTCAATGGTCTTGTTAATTCGCTGCAGCCGCTCAAGATCCACTTCCATGCCGTCAAGAAAAATGCTATTCAAGGCGTGGCCGGCGATTTCCGCCAGTGATGGGTATCCCTCGGATTTCACCCTTTTTCCCTCTTCGGCCATGGCGACGCCCACCACCAGTACGCGCTCCGCACCCAAATGCAAGGCCGGGCTGATTGGAGCAAGCTGACGCATCGAGCCGTCTCCGAAATATTCACGGTTGATTTTCACCGCCGGGAACATGAAAGGAATTGCCGAGGACGCAAGCAGATGATCGAGACCGATTTGAGTGGGAACGCCTATGCGCCGCGCGCGTTTCCACGGCGACAAAGCTGGTACCCCCTGGTAAAAAGTGACGGAGTGTCCCGATGTATAGCCTGAAGCTGTGATACTCACGGCATGCAGCGCACCGCAGTCAATGCTCTCCTGAATTCCTTTGAATTCGAGTTTGTACTTGAGCAATTCCGCGAGCGGGCTGTTGTCCAGCAAAGAAACCGGGTTGTTATTGCCAAACCCGCCAAACAGCAGCGCCGCCAACCAACGTGCGCCTGAATTGAATACCCTTACCGGATCAGAATGGTACACCTGACCAACACGAAAATTCTTCCATACTGACATTAAACGCCCTACTCCTGCGCGGAATCCGGTAGCGTTAACCGCCAGTGCAGCGGCATTGATGGCTCCTGCAGAGGTCCCGCAGATGATGGGAAAAGGGTTGGGGGCGTTCTTTGGCAGCAAACGGGATATAGCCCATAGCACACCCACTTGGTATGCGGCACGTGCGCCACCCCCGGTCAAAATCACGCCAACTTTGGGTTTTGCGAGTTGGGCATCCACCTTACCCTCTGGTTAGGTATACGATCAATGCAGGTTTTTCGAACTACTTTTTCGTATCTTTTGATGCCCCCCGTGCTTTTACCACATCCAGCGCATCACGCAGCGTATCTTCAGGAAGCGCGTTCAATCCTTCGGCAAGCATTTCCGCCGATTCATAGGTTTCCTGTGGCAGGCTCTTGCTATCCATATTGGCGACGAATACCGCTGCGGCGCCTGTGACTCTGAGCAGGTTTCTGCGTTCGGACATCAGCATTTCAAGTTCAGAACGCAACATCGAGATTTCCTGGTCTTTGCGGGTGTTAGGCATTTTATTTACCCTTTTGTTTGCAAGTCCTTATATTGCCACACGTACGAGTTGCACCGCCAGATTACACCCAAGCTTGGTAAAACAAGCTTGTGCTATACTTTTAGCAGCAACAATAAGTATATCCGCATCACTAGGCTGGGCAGCATTCCGGTTATATTGCTATGTAACCTGTGATGCACAGGTTCTTAAGTACCCATTATTCAGTTAGCTGTTACCCTGATTCAACAAAAGGAGTTCAACATGCGCATCAAACAATTTCTGCTCGCAGCGGTTCTGGTTTTACTGAACGCTTCTGCGTTCGCTTTTCATTGCCCGCAAGAAATGAAAAAAATCGACGACGCCCTGGCTGCCAATCCCAAGATCAGTGCAGCGCAATTGGCAGAAGTGAAAAAACTGCGCGCTGAAGGCGAGGCTCTGCACAAAGCCGGCAAACACCAAGAATCCTTAGACACGCTGGGCAAGGCGGAGGCTATACTGAAAATCAATTAACTATCCTATCTAATCGCGCAACGCTTGATACAGGTTATACAGGATTCCCGCCGTTGCGCCCCAGATAAAACGCCCCTGGTAAGGCATGGCATAGTATTGACGCGGTCTGCCTTGGAAGTTCGTACTGTGCTGCTCATGATTTGCGGGATCGAGAAAAAAATGCAGCGGAACTTCGAAAATTTCCTCAACTTCAAAATTGTCGAGTTTCACCGGAAAAGGCGCTTCAATCAGCCCCACTACCGGGGTCACACGAAAACCGGTGGGAACATAGTATTCCGGCAGTATTCCCACAACATCCACCTGCGAGCGCGGCAATCCGATTTCTTCCTCGGCTTCGCGTAATGCCGTATCTTGCGTGCTCGCATCGCCCGCTTCCACCCGCCCGCCGGGGAAGCTGATTTGACCGGCATGGTCGGCAAGATGCGCTGTTCGCTGGGTAAACAGCACAGTTATCCCTGAATTACGATTTATCAGCGGCACCAAGACCGCAGCCTGAATTGCATTGTCGGGCTCAGTCCATCCCTGACCAGATCCACCCTTCCACTGCGGTGAAATAAGAGCGCGCGCAAGCTGTTTCACCAGCCAGTCGCGATCCGAAATCGGTATGTTTGTTGACAAGGCCGTCACCAGAAAATGGCTTTTCTGTCGCGATAAAATCCGCCGCTTGCGCCGCCCTCAGGCAAAGTCGCAAGCCACACTGCTGTATCAGCGCCCTCGGCTACCGTTCTTACCGCATCGGGGCCACCCATATCTGTTTTGACCCAGCCCGGACACATGGAATTCACAAGTATATTGCTGCCTTTAAGCTCTGCTGCCAGCGTGCGCGTCAATGCATTAAGCGCGGTCTTAGACATGCGGTACGCCGGTATGCCTGCGCCCATATCGGAGAGCTGGCCGCAGCCGCTGGAAATATTGACGATGCGGCCGAAATTTTTCTTGCGCATCAGCGGAATCAACACTTGACATAATAACAGCGGCCCATAGACATTGGTTTCCATGGTTGCACGCACCACATGAAGCTGGACATCCAGCACACCGGAACTCTTAGCATCAGCCATGATTCCCGCATTATTGATGAGGATATCGACCGCGCCGTATTTGCTCTCAAGGAAGCCCCCAAGCCGCTGAATGCCGGGGGCATCGGTCACGTCAAGCTGATAAAACTCTACTTCCAGCCCTTCGCTTCGCAGTTGCGCAACCGCTTTACGGCCTTTTGCCTCATCGCGGCTGGTGAGCACGACGCCAATCTCTTTGGCGGCAAGCTGACGGCATATTTCAAAGCCAATCCCGCGGTTGGCACCGGTAACCACTGCTATTTTCCTGTCCATCATTCCTCTCCGCGCCCCGCGCCGTGAAAGCGCACCTGTTACATTGGACTCTCACACTTATCATAGCGTAAAGCGCTGCTTTGATAGCGGCTTGGCATCTGCTATATTTCATTACGGCTGCTAAAACCCTTGTATTCAAGTTTTCAACCACTGAACGCAAACATGGCGCCACGACTTGGTGATATTGCACCGGATTTCACGCAGGAATCGGCCAAATTCCTTCTTAAGGTCTGTAAGGTATCACAACCCTATCTGCGAATGACTCCGCAGCCTAACAAAATAATGGCTGAAAGCCGGTACGCTGCGTGCGCTTTCTGACTTTTATGCGTGATGGCTCGGCTCGAGTCGGAGTGCTGCGCGACAGCGAGCGTGTGCTCGACGTGCGAGAGCAGGCCGGGCGGCTGAACATTAAGCTCCCGTTTGATGCTTCGGACATGCTCGCGCTCATCAGCTCAGGTGCAGCGGGGTTGGCCGCGGTACGGAAACTTCTCCAGACAGAAGGAGCAGATTTGGCGCTTGCCGGACTCAAGCTCCTCGCTCCCATTCCGAGGCCGCGGAAGAACGTGTTCTGCGTGGGATGGAACTACCTTGAACATTTCGCCGAAGGCGAAACCATCCGCCACAGCGGCCAGGATTTGCCAGCCTACCCGGTATTTTTCAGCAAGACCCCGACCGCCGTAAGCGGTCCCTACGATGCGATTCCCTATGACGCGAAAGTGTCCGAGCAAATTGACTGGGAAGCGGAGCTGGCCGTCATTATCGGCAAAAACGGCAAGAATATCTCCGAGAACGAAGCGCTGGATTATGTATTTGGCTATACCGTGGTGAACGACGTCACGGCACGCGACCTTCAGCGCCGGCACGGCGGGCAGTGGCTCAAAGGCAAGAGCCTCGATGGAGCCTGCCCGATGGGGCCGTGGATTGTGACACGCGACGAACTAGACCCCAACAACCTGAGAGTGGTAACCCGCGTCAACGGCGTCCCAAAGCAGGATTCCAACACCCGCCACCTCTATTTTAAAATCCCACGACTCATCGCTGAACTGTCACTGGGTATGACTCTGGAAGCAGGCGATATTATTTCTACCGGCACTCCGCCGGGAGTGGGTTTTGCCCGCAAACCACCCGAGTTTTTAATGCCCGGTGACCTGCTGGAAACCGAAATCGAGGGAATCGGCCGACTACAGAACCGTATCGTGAGTTAGCGCTCGTTCCCTTACTACATCGCCCCTAATACCTTAGCGGTTTTCGCCACGTCCTTGGGTTTCACCCAGAAAATCACGCCATAGCGCCCTTCCCCGGCCGTCACTGCGTCCAGGGCGGTAACGTTTATCTTGGCTTCGGCCAGTTTGTCCAGAGTACTAACTATGGCGCCGACGCGATCCTGCCCCTGGATTAAAAACCCGGTTTTTTTGGCGCTGAGCTTGAATCCCGCCTTTTGAGCCGCGTTTTTGAGAGCTGTTGTATCTTCTGGAATAAAATCAATTTGTGCACGGCCCGCTCTCGGAAAGCCTGAGAAAGCCAGCAAATTCACATTGGCATCACGCAGAGCTTTCAAAATGTGCACTCCTTGACCTACTTTGTTGGGCGCGCTTGCGGTAAAGTAATCTACTTTGCGAATAGTATCAGGCATATTTCCTCCTCATGCCTCAACAACATATTTACAAGAACCCAATATATTTTTAGCAAGATTTACAGCCAATAACAACCCTAAATATGCAGGGGACAATAGTGCGGTATTTTTTACTGCGTAAAACGTGCCGTCTTTTCGGCCACTTTTGTCACAAACTTCACGCTGTCGATGATGAAGCGCTCATGCGTGCCGGTGGAGATGGTATCCACGCCGTCGTGAGCATTTACCGCAAACTCCAATCTGCGGCCCTCGATTTTTTCCAGTCTGACCTTCACCGTGACCGTGAGGCCCGGAGGAGTAGGTGCGGTGTGGCTGAGATTTATACGTGTGCCTAAAGTTTGCTCACGCGGCCAGTCAAGACAAGGGCGAATAGCCTCGATGCATGCCCACTCGACCAGCCCAACCATGAAACCGGTGGCGAGCACCTGCGGCATTTCACGGAACAGTTGCGACTCCGGATAAAGATGGGGAACAGTCTTGGTTATCGGAATTTTAAACTTAAATTCATAGGTGAGGCCGGGTTGAAGGTTAGTTTTCATTAAGGCTCCTTGCTTTTCCCCACGATATTACCGCAAAAAACCGTTTTCCCGCTTGGGGAGTCACTGCAATTGCGGTAAGCTTTTTTAGTCTCACAATCGGGCAAGACCATGAAATTCCTCAAAGCAGTGCGTCTAGGCGACTTACACAGCCGATTTATGCGACAGCTTACTGAGGTATGGGTCACGGGAAAACGCACACCCAAACAGGATGACGAAGGCTTTAATGAATACTATTCGGTTTTCAAAATACTGATGATAGGGGCACATATACTGTGAAGCCGAAAGATACTCGGAAAAGTCCACGTATCGCACGCAGGATGTCGGATATCCAGCCTTTTCATGTGATGGCGCTCCTGGCGCGGGCGCGCGAGCTCGAGGCACAGGGGCGCTCCATCATCCACATGGAAATCGGGGAGCCGGATTTCCCTACTCCGCAGCCGATCATTGCAGCAGGGATAAGCGCGCTGCAAACGGGCAATATCCACTACACGCCGGCACTTGGGCTCCCGCAGTTGCGCGGGGCCATTGCGGACTTCTATTTGGATCGTTACGGCGTTAGCATCTCACCTGCTCGCATCATCGTCACCCCGGGCGCATCAGGCGCTCTGCTCCTGGCACTGGCCATCCTGATTAATCCTGGCGAGAAGGTGCTGATGAGCGACCCGGGTTATCCCTGCAACCGCCATTTTGTGCGACTCATCGAAAGTGTCCCCATAGGCATAGGAACAGACTCCGCCACCGGCTACCAGCTCACTTCCGAACTTATTGCCAAACATTGGGACGCCATGACATCCGCGGTGATGATTGCTTCACCCGCCAATCCGACCGGGACGCTGTTAGACCTGGAAAATCTGCGAGCCATAGTAGAAAAAGTGCATGTTTTGGGCGGAAAACTAATCGCTGATGAAATCTACCATGGGCTGGTGTACCAGGGGGAAGCTACAACAGCATTATCCATTTCAGACGAGGTTTTTGTCATCAACAGCTTTTCCAAATATTTTGGGATGACCGGCTGGCGCCTGGGCTGGCTGGTGGCGCCGGAAATATATGTGCGTAATGCTGACAAGCTCGCACAGAACATTTTTCTCGCGGCTTCCACTCCTGCGCAATACGCCGCGCTTGCCGCTTTTCAGCCAGAGACCATTGC
>DATHDD010000050.1:0-5493 GCA_035319205.1 Burkholderiales bacterium | reverse complement strand
CGGAAATTACCGAGCATCTTCGCGACACGGGTGCGGCTGATGAGATTCTCGATAAGGTGATGATTGAGGGGTGGCAGCGCAAGCGCCTGGTCCTGTTCGATTTCAACAGTGATGCCACCTGCGCCAAAGGCAATGACCGGCCCAAATAGCGCATCGGTGGTTACCCCGATCATTACTTCCCTTGCGTGCGGTTTGCTCAGCATCGGCTCAACCGCGATGCCTTCGATGCGAGCTTCGGGCCGGACCTTGTTCAACTGGGCAATGATGTCATGGTAAGCGGCCAGCAGATCCTTTCCGTTGTTAATATTCAACCTGACTCCGCCGACGTCGGATTTGTGCACGATGTCGGGGGAATAGATTTTTACTGCCACAGGGAAACCGATTTGTTCGGCGAGGACCAGCGCGTCTGCAGGGGAGCGCGCGACAAGAGTTTGCGCCACGGGAATATGGAACGCGGCAAGCAGCGCCTTGGCTTCCGCTTCATTGAGAACCTTCCTTTTCTGCGCCAGCGCGCTTTCAATCAGGGTTTGCGCGCCTTCCAGATCAGGTTGCTGTTGCTGTGACAACGGGCTGGGCGCTTGCAACAGCAACTGCTGGTTGCGGTGGTAGGCGGCAAGATAGCCAAAAGCTTCAACCGCACTTTCCGGTGTGGAAAAGACCGGTATGTTTTCGCGCTCGAATGCCGCCCGGCTGGATCGCACTGCCGCCTCGCCCATCCAGCAGGCAAGGAGGGTCTTATTGGTTTGCTTGGCGAGCCGAATCACGCCTTGTGCCACTGATTCGGCATTGGTCATGGCTTGTGGGCTCAGCATTGTCAGCACGCTGTCAACTTCAGGGTCTTGCAGGCAGACGCTGACCGCTGCTTCATAGCGCGAGACATCGGCATCTCCAACGATATCCACCGGATTGCCGTGAGACCAGTTGGCGGGCAGCACACGATTGAGTTCTTTCAGGGACACTTGAGACAGATTTGACAGGACAATGCCGTTTTCCGCGGCGCAGTCAGCGGCGAGCACGCCCGGTCCGCCGCCGTTGGTCACGATAGCAAGGCGGTTTCCCTTTGGGCGGCACCCGGATGCGAGTATTTCCACCGCGGCGAACAACTGAGCGTAGGTTTTTACCCGGACGGTACCCGCTCTTCGCAGCGCGGCATCGAAAACCATGTCGCTTCCGACCAGCGCGCCGGTGTGGGTGGCGGCTGCTTTCGAGCCGCTCAAGTGCAGTCCTGCTTTGATCACTACCACCGGCTTGGTGCGCGCAGCCGCCCGAAGTGCGCTCAGGAATCGCCGCGCATCGCGGATGCCCTCTATGTATAGCAATATGCTGTTTGTCTCGGGATCGCCAAGCAGGTAATCCAGAATCTCGCCGAAATCCAGATCTGCCGCGTCGCCCATCGAAACCACGGCGGAAAAACTGACACCCGCAGACCGGGCCCAGTCGAGAACCGCGGTGCACAGCGCTCCAGACTGCGATACCAGTGCGAGCTTGCCGGCTTTGGCTCCACCTTTGCTGAAGGTCGCATTGAGCCCGATGGAAGGCCGCATAATGCCGAGGCAATTTGGGCCGATAATGCGTACGCCGTGGAATTTTGCGCGTTCCATCAGCTCACGCTGCAATTTCACGCCCGCTTCCCCCGTTTCTCCAAAACCAGCGGTTATGATTACCGCGGCTTTCACTCCAGCGGCGCCGCAAGAGTCGATGACCGAGGCCACCGCGGCAGGCGGTGTTACAATCACGGCAAGTTCAACGGGCTTGCCGATCGCTTGAATTGTCGGATAAGCGGGCTGTCCTAGTATTTCAGTATGCTTGGGATTCACCGCATAGAGTGTGCCTTTGAACTTTCCGTTCAGGAGGTTCTTATACACCAAGCGGCCCACTGATTGAGGCCTGTTGCTGGCGCCTATTACCGCCACGCTTTGCGGCGCAAACAGGGAATTGAGATAGTGCTTCATTTATGGTGTTGTTCTAATCAATGCTGTCGGTAACAATGGTTAATTTCGTACTGTGGATCAGCATATATCGATTTGCCTAAATAGTGTCCGCTAATGTATCGGAAAATGGACGCAATAAGTGACCGGTAAAAGAAACAGGCACCGATTTTCAGCAATGCTCGCGCCGCGCAGCCGCCGGTCGGAAAAACCAATTCCTGTTGAGGATTCATGGTGGCGGGAGCCGCTAAGCGAATGCCAAGCCGCGCTCGACGCGGACTCTGACGGTCTTTCTAGCAGGGAGGCTCGCCATCGGCTGCATATTTCAGGACCCAATACATTTCGAGACGGCCCCAAGCGGTCACTGCTTGTTCAGTTCCTGACTCGTTTCAAGAACCCGCTGGTCATTATTCTGCTGGTGGCAAGCACCATTTCGTTGCTGACCCAGGAAATCGCCGGCTTTGCCATTATCAATATTATAGTCATCCTCAGCGTTACCCTGGATTTTATTCAGGAATACCGCGCGGAACGGGCTGCCGAACGCCTGCGTGAAATGGTGGCGGTGCATGCGACGGTCATGCGAGACGGAAATATGCATACGGTTCCCGTGAAGAACCTTGTACCAGGGGACCTCGTCCTGCTGGCAGCGGGAAATCTGGTACCCGCGGACGGACGGATCATCGAGGGGCGCGACTTGTTTGTGAATCAATCGATTCTCACCGGCGAACCGTATCCTGTCGAAAAACAGCCGGTCGAAACCCTTCCTGCCGACGCTGATTTGCTGAGTGCGCGAAACGCGCTTTTCATGGGAACTGCGGTTACCAGCGGCACGGCGAAGATGCTGGTATGCAGAACCGGGAACAATACCGCCATCGGACAAATTGCCGAGTATGTCGGGCGCCGGAAAGATCTGACCGCTTTCGAGCTGGGAACGCGGCGCTTCGGCCTGATGATTATGCGCCTTACATTTTTCCTGGTTTTGTTTGTGCTGCTCGTCAACGCACTGTTTCACCGGCCATTGCTGGAATCCTTACTGTTCGCGGTTGCGCTCGCAGTCGGCCTTACTCCGGAGTTGCTGCCCATGGTGGTGACAGTTACCCTTTCCCGCGGCGCGCTGCGCATGGCTGGGAAAAAGGTGATTGTGAAGCGCCTGGCTTCGATACAAAACCTCGGCAGCATGGATATTTTGTGCACCGACAAGACCGGTACTCTCACGGAAGCGCACATCCGGCTCGCGCAGCACCTCGATGCCGAGGGCCATGACAGCAGGAAGGTGCTGCAGCTTGCCTATCTGAACAGTCATTTCACAAGCGGGTTTCGGAATCCGCTCGATGCAGCCATTCTTGAGCATCAGCAAATCGATGTCACTGCCTGGAAGAAGATTGACGAAATCCCGTTTGACTTTGAGCGTCGCCGCGTGTCGGTTCTGCTCGATGATGGAAGCAGCAGAATACTGGTGGCCAAGGGCGCTCCGGAAGATATATTAAGGTCATCGACCCGCTACGAGGATAGCGGCGGAAGCGCCCGTGAGCTTAATTCCGCCTCGCGTGAGTCGTTGCAAACGCAATATGAGTCGCTTGGCGAAGAGGGCTTAAAGGTGCTCGGTGTGGCGTGGTGCAAAATTGCCCGTGATCGCAGCCTTGCCTCACGGGATGATGAAAAGAACCTGGTTTTCGCCGGTTTTGTGGCGTTTTACGATCCGCCCAAAAGAAGCGCGGCTGCCGCGCTTGCAACTCTGGCAGAAAGCCATGTAGCACTCAAAATTGTCACCGGCGACAGCGAGCAGGTTGCGAAGCATTTATGTAAGCAGCTTGGAATCACGGTAACGGGGGTGCTGAAGGGCGTCCAGATAGCCGCAAAGGACGATAGCGCCCTGCAGGCCGCAGTGGAGTCCGCGAATCTTTTTTGCCGGGTGACGCCCGGACAGAAAAGCCGGGTTATCCAAGCGTTGCGGGCGCGGGGTCATGTGGTGGGCTATCTTGGCGACGGCATCAACGACGCTCCGCCGCTGCATTCAGCCGATGTCGGATTGTCGGTCGACTCCGCCGTGGATGTGGCAAAAGATGCGGCGGACATGATTCTCCTTAAGCATGATCTGAAAGTGCTGCACGACGGCGTCGTGGAAGGCCGCAGGACATTCGCCAACATCATGAAGTACATCATGATGGGCACGAGCTCGAATTTCGGCAACATGTTCAGCATGGCGGGTGCGAGTTTATTCCTGCCATTCCTGCCGATGCTGCCGACCCAGATACTGCTCAACAATATTCTTTACGATATCTCGGAGGTGGCGATTCCGTTGGACAGCGTTGACGCCGAGGGCATTGAAAAGCCGCGACATTGGGATACCAATTTCATCAGAAACTTCATGGTGGTGGTAGGCGCCGTCAGCTCCGTTTTTGACTTTCTAACTTTTTATGTGTTGCTGGAGATCATGCACGCGGACATGGCTTTATTCCAGACCGGATGGTTTGTCGAATCGCTGGCGACGCAGGTCCTTGTTATCTTCGTGATCCGCACGCGCGGCAGCCCCTTCGCCAGCCATCCACACCCGCTTCTTGCAACAACCTCAATTGCCGTGGTGGTGCTGGCTGCGTTGCTGCCTTTTATACCCATCGGTGCGTATTTTGGATTTGTCCTGCTTCCTGCGCAGTTCTTTTTAATTCTGGGAGGCATGGTGGTTGCCTACCTGCTTCTGGTGCAGCGGGTGAAACGGTTCTTTTACCAGCGCTTGGCTCCGGGTTAAAAGAATAATCTTTCGGCCCAAAATAAAATGATGCAATTTCTACCGGTTTGCCAAACTAAAGGGAAAACCTAAATTAGAAGCTAATCCTGATCATTTGCTGTTTACACCCGCTTGCCGACGACTAACTGGACCAGTTCCGCAAGCGAATTTACTGCCATTTTATCCATGACTTTGGCGCGATGGGCTTCGACTGTCTTGACAGTGATGCCGAACTGGTCCGCTATGAGTTTGTTTGGCTTGCCTGCGATCACACAGTCCATTACCTCCCGCTCCCTGGAAGTCAGTTTCTCTAGTCGTGAGGAAATCAAGGTTTGCTGTTCGTCCGCTTCGCTTCGCTGCGTGTCGAGAACCAAGGCATTGCGGATAAGTCCCAGCAAGTCGTTTTCATTAAATGGCTTCTCGATGAAATCCATGGCGCCCTGCTTCACCGCGCTTACCGCCATTGGAACATCTCCATGGCCTGTGACAAAAATAACTGGCGTATGAATTCCTTTTTCATTCAACTTCTCCTGCAATTCCAGGCCGGTCATCTCCGGCATACGAATATCCAGTACCAGGCACCCCGGCTTTCCACACATGCAGGATTCGAGGAATTGCTTGGCGCTGGCAAATAACTCAACCTGGAATCCATTCGACTCCAGCAACCAGCGCAAGGAATCGCGAAAGGCTTCATCGTCATCCACTATATATATTTTCGCGTCAAGACCTTTCATGCTAATGGCCCACGACTGGCAAAGTAAAATTGAAGGTGCTGCCGCCCTCGGGATTGGAGGCCGCCCATAGCTTCCCGTCATGAAACTCAATGATAGAGCGGCAGAT
>DATHDD010000049.1:0-6710 GCA_035319205.1 Burkholderiales bacterium | reverse complement strand
ATCGCTCATCAAGGCTTTGAGCTCAATCGCGCCGAGCACCAGTAGTTCGGCATGTTCGTTAAAGTATTCAAAAAAACGGCCCTCGCGGGGCATCAGACGTCCAAACATAGCTTCCTCAATACAGGTAGAATTTCCATGAGGGGTAAACGGTCAAAACTTAGTGATTACTGCGGCGGTTTATTATTATTTTATAAAGGCTGACCCGGGCGGTTGAAATGGATGCTAGAGTGCGCCGTTCGGCGCCAGCACGTGCGACGACGAATCTTAGCATATTTTCTGCTCGTTATATTTGAACTTCATCCTCACGGCAAGCCTTATAGAATTCCGCTAAACTCGTTTAGGAAAGGGGGCCAACATGCTGCAACAACAAGAGAATTCATCGCGAACTCCTGCAGGAAAAGACATTACCACGCTTGCCGGGGGATGTTTCTGGTGTCTCGAAGCCGTGTTCGATGAGGTAAAAGGGGTGGAATCGGTGGAGTCAGGTTATATGGGTGGTATCACGGCGAACCCCAGCTATGAACAGGTCTGTTCCGGAAAAACAGGTCATGCTGAAGTGGTGCAAATTACCTTTGACCCCACGCTTTTATCATTCAAGGAAATCCTGGAAATATTTTTTGTCATGCATGACCCTACCACCTTGAACCGGCAGGGCAGTGATGCCGGAACGCAATACCGCTCGGTGATTTTCTACCACTCGCCAGAGCAAAAATCCCAAGCGGAACAGGTGATTAAAAACTTGAATGGCGCGCATATTTGGAATTCGCCGATTGTCACTGAAGTTGTGCCTGCCCAAACTTTTTACCGGGCCGAGGGCTACCATCAGGACTACTTCCTGCGCAACCCTGCCCAGCCTTACTGTATGTCCGTTGTCGCACCCAAGGTAGCAAAACTAAGGAAGCAGTTTTTTGAAAAGCTCAAAAGGGGATGATTTTTTATTACGTCGGATTTAAAAGTCATTGACAAAACACCCCTATGTTCGGCATGCTTTCATTGTTCTTGCCGTAAGCTTGAGGCAAGCAAACTCAGAAGTTCATGTCAGACTACACACGATAGGAGAAATCACATGGCAAAGAAGAAGGGGAAGAAATCCGCAGGGAAGAAACGCAGCTCAGCTAGAAAGGCTCCAGCCAGGAAGAAAATGGCCAAGGTTTCCAAGAAGAAGCGCAGCGGAGCAAAGCGCAAGCCAAACCCGGCGTTCATGAAGCCAATGACGCCCAGCTCAACTCTCGCAGCTGTTGTTGGTGGCAGCCCAATGCCCCGCACCGAAGTCACCAAGAAACTGTGGGCCTACATCAAGCGCAATGGCCTGCAAGATAGTATCAACCGCCGCATGATCAATGCCGATGACAACCTGCGCCAGGTGTTTGGCGGCAGGCGTCAGGTATCAATGTTCGAAATGACCAAGTTGGTCAACGCGCATCTGAGATAACTATTTATGGATAACGACCGGCACTGTCAGTTGAGGCAGTGCCGGTTTCTTTTTTAGCCCTCGTACTAGTGTCACAAGTTTACTTCGGGTTTACGAAGATCTGATGCTAAGCATTGCTTCTTCTATCATTACAGCTAATCATAAACTTATTCAGTAATAGGGTTACCACTTTGAGCATGATAAATATCCGCTTAATTTACCTTGCCATATTTGTTGCGTGTGCCGGACTTTTGGGCTTCGGGCTGTACTTGCAGCACGTAGAGCATCTGGACCCCTGTCCACTTTGCATCCTGCAGCGTATCGCATTCATTGCAACCGGAGTGACCGCGGTGGTGGCAGCAGTCCACAACCCGCAAAGAATCGGCAACACAATTTACGCTTTAACCATGACGATTTTTGCCGGAATCGGCGCGGGTATTGCTGGATGGCACGTCTGGCTGCAGTACACGCCGCGCAGTAAGGTGGTTGAGTGCGGGCCGGGCTTGGAATACATGCTCGATGCTTTTCCTTTATCAAAAGCGCTGCCCATGATTTTCAGGGGCTCGGGCGACTGCGGATTCGTCGTCTGGAGCTTTCTCGGGCTTTCAATTCCAGCTTGGGCGCTGGTTTGGTTTATACTTATCGCTTTGGCCGGCATGATACTTTTAATCCAGACCTTGAGGCAGCGCAAAGATGCAACAGCATGAAACCGCCACCGTCATCCACCACTCGTTCCGCGGACTAGGGCAGAACACGATTGCCTTTGCGGTGGCGCAGGCGATACTCGAGGGCTTTGACAAGCATTACCGGATTTTTCGCGAAACCAGCCGGGGAGCAAAAAAGCGTTTTGAAAACCAAGAATGGGCAGCAGTGCAGCAGACCTCCCGGGAGCGGATTGAGTTCTACGATTTGCGGGTATTGGAAGGAGTCGAGCGTCTGGAAAAGGAATTCCACGCCGGGTCGCTGGATGACTTGACCTGGCAGCAAATCAAGCTGCACTACATAGGACTGCTCACCAACCACAAGCAGCCCGAGCTCGCCGAAACCTATTTCAATTCGGTGTGCTGCAAGATTCTCCACCGCACTTATTTTCACAACAATTTTATTTTCGTGCGGCCGGCGGTTTCAACCGACCACATTGAATCCGATGAGCCGTCCTACCGTTACTACTACCCCAGGAAAGCGGGGCTGCGCAGCGCCTTGCTCCAAGTGATTCGCGACTACAGTTTGAAACCTCAGTTCGCTGACCTGCACCGGGACCTCCGCTATGTGCTGCGTCTGTGGCGCCAGCATTTGCCCCGACCGTTTAATGCGGAATCTAATCATCAGATCCAGGTATTAAGCTCGCTGCTGTTCCGCAACAAGGGAGCCTATCTAGTAGGCAAGCTGATCAACGGCAATAATGTGCACCCATTCGCAATCCCGATTCTTTACGACGAGACTGGCAAGCTTTATCTCGACACCATTCTGCTCGAGCAAGACCATCTCAACCTTCTATTCAGTTCCACTCGAGCCTATTTCATGGCTGACATTGAAGTGCCTTCCGCCTACGTACAGTTCCTGAGAGACTTGGTGCCGAACAAGCCAGAATGGGAGCTTTATACGCTGCTTGGATGGCAGAAGCAGGGCAAGAACATGTTCTACCGTGATTTCCTACACCATTTGAAGCACTCAGATGATGAGTTAATCATCGCGCCGGGTATTAAAGGCATGGTCATGCTGGTGTTTACACTCCCTTCGTACCCCTATGTGTTCAAGGCGATTCGGGACGTGATCCCGCCACCCAAGGACGTTGACCGACAAACGGTAAAAAGCAAGTATCAGCTGGTCAAACACCATGACCGCGTAGGGCGCATGGCAGACACGCTGGAGTATTCAGACGTTGCTTTCCCAAAAAACCGCTTTACTCAGGAACTGCTCGTGGAACTGAGAAAGGAAATCCCCTCGCTCATCGAGGAAGAAGGCAATATGCTGATCATCAAGCACCTGTACATTGAGCGCAGGATGATTCCGCTTAACTTATATCTGGAAAAAGCCAACGATGGAGACTGCCGCGAGGTAATAAATGAATACGGCAACGCCATCAAACAACTTGCCGCCGCCAACATTTTTCCAGGCGATTTGCTTTATAAGAATTTCGGAGTAACGCGCTATAAGCGTGTGGTGTTCTACGACTACGACGAGATTGAATATTTGACTCACTGCAATTTCCGCAAAGTCCCGCCGCCGCGCAATGATGAGGATGCGCTCGCCGCCGAGCCGTGGTATTCAGTCGCACCAAACGACATTTTTCCAGAGGAGTTTGAAAGCTTCCTGCTTACCGATCCGCGGGTGAAAAAGTATTTTTACGAATACCACAAGGACCTGCTCGATTCGAAATACTGGAAGGAAGTACAGCGGCGCATCGCTGCGGGACAAATGGAGGACGTGTTTCCCTATCCTGCCTCACAGCGATTTTGCAATATGTTCAGATAAGTTCGGGTCAAGCAGCTTGCACAGTGGTGGATCAAGAAAGTCCAAGGGATTTATGCGCAGCAGCTAAAAACGCGGCCCGATCACGTTCATTAACAATTGTTTCAGCAAGAACAGTGATCAGCTCATCAGGACCGTGCACGCTTTTGGCTGATTTGTTGACTAATATTTTCGCCATCGGACCGATGTATTGGACCAGCAACTGCTCGACGCGGGCAAGTGTTTCTGCGCTGAAAGTGGCCGGCTTGACACCCGTCTTCTGAGCGTTCGGCTTCACCTGGGTTGGCGAAACGGTGGTAGCTTCAATCTTTGCTGAACCTTCTGATCCCGCGAAGTTCGCTGATACTTCGTCAAGGAAAACCTTTCTTTGCTCAGGCACGGGAATGCTATCCGCCAAAATTCGTGTCAGCTCCTCACTGTTAGCAGTTTTCTTTGCGGCCCTTTTTACCATTACTGCCGCGATAGGGCCGAGATGACGCGAAAGAAGCTTTATTAACGCGGCAAGGAATTGGTCGTCGAAATCACCCTCAACAGGCTTCGATTCGAGGTCTGCGACAGACGGTTCTTCGTGTGGTACCGACTCACTGAGAGATTTTGACTCCTTGACCACGACATTTCCCGTCCCCGCAATATTAACTTCATACACTTCGTGTTCGCGGACATGCTTGTCCTTATGTACGCCAAGGTAGCGGAAAAGCTGAGCGTATTCTTCAGAAAGGCAGGATAAAACGTCGTAATAAGATCGGGAAACCAATATCTGATTTGGTGCGGCGAAGCTCATCACGCGCTGTGCGACATTGATTCCGTCTCCGATGATATTGGGGCGCCCGTTGATGTCCTTCATTACTTTCACCGGGCCAAGGTGAATTCCAATCCGGAGTCCAAACTCAGGGAAATCCTGTTCCATCAGCGCGACACGCAGACTGTTTGCTATGAACAGCGCCTCTTCCGGGTCCCCGGGGAGACAGATTGCGGCACCGTCGCCGGTATCCAAAATTATCCGGTCGACTGATGAAACATTATGCAATGCCTGGGACAGCAGCTCGTTGAGCCAGCCTTTAAATGCCAGCTGTTTTGCGACGGTCTTTTTCGAAAATTCAACGATGTCAACGAAAATCACGCTGCAGATTACCGTCCGTTTCAGGTTACCGAGCAGCTGATTTCCCATTGTCGGCTAACCCTCAATCATCTGCATTGCTTTTTGCAGACTGCGGCGCATACGGTTGAATGAAGCCCCCAACGTCGCGATTTCGTCTTTGCCGAGCTCAGAGAATTCCTCTATCTCGAAGTTCCCGGTACTCACTTGGTCGGCTGCTTTCGACATTTTATGAATTGGTCGCACAATCATCCAGCTCAACATCAAATTCAAGACAATAAAGACTATCGCAAATACTACGAATAGAGATGTCATGAAGGTTGTGAAAGCGCGGTCAGCGTTCTTAATTGGCAGGGACATCGGCACTGAGACGACTTGAGCCCCAATGATTTCGTTCATTTTCCAACCAAAACCATTTGCATCGCCATACAGTTTGATCATTGATGCCGGTGCTGCGCCGGGGACACTGTGACAAGCAAGGCATGATTCATTTTTGATTTGAAATGGGCGTGCAATATAAAGCGAACGGCCGGTTGGCGTATCTCGCTCTCCTATCACTTCCTTTTTATCTGTGTTATTGCGAAAACTATGCACCAAGTCAGCTTCCCAGTCGGTTGTGCGATCACGCGGATTAGTTGGATTAAGGGTTGCCTCTTTATAAGCATAATCAGGGTATTTTTTTCTCAGTTCATTAATGGTTTCCGTTGCAGCATAAGCAGGAACACTTTGCGGTAAGAACACGCGCAGCAACTGCAGTTGCAGATGAGGGGCCACTTGGTTGACGGTATATCCACGTATCGCAAGCGCGGTTTCCATCATGAGTTCAGCATTTCGAACAACTTCATCCCTTGCGTTACGTTGCAGCAATTCGTGCGAAATCCACCCGGTAATTCCGAATCCCAGTAAAAAAACAGCAACCAACACGATGTTAAATTTCATTCGCAGTCCCATAGATCCTCCCTTTCAAGCGCAACCATATGTTTCATTTGCATTTTGCAGCCTCATCGTAAGCCTTGGTAAAGCCCATCAGGCTAAAAGAAACAGAGTGAGTGCCTGTTACCGGCCACGTTGGCCAAAATCTTAATTGCACCGTCACTTCCCGGCCTTCCTTGAATTGCTGGACGATGTTGGCGTAGTGCGATTCGAAATCCGCTTGTTTTTGCTGTTTAACTTTATCCATAGGAATAAAGTCCCGGGTGCCGATCTTCATGCCAATATCCGAAAAGCCGGGATCAAGTTCAGATTCGGTTTTTACGATGACCGTGTTACTGTCGACGAATATCTGTGCGTTGACTTTCTGATAGCCGTCGTCAACGGGCATTTTCGCAGATGTAATGATGCAAAGATTCTTGTTGCCGCTCGGTATGTTATCAACCTGCCATTCGGCGGCCATGACATGTGACGCAGCGCTAAACAAAAAAGTGCATCCAATGAAGCATATTCCAAATGATTTCACAGTCAGCCGTAACATTAAAAAATAAATTGTTAATAGCCAATTAATGTATAGCATTTAGCACTTAGCGTTTGATTATGCAAGCATAGAAGCGAATCACATAGCATACTAACTATTTGTTAGAATAGGAATATATTGAGAATTTCTGTTTCTGCGCCCCCCGGCAGCAACTCCCAGCAGCCAGCACCAGCTGAATTTGCTCACGCTTTGGGTGCTTAGCATAGCAATATATATATTCTAACTTACATATGGTAGTTGTATCGCCGTACCTATGGTAC
>DATHDD010000048.1:0-5225 GCA_035319205.1 Burkholderiales bacterium | reverse complement strand
AACAAAGGAAGTCTTACGAGTTGGAACCCAAGTCGGTAAGCAAAGATACAATGGATAATGCGATTAATGCAGTCGAGGTAGCCAAGGCTAATCTCCAAGTCCTGGAGAAACAACTCGAACTCACAAAAGCGGGAGCGTGGATATATGACATCAAAAATCAGGAGAAACAGTACGAGGCATTGTCAAAGGCATTTACCGCCTCAAGCGCTCTGTTAGCAAAATACACCGTGCGAGCGCCGATTGAAGGAGTCGTTCTCTCGATCAAGGCAGCGGTGGGGAGCTACATATCACCGCAAGGTGCCTATGGTACTTACACGGGAGATCTGAACCCGATAGTAGTTATGGGAGGCATGCAAACCTACCTTGAGGTCAGGTGTTACATTGATGAGATATTGATACACCGTCTTCCTCAAGGAGCGGCAATGAAAGCAAAGATGTCGATCCGGGGCACCAACATAATCATTCCTTTGGAGTACGTACGCGCGCAGCCCTATGTTTCGCCAAAAATTGAACTGGCGAGCCAGAGGAGAGAGCGGGTGGACGTGAGAGTGCTGCCTTTAATCTTCCGGTTTAAGAAACCCGACAACGTCAATCTTTATCCTGGTCAGCTGGTGGATGTTTATTTGGCGGAGAAATAGAAGATCTAATGGAGGACGGCCATGTTAAAACCGCACCTTATTCGGCGAAGTATTGCGGAATTCAAAATATCTACCTTTAATGCAATCAAGCGCGACACCGCCAACAAGACGGCTACGCGCATGTTTCGGGGACTGTGTGTGGCATCACTTTGCTCTATGGTCGGCTGTACAGTAGGTCCGGATTTTGTCCGTCCCAGCAAGCCATCGGTTGAGCAGTACACGCATGGCGAAGAGCCGAGTACCACGATATCCGCAGATGGCCAAGTACAGCACTTCGAACGAGGCGCAGACATTGTAGGAGATTGGTGGCGACTATTTAACTCCGATAAGCTGGACACTGCGGTCAGGGAAGCTGTTACCCAGAATCAGAATCTACAGGCGGCGCAGGCAAGCTTGCGCCAAAGCCAAGCTCAATTGCAAGCGGGTTACGGGGTTTTCTACCCTCAAATTGACGCCGGATTCAGCGCGTCGCGCCAAAGGTCTTCCCCGGCTCGCATAAACGGAAACACCACAAGCAGTGTATTCAATTTACTTACGCTGTCAGCAGTGGTCAGCTATACCCTTGATGTGTTTGGCGGCGAGCGCCGAACGGTTGAGAATCTGCAGGCCTTGGTCGATTATCAGCGCTATACGGTATTGGCAACCTATCTCACTCTCACCGGCAATATTGTCAACGCTAATATCGCGCGCGCTGCTTATGCCGCGCAGATCGAGGCCACACAGCAGCTTGTTGACTCGCTTAGAGAAGAGGTAAAGATAACCGAGGCCCAAGCGCAAGCAGGTACGACACCGTACTCGGCCCTGCTGAGTCTGCAGACTCAGTTGGCTGCCATAGAGGCGACACTGCCGCCGCTCAAGCAGAAATTGAATCAGACCGAACACTTGCTCGCGACGCTGTCCGGGCGTGCCCCGGTGGATTGGCAGCCAGAGCAAATTAGTTTGGCAGAGCTCGTTCTTCCCGAAAATCTGCCGCTCACTCTGCCCTCGGAGGTCGTTCGCCAACGCCCCGATATTCTCGAGGCGGAAGCTCTGTTACATAGTAGCAGTGCTCAAATCGGAATCGCTACTGCGGCTTTATTTCCCAATTTCACAATAAATGCGGGTTACGGCGCGAACAATACTTCAGCGAACAATCTCTTCGCAAGCAACAGCAACTTCTGGAGTATAGGCGGAGGCGTGGTCGCACCGTTGTTTCACGGCGGAACCCTGCTCGCCCAGCGCCAAGCGGCTATTGAAGGATACCAGCAATCTTTGAGCAATTATCGTCAGACCGTTCTTGGCGGACTTGAGCAAGTTGCCGACACGCTACGCGCCTTGGAACATGATGCCGAAGCCTTGCAAGCTGAATCCAATGCTCTTAGTTCAGCAGAGGAAGCGCTGAACCTGATACTGATAAATTACCGTGCTGGTACCGTAAACTATCTCCAAGTTCTGATTGCAACCACCCAGTACCATCAGGCGAAAATCGGCTATCTGCAAGCAAAGGCCCAACGCTTGCAAGATACTGTCGCACTTTATGTTGCCCTCGGCGGAGGGTGGTGGAATGGTGATGACAATTTACCTGGCAATCCGGCCGCAGGATAATAGTTAACAGTTCACGCGGTCGTGAAGATTGGATAATTTAGGCGGCTGCATCCCAAAACCTGGCAAAAACTTCTCTTTGAGTCAACGTAGCCAATATTAGCTACGACAATGATGCAAGTTTCACGTTAGAACCACTCTTTAGCCAGTACATCCAGCTCCAGCCTTGTCAGATTGCCCGCTATCAACCCTGTGCTTTTGACTAAATCGTGTGTAAAGATGAAGATGCGCTCACGCGCGCCATCTTTGAGCTTGCGGGCTAGTAATCCAGACTGCTCTCCGATCAGGACTCTATCCAAGAACCCAGATTAACAGTCAGCGGGAATGGCCGCTTTGGGTAAATAGCCGGCGTTGAGTGACAGATCCTCGAACGAGATTCGAACTCGTGTTACCACCGTGAAAGGGCAATGTCCCGGACTTTCAGGACGCCTTGCCAGCATTTGGTGGTTGATGGAACGCAGAATTTTATTTCTACGTAAGTAAAACAGTATATATGAAAGGCGTTGAATAATTGGTCGGGGCGGTGAGATTCGAACTCACGACCACTTGCACCCCATGCAAGTACGCTACCAGGCTGCGCTACGCCCCGAAGTGAAAAATTATAACAGATTAGTGCTGCAGAATTTCGAGTACGCTTCTGATCTCGCGGCGCACCAAAGCAATATCAAATTTGCTCGGCTGAACAGGTTTTTCAGGCAGGGCCACTGCTTCGTCGAGGCGGCTGCGCGCGCCGTTGATGGTGAAGCCCTGCTCATAAAGCAGCTCGCGGATACGGCGGATCAGCAATACTTCATGGTGTTGGTAGTAGCGCCGGTTGCCGCGGCGCTTGACGGGCTTGAGCTGGGTGAATTCCTGTTCCCAATAGCGCAGAACGTGAGGCTTGACGCCGCACAATTCGCTCACCTCACCGATGGTAAAGTAACGCTTCGCCGGAATCGGCGGAAGTATTTCTTTACGATTTGCTTCCATGGTAGCTTTTTTCCACCAGGGCCTTGAGCTTCTGGCTGGCGTGGAAAGTGACCACGCGCCGCGCAGTGATGGGGATTTCCTCCCCGGTCTTGGGATTTCTGCCTGGTCGCTGCGGCTTGTCACGCAACTGGAAATTGCCGAAGCCTGAGAGCTTCACGCTTTCCCCTTTTTCCAGTGCGGCGCGCACCTCCTCAAAAAATGATTCCACCATGTCCTTGGCTTCACGCTTGTTGAGGCCGACTTTTTCAAACAGCAAATCAGCCAGTTCGGCTTTGGTTAGTGTCACGGCTTCCCCCCTAGGTACGTAATTTGGCTTGGTATTGTTGATGCAGAATATCAACCAGTCGCGCGATGGCCGCCTCAACCTCGGCATCGGTCATTGTTTTTTGAGTATCTTGCAATAATAAGCGGAATGCAAGGCTTTTTTTACCAGAATCAACGCCTTTGCCTTGATATAGGTCAAATAATGCAATTTCGATAACTTGGGGCGGCTTTTTGGTGCGCAAATCTTCCAAAATAGCCTGCACGCTTAAGCTCGCATCCACTATTACCGCAATATCGCGCCGCACAAGCGGAAATTTTGACACTTCCACGGCCTGCGGCAAGGCACGGGCGGTAAGCACCTCCAGTTCCAGCTCAAACAGCAGAGGCGCCTGCGGCAGCTGGTACTTTTGCTGCCACCTGGGATGAAGCTCTCCCAGCCACCCGACGGGGTTGTCGTCCAACCATATTTGCGCCGATTTTCCGGGATGCAGCGCCGTGTGCTCCGCTTTGACAAAACGCAGGCCAACAGGCCAGAACAGAGCTTCAATGTCGTTTTTGATATCGAAAAAATCCACCGGACGTGCGGGGGCACCCCATTGCTCGGGAAAGCTGTCCCCGTAGGCAAGTCCACCAAGCTTTTCGGGCTGCGCGTAATTACCGCCGGCGGCGGCAAAACATCGCCCGATTTCAAAAAGACGCACCCGCGGCTGCTTGTGGCTGAGATTGAAGCGCAGGCACTCGATCAGGCTGCCTGCCAGACTTGAGCGCATCACGCTCATTTGGGCGGCCAGAGGGTTTTTGAGCCGCACAGGGTAGGAATTGCCGCAGAGATCCTGCTCCCATTGCTCATCCACGAAACTGTAGCTGATGATTTCCTGGTAATCGCGTGCAACCAGAATACTGCGCAGCGCAGCAACATCACGGCGGATTTCGGAATCAGGAAGCATGTTCTGCACGGCTTTGGGCAACGTTGCGGGAATTGCTTCGTAACCGTGTACCCTGGCCAGTTCTTCGATTAAATCTTCCTCAATGGCGAGATCAAAGCGGTAGCTGTGCGGTGTCACGTAAAACGCCTCGTGATCCTCCGCAAAACTGAATTGCAACCTTCGCAACAGGCTGCCCACCTGCTCTTTATCCAGCTTGAT
Organism: Burkholderiales bacterium; assembly: GCA_035319205.1. Classification (GTDB taxonomy): domain Bacteria; phylum Pseudomonadota; class Gammaproteobacteria; order Burkholderiales; family JAHFRG01; genus JAHFRG01. The sequence goes on along the minus strand of DATHDD010000048.1, from coordinate 628 downwards.
GCCCAGAACTCGCTGCGCGCGCGCCACTCTCAGCTGTATCGGGTCGCGCTTGGGCAAAGCGTGACAGGCTTCGGTTACCGGCCCTGCTTTCCCGCCGCAAATCTTCAATATCAATTGCGTAGTGCGTTCCAGCGCGTCGCGGGTCATGGCAAAATCCACGCCGCGCTCAAAACGCTGAGAAGAGTCGGTGGCAAAACCCAAAATACGTGGTTTTCCCGCGATTGCTTCGGGGCTGAAGAATGCGCTTTCAAGAAACACGTCGCGCGTCTGCGCGCTGACCGCGCTTTCCTGCCCGCCCATGATGCCGGCAAGCGCCAGCGGCTTTGCGTCGTCGGCTATTACCAGCAGCCCAGGCATCAGCGGCAGTTTTTTATCGTTGAGGAGCAGCAGTTCCTCCCCCTTGCGCGCATAACGCACAGCGATGCTCCCCTTGATATTTGCGAGATCAAAGGCGTGCAATGGCTGGCCCAGTTCCAGCATCACGTAATTGGTAATATCCACGATAACGCCCAAGCTCCTCACGCCGCTGCGCTCCAGCCTGCGCACCATCCATGAAGGTGTCGCCGCGGCCGGGTTGACGCCGCGCACCACCCTGCCGCAGTAACGCGGACAGGCTTCAGGCTCATTC
>DATHDD010000047.1:0-49276 GCA_035319205.1 Burkholderiales bacterium | reverse complement strand
AAATATATTTACTGCGGCAACGCCGGGGAAACCATGTTTACCGCCTCTGATATTGGCTGGGTGGTGGGGCATTCCTATATTATTTACGGGCCGCTGATTGCCGGGATGACTACCATTATGTATGAAGGGGTTCCGGTGCGTCCCGATGCCGGCATTTGGTGGAAAATCGTCCAAGACCACAAGGTCACCGTGATGTTCACTGCGCCGACTGCCATTCGCGTTCTCAAGAAGCAGGACCCGGCCTATCTCAAAAAATACAATATTTCATCGCTGCGGTACCTGTTCCTTGCGGGCGAACCCTTGGATGAACCAACACATGTATGGATTTCCAAGGCGTTGCAGAAGCCGGTCATTGATCACTACTGGCAGACGGAAACCGGCTGGGCAATTTTGACCTGTGCCCCGGGTGTGGAAAAAACCAAAACCAAGTTTGGCAGTCCCAGTTTCCCCGCTTATGGCTACAACTTGCGGTTGCTGCACGAGGCCACCGGCCAGGAAGTCGGCAACAACGAAAAGGGCGTGGTTACCGTGATTCCGCCGCTGCCGCCGGGCTGCATGTCCACTGTTTGGGGCCAGAATGAACGCTTTGTGCAGACTTATTTCACAAGTTTCAAGGACAAAATGGTCTACACCACTTTCGACTGGGGGATCCGCGATGACGACGGCTATTACTTCATTCTTGGCCGCACCGATGATGTAATTAACGTGGCGGGCCACCGGCTGGGCACCCGCGAAATCGAGGAGGCGGTTAGTTCCCATCCCAACATCGCCGAAGTCGCCGTGGTGGGAGTTGCCGATCAGTTAAAAGGACAAGTGCCGCTGGCTTTTGCCGTGGCGAAAGATCCGGCGTGCGTCGCGGCACCGGATGGTCGCACGGCCATGGAAAAAGAGGTCATGGAAACGGTGGATAAAATCCTGGGTGCAATTGGACGTCCGTCCCGCGTGCATTTCGTGACGCTATTGCCCAAGACACGTTCCGGCAAGGTGCTAAGGCGCAGCATACAAGCGTTAGCGGAAGGGCGCGATCCAGGCGATTTAACCACGCTGGACGATCCCAGTGCCCTGGAACAGATACGCAGTGCTGTTGCGGTAAATAAATAGCTCCTTAACCGCCATGGAAGTGGAGAAAATATCACAGCGTTATAGATAGGGTATGGCGGAGAGAGGGGGATTCGAACCCCCGGTACGGTTTTCACCGTACACACGCTTTCCAGGCGTGCACCTTAAACCACTCGGTCATCTCTCCGTGTTGATGTAATTCTACCGCGTTGGACAAAAAAAGCCCGCCTTGTGGGCGGGCTTAGTGCACTCAATGGGAGCTGTTTAACTATCGCGCATGAGCTTTCCCTGGTTCCCAGATACTATGATGCCGCGTTTCCGGCATAAGGAAGAGGGCAATCACGAAGCATACCGCGGGTACCGCAATCGGGTAAATCAGGGCATTGCCAAGGCTGTGCGTAGCTTGGTAGGCGGCTGTGGTGATGAACGGCACCAGTCCGCCGCCCCAGCCATTCCCGATGTGATACGGAACGGATACAGAGGTGTAGCGGATCCTGCCGGGGAAATATTCCGCCAGGAATGCTCCGATCGGCCCGTAGACCATCCCAACGTAGGACACGAGGATACAAATGATGAAGATTGCGACGGGATAATCGATATTGCCCGGCTGTGTTACCTGACCCAGCCATGAATACAGCGGGTAGTAGGTCAATGCCGCGAGCAAGAAGCCTCCCAAAATGATCGGCTTGCGGCCGATTAGGTCAGACAACCAGCCATAGAGGATCAAAGTCGGAGTTGCAATGAGCAGCGCGGTTCCCACGATTATGCTCGACGTGACCACGTCCACTTTGGACACTTGTTGCAGGTAGAACAAAGCCCAAAACTGCCCGCTGTACCAGACTACCCCTTCCCCGATCACCACAACGCTGGCGATCAACACGTACTTGATATTCCTGCTAAGGAAAGCTTCCTTCCACGGGTTCTTGACCATTTCACCTTTAGCTCTAATCTCCTGGAATATCGGCGTCTCCTGCAGTTGCAGGCGAATGTAGATTGCAATTGCAACCAGCACGAAAGAAAACAGAAACGGAATGCGCCACGCCCACTCGTTGAATGCGTCGGTGCCAAAGTATGTTCGGGTACCGACAATCACAGCGAGCGAAACCACAATTCCAAGTGTGGGAGAAGTCTGCAGCCACCCAGTATAGAAGCCGCGGCGTTCATCCGACACGTGCTCGGCGACGTAGGTGATGGCGCCTCCATACTCTCCACCCAAGGCCAAGCCCTGGATCATCCTCAGGCCGAAGAGGATGAACGCGGCTGACAGACCGATGGTCTGGAAAGAGGGGATCAGCCCGATAAAACCTGTGCCGATACCCATGCCGCTCAAGGTGACCAGAAAGGTGTACTTGCGGCCCACTCGGTCGCCCATCCATCCGAAAAGGAATGCGCCCAGGGGACGGATTAAGAATCCTGCGGTGAAGAGTGCAATAGTGCTCAACAAAGCCGCGACGGGGTGGGACTTGTCGAAAAACTTGACCGCCAAGATGGCGGCTAGGCTTCCAAAAATGTAGAAATCGTACCATTCGATGACATTCCCCACCGACGCGGCAATAATCACGCGCCGGAAGTCCTTCGGGATAGCAGCCATAGTTGTTTTCCTCCTTAAAGTTTTAAGCCGAAATACCTCTAACCAAACTGCTTCCACCTTACTTTCAATATTTAGTATCTATCCTACAAGTGCCGCGTCGCGGGTGCACCTTAAAGCATACCGTTTAGGTTGCGAAGCTCGTTATGCTTCAGTGTGTCTGCCGATGTTGCCTCGAATCCCCTATTGTAGATGGTGTTGACGATCGTCTTGTAATTTGATTTTATTAGACTTTTTTATTGTAGCAAATTTATGGTATAGAATAATCCTTACAAAATCCTTTCACAGCAAGGGATAGCTGAATTCAAGCGGCGCAGTTCGCAATATGGCAGTTGGAGGAGGAAGCGCAATTGCGAGTATTGATTACTGAAGACGACCCGAGTCTTGCCGAGGCATTGCAGTTTTCGTTGCGGCAGTGTGGATATGCCGTTGATTGCATCAGCGACGGTGCGCTCGCCGATCAAGCGCTGAAGGAAAACGTTTTTGATCTGCTCATTCTGGACCTCGGCCTGCCGAAGCTCGATGGTATCGAGGTGCTGCGCCGTTTGCGCAAGCGCAATTCGAGGCTGCCAGTACTTATACTTTCCGGCCGTGAGAAACCGAATGAGAAAGTGCAGGGACTCAACCTCGGTGCCGACGATTACCTAGTCAAACCTTTCAGCTTGGATGAATTGCACGCTCGCGTGCGAGCCCTGCTGCGTCGTAGTTGTGGCGCGGGGACACCATGCATCACTCACGCCCATCTCAGCTACGATACGGTGGAGCGAGTCGCCGCCGTCAACGGCAAGCCAATCGAATTATCAGCACAGGAAACTGCGGTGTTTGAAGCGCTGCTCAACCGTTTCGGCAGGGTAGTCAGCAAGGAACAAATGGTCGAAAGGTTATACAACTACGACCATGATGTTGGGTACAATGCAATCGAAGTGTACATCCATCGACTGCGCAGGAAGATAGACGGCAGCGGTATTACAGTGCGCACGCTGTACGGCCGCGGTTACATGCTGGAAGATCAGCCCTCGAACTGAGATTTCATGCGGAATTGCTGCGTTGAGATGATCACGCGGAATCGCCGAGCAGTCGCGCAACGTGCCCGAGCAATTCCTTGGTACCAAAAGGCTTAGTGATATAGGCGTCGGCGCCCAGAGCATAGCCCTTGGCGATTTCCGCTACGTGGCCCTTGGCAGTGAGAATAATGATTTTAGTTGCCTGGAATTTGGTGTTTTCACGGATTTTTTGACATACATCGAAGCCATTTTTCAAGGGCAGCATGACATCCAGCAAGATCAGGTCTGGTTTAAAGGTTTCTAATTGTTGCAGGGCCTCCTCTCCATTACGAGCCACACTGACTACATACCCGCAGTGTCCCATCAGGAATTCCAGCGAAATGACGATATTGGGCTCGTCATCCGCTATGAGCACTTTCTTGGTCATAGGTAGCTTAATTGGCGTTAGGTTTCCAGGTTGAGCTCGTGACCGGGGATCGGGAAATCGGCTCCAGTCTTCAAAGGCAGAGTAAAGGAAAAAGTCGCGCCTTTACCGATCTCGCTTTCAACCCATAATCTGCCATTGAAATGCTCGATAATGTGTCGGCTGATAGTCAAACCCAATCCTGTTCCCTGAGGTTTCTCCGTCAAGGTGTCGCCGGCCTGGCGGAATTTTTCGAAGATAATGTGTTGATCTCCGGGACTGATGCCGGGCCCGTTATCGTGCACATCTACACGTAATGATTGTGCATTCTGACGCAAACGTACGGAAACAAGACCTGCTTGTCTGTCGCAAAATTTGACGGCATTGGAAAGCATATTGATGATGACTTGCATCAGCCGATCCCGGTCGACACGAATCACCGGCAATTTTTCGGAAAGATGCAATTCAAGCCTGACATTGTTCTCCTTGAACAATTGGCTGGTCGCCGAGACTGCATCTTCAATAACCCCTTTGAGGTCTACTTCGGTAATGTTCCATTCGACGCTTCCCGATTCGATCTTGGACAGATCCAGAACCTGGTTGATGAGCCTCGTAAGCCTTTCGCTTTCCTTGACAATAATGTTCAGGTATTTGCTGCGTTCTGGAATATTCAATTCTGGGTAACTGTGCAATATTTCGGACAAGGCACGAATCGAAGTGAGTGGTGTGCGTAGTTCATGCGATACGGTTGAAATAAAGTCGTCCTTGAGCTTGTCCAGCTCCTTGAGACGCTCGTTAGCCGCCCTTAATTCAGCGGTGGCAGATTCCAGTTCGTGGGATTTCTGTTCCAGTTTGTGGCTGTAGGCAATGACCTGTGAAGTTTCATCAAGAATATTCATTACCTCGTCAATACCTAATGGTTCTTCTTCAACGACTGACGCCACCATTACCCGGGCTGAGGCAGCGCCAATTGTGCCCGCAAGCAATGTTTCTGCGAAATTGACCAGGGCTGCATCCGCTGTAATTTCGTTGATAGAACTCAACCCGCGCTGCCGGGCATAGGATGCAAAGGCTTCGTCGGCCCGTTCCCGCCCAAGAAACCTTCCCAGCATAGCGTGCAATGCCGGAACTGAAGCAGTACCGCGCCAGAAACGAGAACCACCACTTTCTCCGGTTTGTTTAAATACCTCCACAAATAGTGTGGCCTGAGCTTGCTCGATTGCGCTGGAGCGGCCCATGAGAGACACGCCCACATAGGCGCCGATATTGCACAGCATGCTCCAAATCATGGCATGAGTGATTTCGTCAAGACCAGCCAAGCCGAATAATTGTTGCGGCTTTAGAAAAGCAATGGCAAAAGGTCCCTGTTCGAGAAAACTGATGGGCAGCCAGCCGGATTTGGCAAACGCTGGAAGAAGCAGGGTATAACCCCATACCAAGAAGCCTATGCTCAATCCCGCGAGCGCTCCCATTCGCGTCCCGCCTTTCCAGAAAATCCCTCCCAGGATTACCGGCGCGAACTGTGCTACCGCGGCAAAAGAAACAAGTCCGATGGAAACCAGCGCATAAGCTTCACCGGCCAAGCGGAAATAACCGTAACCCAGCAGCAGCACCAGCACGATGGCCCCGCGACGGATGCCAAGCAGCAAACTGCTCAAATCCCTGCGTTCAGTCAAGCGTAGCATTTTCAGCCGCAGCAGCACCGGCATCACCAGATCGTTGCACAACATAGTGCTTAGCGCGATGGTTTCAACTATCACCATGCCGGTGGCGGCAGACAGGCCACCGATAAAAACCAGTAACGCCAGGCCTTGCTGCCGTTCCGCCATAGGTACTGTGAGCACGAAGGTATCGGCGTCCACGATTCCTTCTGGAAATTGCATCAGGCCGCCGAATGCCACAGGCAATACGAAAATGTTGATGGCCAGCATGTAAAGGGGGAATAACCAGATTGCTTTGTTCAAGTGATTTTCATTAACATTTTCCACGACAGATACCTGGAATTGCCGTGGCAGAAACATGATCGCGAACATCGACAGTATTGTCAGCCAAACCCAACTACCGTAGCTTCCAGCAACTCCATCCATGGGAGTTAGCAGCGGCTGTAAATTCGGATTGGTGACGGCGTGGGCGAAAATATCCGCGAAGCCGTTATAAATACTAAAGGTGACGAAAAAACCTACCGCCAGAAATGCCAGAAGCTTCACCAGCGATTCAAAAGCAATCGCCGCCACCATGCCTTCGTGACGTTCCGATGCATCCAGGTGCCGTGTGCCAAATAGAATGGTGAATGCAGCCAGCAGTAAAGCCACATAAAAAGCGGTATCACTTAATACCGGCACCGCACCCAGTTTAATCGGCATGACGATTTGTGGGTACTGCAAAAATATGGTGAAACTGGTAGATACTGCTTTAAGTTGCAATGAAATGTAGGGAACGATACCGACAACTGCGATAACCGAAGCAAGTCCCGCAAGCAAGGCACTTTTGCCGTAGCGTGAACCGATGAAATCGGCCAATGATGTAATGCGGTTGACCTTGCTGATACGTATGATTTTTCGCAGCACCAGCCACCATAAGGCGATCATCAGTGTAGGGCCGAGATAAATCGGCAAAAAGCCTACGCCGTTGCTTGCCGCTCGTCCAACGCTGCCGTAGAAAGTCCATGCGGTGGCGTAAACGCCAAGCGACAGGGAATACACATACGGATTGGCAATTATGCTGCGCCCGGCATCTGCGCGCTTGTCGCCGTAATAAGCGATAGCGAAAAGAATACCAAGATAGGTGAAAGAGGTAACGATGATGACCCACCCTGGCAGCATTGTTGCCCCCCGCGTTCCTGGTCAGTCCTTGGAGTCCTTGCGGTTTGTGCGCTCCACCACCCAGGCCATCAAGCCGATCAGCAGTGCCCAGGCGGCAAAAATATAGGCGTAGAGAACGGGGATGCCGAGGATCTGGCTCTTGGTGTTAAAGAGATAAAGCAAAGGATAATTGAACAGCAGGCATCCCAGTAGAAACAGCGCTACTAAGCGTTGTCCTCTAATCAATGAAGAGATCATAGTCTCCTTACGCAAACAAACACGTCATAGAAGCATTATAGCGGTCAGTGTAACTGTAAAAACGAAAAAGGGCGCAATCCCGCGCCCTTTTTTTTGGCGGTGTTGCCAGCTTGCTTTTATTTAACAGCTTCTTTCAGTTGTTGCAGAATAGCCGGGTTTTCCAGAGTTGAAATATCTTGGGTAATTTCCTCGCCCTTGGCAATCGAGCGTAGCAAGCGCCGCATGATTTTCCCGGAGCGGGTCTTGGGCAGGTTGTCGCCAAAGCGGATATCTTTCGGTTTGGCGATCGGCCCGATCTCCTTGCCTACCCAGTCGCGCAATTCTTTTGCGACTCTTAGGGCATCTTCGCCATTTGGGCGTGCGCCTTTCAGTACCACGAATGCAACGACCGCCTCGCCGGTCATGTCATCTGGACGCCCGACTACCGCAGCCTCCGCCACCAATTTGGTGTTCGCTACCAACGCCGATTCGATTTCCATGGTGCCAAGGCGATGACCAGATACATTCAGCACGTCATCAATCCGGCCAATGATCCGAAAATAGCCTTCCTCGTCGCGGCTTGCGCCGTCACCAGCAAGGTAATATTTGCCCTTGAAGTCTTCAGGATAATAGGATTTTTTATAGCGGTCGGGATCGCCCCAGATGGTGCGGATCATCGCAGGCCAGGGCCGCTTTATAACTAGAATACCGCCTTTGCCTTTCTCCACGGAGTGTCCGGCTTCATCCACAATATCAGCCATTATGCCCGGCAAAGGAAAGGTGCAGGAGCCTGGTTTGAGTGGTGTTGCCCCAGGGAGCGGCGTGATCAGATGTCCACCGGTCTCGGTCTGCCACCAGGTATCCACGATGGGGCAGCGTTTCTGTCCCACGGTTTCGTAATACCAAATCCACGCTTCAGGATTGATTGGTTCCCCCACGGTGCCGAGTATGCGCAAGCTGGAAAGGTTGTATTTCTTCGGCAGATCACCGCCTGCCTTAATCAGGGAGCGGATGGCGGTGGGCGCAGTGTAGAACACTGTGACTTTGTGGTCCTGGATGATTTTCCAGAAACGGCCGGCATCCGGATAAGTCGGGATACCTTCGAACATGATTTCGGTAGCGCCTACTGCCAGCGGTCCATAGGTGATATACGTATGGCCGGTTACCCAGCCCACATCCGCCGTGCACCAAAAGATATCCGTGGGCTTGTAGTCGAATACCCATTTCATGGTCAGCATCGCGAACAGGAGGTATCCGCCGGTGCAATGCTGTACACCCTTGGGTTTGCCGGTGGAGCCTGAAGTGTAAAGGATGAACAAGGGGTGTTCGGCGTTTACCCAGGTCGGCTCGCAGGTGTCGGCCTGTCCTTTGATGACGTCGTCCCACCACTTGTCGCGCGGCGCCTGCATGTTGATTTTGCTGCCGCTGCGCTGGTACACGACGACGTTTTTAATCTTGTCGCAGCCGCCCATGACGAGGGCTTCGTCCACAGTGGGTTTTAACGGAATTTCCTTTCCGCCGCGCATCTGGCCGTCGGCGGTAATCACCGCAACTGCACCGGCGTCAATAATCCGCTCCTGCAGGCTCTTCGCGGAAAAGCCGCCAAATACCACCGAATGGGTCGCGCCAATGCGCGCACAAGCTTGCATCGCAATCACCACTTCAATACTCATCGGCATGTAAATGATAACGCGCTCGCCTTTCTTGATGCCGACCGATTTCAGGCCATTGGCGAATTGGCAGACTTTGTGGTAAAGCTGCTTGTAAGTAATTTTGGTGACCTTGCCGTCGTCGGCTTCGAAAATAATTGCGACTTTATTAGGCTGGGTCTTCAAATGCCGGTCGAGGCAGTTATAGGATATATTGAGCTCGCCGTCTTCAAACCACTTGAAGAAGGGGGCATTGCTTTCATTCAACACCTTGGTAAAAGGCTTGTGCCAAAGTACGTGCTCTTTAGCGAGTCGGCCCCAAAATCCTTCGAAATCGCGCTCAGCCTCGGCGCAAAGCTTGTGATAGGCTTCCATGCCGGAAATGTTGGCTTGTTTGACAAAAGCGGGGGATGGGGTAAATACGCGTGATTCAACCAGGACCGATTCAATCGTTGACATGAGTACTCCTCTGTATAACTGGGGTCAGGTCAAAATTAATTTGAAATTTAATAACTGGAAACGCATTTTTTGATGGATATGTTATTTGCACTTATTGTATAGCATTGTTCAAGCTTTATTAGTCTACCGCAATCTCAATTCCAACGACTTAATTATAAAAAACGTAATTGTTTCAATTTTCAAATTCTAACATCAGCTCAAGACCCAGAAATACTATGTCACTGATATGGTTTCTTTATAATTCATAATATCAGTGTGTTATATTATTATCTCCCAGTAATACATTAGCTGTAAAATACCGATTGAATAATAGCCAGCTCTATTTCATTTCGTTATTTTTTTAGTGTAAACACTGGTGGTGCCTAAACTTGGCGTAGCGTGTTGTGTACATCTCCACGCACTTTCCTAAAGCCAGTAAGCGCGACTTTTCGTGACTATGACACAGTTCTTGGCCGAGCAAAAAAAGCAGTACCGGCTCTGCGGTGTAATCTTACAAATCGATCAATTCCGACGAGAGTGAATAGGATTTGTTAAAATGCCATATCATTGCTTAATGCCATTGGTAACCACACCACTGAGAGATTCAGATAGCCGCAAACAAGTGGTCCCAGCAAGGTTAAAGTTTGCAGGCTAAGGGCAGTACATGATTTATTTACTGGCAGTTGTTAGTGCAACTGGAGATGCTGATCTAGTGTTTTAACGGTTACGGCGGGCCTCCCCGCATTGCACGATAGTGAACCTGGTCAGGTCCGGAAGGAAGCAGCCACAGCTATATTCTGCAAGTGCCGGGGGCAAGGCTCGCCTCCTTGATGCTTTTGCTTTATGATGCCCACACAATTACTGAATCCTAAGGATCAACACAGAGTGAAAAGACTTAGTGCTTTTATTTTGATCTCTCTTATAAGTGCGAGTTTTAATGCAAGTGCGATTGACAGTGTGTCTATAGAAGCAGGACATGGAGACGGGGTAGATGTGGGACGTGTTGGGCTGCAATGGGACTGGGGTAAACAATGGTTCGCTGCGCATGGCTGGCATCTTGGCGGATACTGGGATGCTTCGGCTGGAGTTTTACATGGACGCAGCGGTGGGCCTGTCAACAACGATGTTGGGGATTTCAGTGTGACCCCGACTTTTCGTTACCAGCAAACTGACCTTACTACTATCGCGCCTTATTTTGATGCCGGGGTGGGGGCGCACCTATGGACGAGCACCACCATAACCGAGCACATAAGATCAGGCACCGCCTTTCAGTTTGGCGAACATGTGGGCGTGGGTTTCCGGTTCGGAAATCGCGGCATATACGATCTCAGCTACCGTTTTCAGCACATGTCCAATGCCTCGATCAAAGAACCCAACCCAGGGATAAACCTCCAATTGGTTCGTTTCCAAATACACTTTGATTAACAGCAGTGTCTGTAAACCACGTTCTCGCGCGCAAGTGGCGCCCTAAAACATTCACTGAGCTAGTCGGTCAGGAACACGTCGTCAAGGCATTAACCAATGCCTTAAGTCAGCAGCGCCTTCACCATGCTTATCTTTTCACTGGTACACGCGGCGTCGGTAAAACTACGCTGGCGCGCATTCTAGCTAAAGCGCTTAACTGCGAAACAGGAATCACCCCGGTGCCGTGCGGGCAATGTCCAGCATGCCGTGAGATTGATTCAGGGCGTTTTATTGATTTGCTGGAGCTCGATGCCGCTTCCAATACCGGCATAGACAACATGCGCGAAGTTTTGGACAACGCGCAATATGCGCCTACCCGGGGGCGCTTCAAGATCTACATCATTGACGAAGTGCATATGCTTTCCACCAAGGCATTCAATTCCATGCTGAAAACCCTGGAAGAGCCACCCGAGCATGTCAAATTTATCCTTGCCACTACCGATCCGCAGAAAATACCGGTTACGGTGCTCTCGCGTTGCCTGCAGTTCAATTTAAAGCGGATACCCTTCATGGTGATTACCGGCTATCTGCAGCAGGTGCTGGAGAAAGAGAAAATTTCAGGCGAATCTTCGGCTCTGCAGCTCCTGGCGCGCGCGGCGCAAGGCAGTATGCGCGATGCCTTGAGCTTGCTTGACCAGGCAATCGCACATGATGCGGGCAAGGTAACCGAATCTGGTGTGCGCGAGATGCTAGGCGCAATTGACCAGACCTACCTGTTCGAAATTTTGCGGGCGCTGCTGAAACGCGATGGGGTTGCACTTATTGAGCAAGTAGACCAAATGACAAGCCGCAGCCTTTCCTTGGAAGCAGCGTTGCAGGATTTGGCTACGCTGTTGCAACGCATCGCTTTGGCGCAAACCGTGCCCGAGGCTGTCGGGATGGATATGCAGGATAGGACGCAGATTCTTGAACTGGCCCGTGCTTTTAATCCTGAGGATGTGCAGTTGTTTTACGATATTGCGCTGCGCGGGCGCAATGAGATTGATCTTGCCCCCGATGAGCAGGCCGGCTTCAGCATGACTTTATTGCGCATGCTGGCGTTCATGCCGGCAGATAGCCCTGCAGCAAGCGCTGATGAAAAAAAGTTCGCCATGCCAATGCCGCAGCAAGCTTCGCTGCCTGAAGTAGGCGGTGGTAGTGCGTCGGTCAATACTGCGGTCGACAACAAATTAAAAAAAAACAGCTTTGATGGAGATTGGTCAGTCCTGGTATCTCAACTAAAATTAGGAGGTATGGCTAAGATGCTGGCGCAGCATTGCGAGTTAGCGGGTTATGGTAACGACGTTCTTGAGTTGCGCGTGCCTGAGCCGCATAAGCACTTGCTGGAAAAATCATATCAGGAAAAATTGAAACTCGCGCTGAACGATTATTTTGGCAAGCACATGGCTGTCTCTCTTGCCGTTGGCAGCAGCAGCGGGAACACGCCTGCTGAAAAGGAGCACCGCGAGAAACAGGATCGCCAAATGCGTGCCATCGAGGCAATCGAAAAAGATCCTTTCGTGCGTGAACTGGTGGAGAACTTCGATGCCAAAGTAATAGATTCATCGATAAAACCCGTTCAATAGCGGCTTGGGGGCAGAGAATATGAAAAGCGGTTTGGGCGACCTCATGAAACAAGCCCAGCAAATGCAGGAAAATATGAAAATAATGCAGGAGCAGCTGGCTACTGTCGAGGTTGAGGGGCAATCAGGGGCCGGCATGGTGAAAGTGACCATGACCTGCGGCCATGATGTGAAGAGTGTTTCCATAAGCCAAAGCCTGTTGGGAGAGGATAAGGAAATGCTGGAAGACCTGATTGCCGCAGCGATGAATGATGCGGTAAGAAAAGTTGAAACGACGATTAAGGAAAAAATGAGCGGGCTTGCTACAGGTATGGGCCTGCCGCCCGGCTTTAAATTGCCTTTCTGAATACTACGCACCAAAGCATCATCACGAACGCAGTAATGAAATCTCCTTCCAGTCTTGAACAACTTATCGAGTCGCTGCACTGCCTGCCTGGAGTGGGGCCCAAATCAGCGCAACGCATGGCCTACCATCTGCTTCAACGCGACCAAGCTGGCGCATCGCGGCTGGCGGACGCCTTGCGCAGGGCGTTGGAAAACATCAGGCATTGCGGGAAGTGCAACAGCTTCGCCGAGCAGGAAATATGCACTCTTTGCAGTTCGGCAAAGAGAGATGCGCATCTGTTATGTGTAGTGGAAACCCCCGCCGATTTACTGATGATGGAACAGACCCAGTGCTACCAGGGCATGTATTTCGTGCTGATGGGACGTTTGTCGCCACTCGACGGCATAGGCCCGAAACAAATTCACCTTGAAAAGCTGCTAAAGCGAGTACAGGACGGGATAGTAAAAGAAGTGGTGCTGGCGACTAATTTCACAGTCGAAGGTGAAGCGACAGCGCACTATATCAGCGAATTGCTTAAGCCCCGCGGCATAAAAGTAAGCCGCATTGCGAGCGGGCTGCCGGCGGGTGGCGAGCTAGAGCATGTGGACAGCGGCACGCTGGCGCAAGCTGTACTCGAACGCAGGCCGCTCTAACAGGCTATTGAAAACTACTGCAGCCCGTCTGCTTTGTCAAAAGCTCGCTTATTTCTCGCCGCATTTACACTGTACCCTCTAGTCGTTCGCTCACCTTATTTGCGCATAAGGGCTTCCTCGCTACGTTTATCAATAGCCTGCTAAGATGCGAAATCAAAAACAGCACGCTGAAGCTAAAGAGCGAGTCCAAAAAGTATTAGCACAAGCAGGGGTAGGTTCGCGCCGCGCGATTGAAGAGTTGATTCGTCAGGGTCGGGTCACGGTCAACGGCAAGCCCGCTGTCTTGGGAATGAAAGCCGGCCTTCACGACCATATTAGCGTTGACAAGCGCGTTATCAAACTCAATTTTGATACCGAATTGCCGAGGGTCATTCTCTACTACAAACCGGAAGGGGAAATAGTAAGCCGCGCTGATCCCGAGGGTCGACCAAGTGTGTTTGATAAATTGCCGGTCATCCGTTCTGCAAAATGGATCGCAATAGGGCGTCTTGATTACAATACTTTGGGATTGCTGATGTTCACCAATTCAGGCGAACTCGCAAACCGCTTGATGCACCCGAAATACGAAGTCGAGCGCGAATACGCAGTAAGAATCCTTGGCAGATTAAAGCCCGAGCAGATGCTTCAGCTTGGGAAAGGCGTTTGGCTAGAAGACGGGCTGGCGAAAGTTGAAAGCATCAATGATCAGGGGGGAGTGGGTGCCAATCACTGGTACCGTATTGTGCTCAAGGAAGGCCGTAACCGCGTCGTGCACAGGATATTCAAAGCGCTGGGATTTACCGTCAGCCGCTTAATCCGCGTACGTTTCGGAATGATTTGGCTACCGCCACGCTTGAAAAAAGGGCAGTGCCTTGAGCTCGGGAGAAACGAAATAACAAAAATTATGGCGCAGGCTGAATCGCCTGCGCCACGCAAAATCAAGCAAGACTGCGCTTAATTCCCTGCTAAGTCAGCAGGGACCTGTTCCTTTCGAGCATGTATAGGCGGCAGCAAATGCTGCTGAGGTGCTGGTGGTCGTGACGGCTGCTGCAAGCGCAATCCCCAGTCCTGATGTTGAGCTGGTAAAGTGCGCGCTGACCCTGTCGCTCACGTTGGTCGCCGTAGAAGGTCCACAGAGCCCACCACTGCAAGTTCCAGACAAAGTACCCGTAATTAGCGTCGAAGACGGCGCATAGCCGGCGGAAAGCGTCGTTATGGTATAGCTGGGCGCACCCGTACCAAAAGATAGCGAGATGGTCGAGCCTGGTGCCAGTCCGACGGCTCGGTTCAGGAAGTCTACTCTGAGAGGGCCACTGGTCATGGTTCCGAGAGTACCCGACCCGTCAACCGGACTGGGCCCACCTGCAAAGGTGAAATTTACAGTGCCCGAGCTAGGTACACTGGTAGCGGGTGCCCCAAAGATGTACGGGACTGGGACAGAGAAGCTGCCAAAAGAAGTTGAAGTAACGAAAGTGGTTGTTGGATCTGGGACCCAAAGCCCCCAGAACATGTTACCAATTGAGGTGCTACCCTGATCGATTACTGTGCCTGAACCCAATGTGCCCTTCTGACCGGGATCGAAGACGGTAAAGGGGGTAACACAACCGGTGGAGGTGACGCAATAAAGTGTCATTTGGCTTCCAGACAATGTAATAATGTCCCCGTTTGCCTCGAATGCCTGAGCAACGTCGGTGCGTGAACCTGCCGCCCAAGCAAGTTCTAGCGCATTGGTACCCGCTGCAGGCAGCACTGCAGGTGATGGTGTGACAGGAGGTGGTGAAGGTGGCAGCAGCACGCACGTAAAGCCGTCGTCACAAAGGTTTTCAGTGACTATGTATTTTTTCTGTGGCGGTGCTTGAGTGATCCTGTTAGGACGGCCATCCCAATCGATGCCGCCATGTTCCGGCCGTTCGTTTCCTTCAAAGGCTACCTTCCGCCCTTCTACGCGTCCTTGCCCGGGTAGATGATCAGCTAAGAAATCTGGAGGTCCAATAAGCTTTTTTGCCGGCTCATTCTCGCTGGGTATAAAGAAATAATCGCCCGAGCCATACTGGTACTCTCCTGTGCGGTTTTTTGCAGCGATGATTCCCCCGCTTACCCCGCCGTAAAGTCCGTTTTTGGCAGCCACACCGCAATTGCCTTCGGAGCAATAGAGCAGCGCAAAATTAGTGCCGCGGATGCCGATGGTTGCGGTCGCTGTTTTCACGCCGTAATTGGTTTTGTTGACCTTGCCAATCAAGCCGGTGATGGTCCTGAAGCCGCCTTTCACAAGGTTGAAAAAGGCTTTTTCCATGCCGTCTTGCTTGCCGTTGAATTTGTATTCATCGATTTTGAGCAGGCTTTGGTCGCGCAGCGACACGACGCTCTCATCGGTGAATCGCACCTGCATATTGCTGGCGGGACCGGTTTTGAGGGTATCTTGGTCTTCAACGGGAGAACCGACTGCAATGCGAAGCTCCTGGTTGTGTCGGATCACAGAGGTGTCACCCGCAGCTATCAGTACTCTGCCGACAACCTCGGCATGTACCGTGCCGCAAAGAGCGAATAAAATAGTCAAAAGCAAGCTAAGCTTGAGCAGTTTCATGGCAGACCTCACTTGAAATCGTAACGGAGTTTGAACGAGGCTAATTCTCTACTATATGAATATAGCGAAATATTGGAATTGTTCTTTGAATACAGATTCTCCACCCACGCACTCAGTTTCGGAGTAATGGCATAGCTTATCGCGGCATTTGCCGTGTAGTAACTGTCCGCGCGAGTGGTTAACAAAAAGGCGTCTGGCTCCAGGTACAAGCTTCTTTGATAGGCGCCGCCAATGCTTACCGCCCATTTTGGGAAAGGGGTGAAGCCGAAAGTAATGCTCCCGGAATAGATGTTGCGTGACAAATCATCGCGGCCCTCGGTGTTGTTTTCCCTGGAATAACTTGCGCCCAAACTAATCAGGGGCTGCAACTTGGCGATAAACGCCTTCCGGTAACCCAACCCGCCCGAGTAGAAATTCGAGGAGCGCGGGGTGTTGGTTCCAGCATAGTTCAAGTTCGCGTACTGGGCGAATGTATTGAAAGTCTGCAGCTCATCGTACTGGTAATACCATTCAGCCGTGGTGCCGGGCGATTGAAGGAACAGGTCACTGTCAACGTCAATGCGAGAATAAAAGCCGCTGATACGGTATAAATTTTTGTTTTTCAGATAGCTTAGGCCGGCATTCAGATTAAGATTTCTTTGGTCGAACTGGTTGGCCTGATCCTGATGATCGTTGTTGTACTTGGCGTTGAATGAGCCGCCTCCGAAAACTCCAACCCCGGGCGCCACCGGCTGCGACAACTGACCGCCTAGCGCGAAATACTCAAACCAGGAATGAGCTTTGACTCCCGCGGTTGCAACGGTGACCGGGCCGAATACCGGCAAGGTGATGTTGGCATTACTCACGCCGGCGTTGACGTTGGTGTCATACCCCCCACCGGCTTCGATAAAGGCTGCCGCGCTGGTTTTATAGACCGATTCACGCGAGCGGATGGCGTCGAGGTAGCGCTGGATATTGAACTTCACCTCCTCAGGGGGATTGGTCTTTAGAACTGCCGAGAATTCCTCCCGGGAGCGCACATCTTCGCCGAGCACATAATAGCCACGCGCAAGTTCCAGGCGGGCGCTGGCATTTTCCGGGAAATTGATGATGTAGCGTTCCAACGCCAGCACGCCTTCGCCGGCATGGCCGGCGTCAATAGCAGCTACGCCGTAATAAAAATCAAATACCGGATCGCCAAGAAACTCGGGGTGCTGCTTGCCGAGTTCATACGCTTCTTTGGCTTTGCCTTGTTCCAGCATTGCTTTGACCTCTTCCGCGACTGCAGCGTAAGCGAAATTTGTGGAAATGATTGCTAACAGGAATATGGCGAAAAGGAGCGTAAACCTCATTAAATCCTCCGGTTAGCAGCTTTTCGCCATGTGGCTATTTTTATGATTTGTGAATTATTACCACTATTTGCCTATTTTTATATTGGAAACTTAATAAGAAGTCAAGGTAAGAAGTCTTATAGAGTACATTTTAAGCTGGGTTTAAACCAGATAACTGGTGATGCTTGAGCAGAAAAACATATTCGTTGCCAGCACTGGTTTCGGGCCAGATAAATTCAGTTCTTGGAAATGCCCGTTCCAAGGCCCCTCGGTTGTGGCCGATTTCGACCACCAACAGGCCGGTTTTATGCAAATATTCGGCAGCGTGGTGCAGTATGCGGCGCACATATTCAAGACCGTCCTTCCCGCCGTCAAGAGCGAGCTGGGGCTCATGACGGTATTCCTCAGGCAGGGTGCGCATGGCTTGAGCCTTGACATAAGGCGGATTGGCAACGATTAAATCGTAGCGACGTCTGCGCATCGACTTGAACAGATCAGATCGCATCAGTTTGATCCTGTTCTCAAGACCGTAATCGGAGATATTGCGCCTAGCTACAGAGAGAGCGCTACGGGAAATATCACAGGCATCAATTGCGGCATTGGGATAAACATGTGCCATGAGAATCGCCAGGCAACCGGAGCCGGTGCACAAATCAAGCGCCGCCTTTATGCTGCTCGCGTCTTTTATCCATGGTTTAAGCCTTGTCCGCAGCAGCTCGGCAATAAAGGAGCGCGGCACAATCACCCGTTGATCAACATAAAACCGCAAATCTCCCATCCAGGCTTCATGCGTAAGATACGCGGCCGGGATTTTTTTTGTCACCCGCTGCTGAAGAATGCTAAGCACCGCTGAAATCTGTTTGCGGTTGAGAGGGGTATCTAAGAACGGTTGCAACTGGTCAAGCGGAAGCTTTAGGACATGGAGGATGAGGTAAGCAGCTTCATCGCGTGCATTGTGCGTACCATGCCCAAAACTCAATCCTGCCTGTTTGAATTGGTTTACTGCGAAGCGCAACAGATCGCGCACTGTACGCAATCTGGCCTTTTTCAAGCATTCACCAGCAAATTTACCAAAGTCAGCCGGTAAATCTCGCTCAGGGGCTCGATATCGGCAATGGCAATGCATTCATTCAGTTTGTGGATAGTATTGTTGAGTGGGCCCAGCTCCACTACTTGCGGGCAGATTTCCGCGATAAAGCGGCCGTCAGAGGTGCCGCCCGAGGTGCAAAGCTCGGGAGTGATACCGGCGACCGATTTCACTGCGCGGCTCACTGCTTCCACCAACGACCCTTTTGGCGTGAAATAGGGTTTTCCTGAAAGCGTCCATTCCAGATCATAGTCGAGACCATACCGGTCGAGCACTGCGTGCACTCTGGATTTCAGTGATTCAACGCTGCTCGCCATGGAAAATCGGAAATTGAACAGGACTTCAACCTTTCCGGGAATTATGTTGAGCGCACCTGTGCCGCCGCAAATGTTGGAAATTTGCCAGGTGGTCTGCGGAAAATGTTGATCACCCTGATCCCACACAGTCTGCGTTAACTCGGATAGGGCTGGCGCCGCCAGGTGGATGGGATTCTTAGCCAAATGCGGATAAGCTATATGTCCTTGCACGCCTTTGATGGTCAACACCCCTGAAAGCGAACCGCGGCGCCCGTTCTTGATCGTATCGCCTAGTTTGTTGACCGAGGTCGGCTCGCCGACAATGCAGTAATCAAGCTGTTCGCCGCGCGCCTTCAGCACTTCCACTACTCTGACGGTGCCATCAACCGCGGCGCCTTCTTCATCAGATGTGACTAGCATTGCAATCGAGCCTTTGTGCTTTGGAAATTCCGCCACAAACCTTTCGATGGCGGTGACAAATGCCGCAAGCGAAGTTTTCATGTCTGCTGCGCCTCGCCCGAAAAGCATGCCGTTGCGCAGGGTTGGGGTAAAAGGATTGCTTTCCCACTGTTCCTGGGGGCCGCTGGGAACCACATCGGTATGGCCGGCAAAACAAACTGCCGGTTGGGAATTTCCGCGGCGCGCCCAGAAATTCTCGACACCATTGCGGCGAATCTTTTCCAAACGAAAGCCTGCTCGAACCAGGTGCTTTATTAAAATGTCCTGACAACCCGCATCATCCGGGGTAAGCGAGCGACAGGCAATCAGCTCCTTGGCGAGCTCCAGGGTTTCACTCATTGGCTGCACATCCTGTGTTAGCGATCATGAGAAAAAGATTATCATTATTAAGCACGGATAGGCAGGGGAGGCGCGGCACATGATTGCGCCATCGGCAACAGGAAAGATCAATCAGCTTTTCAGCTTGTTGAGCATATCTAGGCTCAACGTAAACTCTTCGCTTTCTTTCTTACTGGTTTCGGTTTCACTGATCATTGTATCGGAAAGATTAAGTACGGGAGGCTCCTTGACCTGTGAGGCGTTGTTGATCATCCACAGCATGTTGGTGGAAGAATCGCAATTATGCAGAGCTTCATCCTTACTGATTTTGCCCGTCCTGAAGAGGTGGAACAACGCTTGCTCGAAGCTTTGCGAGCCGGGGTAGATGCTTTGATCCATGGCGTCCTTGATTAAGTCAAAATCGCCTTTGCGAATGAGTTCGGCTACGCGCGAGGTATTCAACAGAACCTCGACAGCCGGCAGCAGCCGTCCATCCGAACCTTTCACCAGGCGCTGCGAGAGCACGCAACGCAAACTGAGGGAAAGATCAAGCAGCAGACTGGGCCGCAATTCACTCGGGAGAAAATTGACGATGCGGTTTAGCGCGTGGTATGTAGTGTTGGCATGCAGCGTGGACAAGCAAAGATGCCCGGTTTGCGCATAAATCAGCGCGTGCTGCAGGGTTTCTTTGTCGCGTATCTCGCCGATCATCAGCACGTCAGGCGCTTCGCGCATGGCGTTCACCAAAGCACTGGAAAAAGATTTGGTGTCGGTGCCGACTTCGCGCTGGTTAACAATGGACTTTTTATGCTTGAAAACATATTCAATCGGGTCTTCGACAGTCAGAATGTGGCCTGTCTTGTTGCTATTGCGGTAATCCAGCATTGAAGCCAGAGTTGAAGATTTGCCAGAGCCAGTCGCACCCACTATAAGCACGAAGCCACGTTTTTCCATGACTAAGTCCTTGAGGAACGTGGGCAGTCCGAGCTCATCAATCGGCGGGATGTTTTCAGTGACGAAGCGGATTACCATGGCGGTTTCACCGCGCTGCTGAAACAGGTTGACACGGAAATTGCCGAGACCCGGTACAGCGTGTGCAAAATTCATTTCCATGCAGGACTCAAACTCGCGGATTTGCGTTTCATTCATCATTTCGTAGGCGATTTTCTTGATGATCTCCGAATCCAGCAGCGGAGTGTTAAGCGGAACTAAGCTACCGTTAATTTTGATATGGATGGGAGCAGCTTTGGAAAAAAACACATCTGACGCCTGTTTATCTGACATCAGCCTGAATAGCTGGCTAAGTTGCATAATTAACGGCGCTCAGGGAACAAGGATTTGATTGAGTCAAGCAGGCCTTTTTTCTTATCACCTGTCTCTTCTTCTACCTGTGGATATTGCGTGTCCAAAATGTTCCGTTTGGGCGTTGCCATACGGGAAGCCGTGAGCTGGTGCTTGCCGAGTTGACAAAAGTTGTTGGGCTTGCCGAGTATATACTTGGAAAACTCTTCAAGCATGGCGTCATTGATCTCGTCAATTTCGTAAGTAAAATTGCGCTCAGTCAGCCTTTCCATGTTTTTGGTGTGAATTCTGATTTGCGATTTTTCAAAATCTCCACTAATAGTAATATTCACCACTACTTCACCGGGAATTTTAAATATCGCACGCTGCACGAACCCGCGCTCAGTCTTGAATTCCTGGGTTTCGAATTTGATGTTGTAGTTCCATAAATATTCTTTCAAGGCCTGGATGGTCGACGGCGATTCTTTTTCAGCTGTCAATACGGCGCCACTAGCGCACCTATAGCGCAAGGTAATCTGATCTATGAAATCCTTGTTGTCTATGCTCTTGTGCTTTTTATTGAGAAAGTAGTCGTATTGTTTGAGATTCTCAAAATGCCCCACACCCTCGATGTAGTAGGAGCGCACTACAGTCGCCTTGATTATATTAAGTTGTTTGACGAGATCGTCGAGGTAAGCATAAATCTCGCGCAGCTTGGCCTGCAATTGCATGAAATTCTTGCCAAGCGTGGTCAGCTTGGCTTGGGTATCCAAAGCTTCTTTTTGCTTCAGCGTTTCCGCTTCTTTTTTTAACTCGTCCAGAAATTTCACTGCATGCTCCTGGTTACCTTACTAGGTATATCTTTAACTCTTTGGACCGTGTTTTCAACAAGTATAGTATTTTTTTTATAGTCAAGGGCGGAAACCCTCCCGAAACAGCGCTTTTTTGATCAAGTCTTGATTTTATAGTTTTTAGATTTCGAGTCAAACATCAGCCCGCAATCGGGATTAATTTTCTCTCAAAAGTTCGTTGATGCCCACCTTGGAACGTGTTTTGGCGTCCACTTGTTTGACAATGACCGCGCAGTTGAGGCTGTATTTGCCGTCAGCTGAAGGCAGGCTTCCGGAAACGACTACCGAACCTGCAGGGATCCGTCCGTAGCTGATTTCACCGGTTGCCCGATTATAGATCTTGGTGCTTTGTCCGATGAACACTCCCATGGAAATCACCGCGCCTTCTTCAACAATCACTCCCTCGACTATTTCCGAGCGGGCTCCGACAAATACGTTGTCTTCGATAATGGTCGGGTTGGCTTGCACCGGCTCCAGCACGCCGCCAATACCCACCCCTCCGGAAAGGTGAACGTTTTTACCGATTTGTGCACATGAACCTACCGTGACCCAGGTATCCACCATAGTGCCCTCGTCAACATAGGCTCCGATATTGACGTATGAGGGCATGAGCACGACGTTTTTGGCGATATAAGATCCTTTGCGCGCGGTGGCGGGTGGCACTACGCGCAGCCCTCCGGCACTGAATGCCTTGGCGCCGAAGTCCGCAAACTTGCTTTCCACTTTGTCGTAGTAATTAGTAAATCCACCTTTAACCAGAGAATTATCATTAATGCGGAATGATAGCAGAACGGCTTTCTTCAGCCATTGATGAGTCACCCATTGGCGGTTAATTTTTTCTGCGACTCGGAGTTCGCCTTTATCCAACAAGTCGAGTACCCGTATAACAGCTTTTTTGAGTTTGGCCCCGGCGTTACGAGCAGTGATTTCAGTGCGCTGCTCAAATGCTTCATCGATAATCGTTTGCAGTTGTATCATGCTTTTAAAGTTGATCAATGAAATCGGCGATACGCTGTGCTGCCTCGATACACTCAGCAAGCGGCGCAACCAATGCAATGCGCACAAAATTGAGCCCAGGGTTGATACCATGAGCTTCGCGCGCCAAGTAACTTCCCGGCAAGACTGTGACATTATAATCGCGGTACAGCAGCCATGCGAATTCAGTATCGGGAACGGGTGTGCCAGCCCATAGATAGAACCCGCCTTGAGGAATTTCCAGATGCGGCATGCGATTCTTCAGAATCGGCGCAACCTTGGTGAATTTTTCGCGGTACATGCGGCGATTTTCAACTACATGCGCTTCGTCGTTCCAAGCGGCAATGCTGGCAGCTTGTACCGGAGGGCTCATGGCGCATCCGTGGTATGTGCGGTAAAGATGAAAATTTTTGATGATCGTACGCTCCCCGGCGACGAAACCAGAGCGCATGCCCGGCACATTGGAGCGCTTGGACAGACTGTTAAATGCTATAAGGCGCGGGTATCCTGTTCTGCCCAGGCGTTGTGCTGCTTCCAGGCCGCCCAGGGAAGGGGTACGCTCTTCAAAATAAAGCTCCGAGTAGCATTCGTCTGATGCAATAATAAAGCCGTGCTTATCTGCCAGACGAAACAGCTCCTCCCATTCATTTATTGTCATGACACTGCCGCAGGGGTTGCCTGGAGAGCAGACGTAAACCAGCTGAGCGCGGCGCCAAACGGATTCATCAAGCTGGCGAAATTCAAGCTTAAAGCTGTTTTGCGGCATGATGTTCAGGAAATGCGGCACTGCGCACGCGAGTAAAGCCGCGCCCTCATAAATCTGGTAAAACGGGTTGGGACAAACCACCACCGGCTCAGGCAATGAAGCATCAATGACCGCTTGTGCGATTGCAAACAATGCTTCGCGGCTGCCGTTTACCGGCAGCACTTCGGTATCCGAGTTGATATGTTGAAGATTGAAACGGCGTTTGAGCCACGCAGCAATCGCTTCACGTAAACCGGGACTTCCTTGGGTTGTGGGATAATTCGCAAGGCCCTCAAGGTTCTGCGCCAAGGTTTGTTGAATGAAATGCGGCGTTGCGTGTTTCGGTTCGCCTATGGATAGGTTGATCGGAGTCAAGCCTGATCTGGGAGTGACGCCGTCAAGCAGTTGGGCCAGTTTTTGAAATGGGTAAAGCTGCAGGCGGTTGAGATTCGGGTTCATAGCGGCTGTATAGTCTTCGGCCCGGCGGCGCTAATATGTGCCGGCGGGAACGACGCATTATAAAGGTGCTGTGTTTGTTCACAAAACAAAAAGCATTGCCGGTTGCGGCGCTGCTGACCGGGGCAATCGTCTGGGGCCTAATCTGGTACCCGTTCCGGGTCTTGCAGGAGGCCGGTATTTCCGGCGAAACCGCGACTTTAGTCACTTATTTCTTTGCATTGGTTGGCGGCCTTATTGCAATTCGGGGCTCTTTCAGAGAAATCCGCCAAGCTCCGGTGATTCTGCTGTGGATAGGCTTGAGCGCAGGCTGGGCCAATCTGGCATATGTGCTGGCAGTCATTCACGGTGAAGTGGTGCGGGTGTTGCTGCTGTTTTACCTGGCGCCGTTGTGGACAATCATTCTTGCGCATACTCTGCTTCAAGAACGCATCAATGGTTACGGCCTGATGGTGATGCTGCTCTCATTTGCTGGTGCGATGACCATGCTGTGGCACCCTGGGGATTGGCTGCCGTTGCCGAAGAACGGCGCTGAATGGCTGGGCTTGTCATCTGGTTTCATGTTCGCAGTAGCCAACGTCCTGGTGCGGAAAGCACGCCATCTGAGCCTGCAAATTAAAGCAATCAGCGTATGGGCAGGAGTAACGTTATTGGCTTTATTGGTTACCGGATATACCGGGAATGCGCTGCCATCCAATCTCGGCTTTAATAGCATGCTGCTTGTTTTGCTGGTTGCGCTCGCGGTGTTTTTGGTGAATCCGCTGGTGCAATTCGGTTTAAGTTATACCAGCGCCAACCGCGCCATCGTAATTTTTATGTTTGAGCTGGTGGTGGGGGCGGCATCGGCTTACTGGCTTGCTGGCGAGGCAGTGACGCCGCTTGAAGCGCTGGGCGGGGCTATGATTATCGCGGCGAGCCTGCTATCCGGCCAACTGGAACAAGAGGAACAGGGGAAAGCGGTGTGAGTATCAATCGGTTTTCGACTGCTTTTCGATCTGTTGCAATTCTATTCGAGGCGAAGGTTCCCAGCCTGGCTTGCGATGCTCCGCAACCACTGTGGTGAATATCCCGCCACGCACGTAAAACTTCGAGGTCAGACGCATGAAACGCGGCTTAATTGCTTTCACCAAATCGTCGAGGATGCTGTTGGTGACAGCTTCGTGGAATGCACCTTGGTTGCGATACGACCAGATGTAGAGCTTGAGGCTTTTCAGCTCCACGCATTTCTTATCCGGGATGTATTCGAGAACCAGCGTGGCGAAATCAGGTTGTCCGGTTCTCGGGCAAAGGCAGGTAAATTCTGGCATTTCCATGTGAATAAGATAATCCCGCTGCGGCTTGGGGTTATGGAAAGTGTCGAACGTCTTGCTGGGCTTGGTTGGCATTAACTTGTTCTGCTCATATGGGCAAATGGGTTAGAATAGAAAAATGCTCCCGTTGCGAATTATAACCTTTGGCCCAATTACAATAAATTACAGCTTAAATTGCGCCTCACTCATATCAAACTCGCCGGGTTCAAGTCTTTTGTAGACCCGACTGACGTTCCCATCCCGGGACAGCTGGTGGGCATCGTCGGCCCTAACGGCTGCGGCAAGTCCAATCTCATAGATGCAGTTCGCTGGGTGCTGGGGGAATCACAGGCCAAGCATCTGCGCGGCGAAACCATGCAGGACGTGATTTTTAACGGCTCTGGCGAGCGCGCGCCGGTAGGCCGCGCCGGTGTGGAATTAATTTTTGATAACAGCTTGGGCAAAGCCGCCGGGCAATGGTCAAGCTATGCCGAAATCTCCATTAAACGCATCCTGCAGCGAAATAACGAGTCCTCTTATTACATTAACAATACGCATGTGCGGCGCCGCGATGTTACCGATATTTTTCTAGGCACTGGGCTCGGACCGCGTGCTTACGCGATTATCGAGCAGGGAATGATTTCCAGGATCATCGAAGCGCGACCTGATGAATTGCGGGTGTTCCTCGAAGAAGCAGCGGGCGTATCCAAATACCGGGAAAGGCGCCGTGAAACCGAGTTGCGGCTCAAGGACACACGGGAAAATCTGCTGAGAGTTGGAGATTTTCGCCAGGAACTGGAAAAACAGCTGCAGCATCTCGAAGAGCAAGCGCGCGTCGCCTCACAGTACCGCAATCTGCAAAGCCAGCTCCAGACCACTCAAAATCTACTATGGCTTCTTAAAAAACAGGACGCAGCAGCAAGCCGTCACCGTGCCGAGAAGGAAATTCAAAAAGTCACCAACGAACTGGAAGCGGAAACCGCGAGGCTGCGGGAAGCGGAAAAAAGCCTCGAACAAATACGAACTGGCCATTACAGCGCAGGAGATGCGGTGCACCAGGCCCAGGGTAAGCTCTATTCAGCCAACGCCGAGGTAGCGCGTCTTGAACAGCATATCCAGCATATGCTCGAAAACCGGCAGCGTTTGGAAGCACAGCTTTCTTCACTGCACAACCAGAGACAGCAACTCGGGAAACACCGTGAAACCGCCCAGCAAACACTGGCACAATTAAACGGCGAACTCAGCAAGGCGCAAAAGCAAATCGAGGAGTCGCAGCGCAATGCCGCTCAGGTAACGGATTTGCTGCCCGCCGCAGAACAACTATACCGTGATTGCCAAGCACGGGCTTACGAAACACAGAAGAATATAGCGCAAGCGCAACAAGGCGCACAAATCGAGGACACGCATCGCGCACATGCACTGAAAATGCTGGAGCAATTACAGGCGCGGCAGGAACGCTTGATTGAAGAACGCAATGATTTGACACAGCCCGATGATGCTGACTTACAACGCCTGCAAGACCGGCTCACACAAGCCGCCTCGGGTTTGCGCGAAAAACAGCAAAAACTTGAATCGCTGCAGCAGCGACTACCTGAATTGGAACAAGCGAGGGATACGCTGAGTCGCAAGCTGCAAATCCAGGAGCAGACCCTGGCGGGGCTCGTTGCCCGTCTGGATACGCTAAAGCAGTTGCAAGAACGCCTGCAATCGGATGGAAAGCTTCAACCATGGCTTGCTAAACACCATCTCGAAGGCTTTCCGCGCTTATGGCAGGAAGTGCGCATCGAGACAGGCTGGGAAGATGCCTTGGAAAGCGTATTGCGCGAGCGCCTTAACGCAATAGCGTTGGGACCCGACGAGGCTCTGCAAAATTTGCTGGAGGACACCCCCCCAGTAAAACTTACGGTATTTGCCGTGCAAGGAGAAAGCCTATCCGGGGAACCCAAACTTATGCAGGGAATGCAGACTTTATCAAGCTTAGTAAGCTGCAGCAATTCCCGGATAAAGGCGTTGCTTGAAGACTGGTTGTGCCATGTCTATATCACGGAAAGCTCGCCGCTCATGCTGCGTGAAAAGTTGCCGCCGGGCGCGATGTTGGTGAACCGCGAAGGCCATGTATTTACCCGCTATAGTGTATCGTTTCGTGCTGCAGACTCGGAAATGCATGGTGTGCTCGCCAGCAGCCGCGAGATTGAGCAACTTAAAAGTGAAGTCAGCAGCCACCGTCTGGCGTTGGAGCAGGGCAAGGCCGCATTGGATGTCGTGGCGCAGGAATTGCAGGCTTTGCAATCCGAAACTTCTCCCTTGCGCAGAGAAATTGACGACATGCTGGAGGAGCAACACCAAGTCCAAATTGAAATGCTAAGCCTGACTCAAAGCTCGGAGCAATTCCGGCGTCGCGCTGAACAAATAACCCTGGAACTCGCTGAAATCAACGAACAACAGCAAAACGCGGCCCAACAGCAGCAACATGCGGATAACAATCTTGCCCGCTACCTCAGTCAAATTGCGGATCTTGAAGAGCAGGTGCTGGACACTGATCGGCAGCGCAGGGATGCTGAAACCCGCCTTAATGCACAACGAGCAAAGCACAGCCAAGTCCAGCAAGCTGTTCACGAAGCGCTGTTTAATGAAAAGTCATATATACATAGAATCAGTGAGATAACTAATAATATTAAGGTTTTGGATGAACAGATAAATGTCCTCCAGCAGAACATGCAAAATATCAATTCCGAGCTGCTCAGCTTTGATGATAACTCGGTCAAGCAACAGTTGCAGCAAGCGCTGCAGGCCAGACAAGACAAGGAGCAGGCGCTTAATACTGCACGCAATTTATTGGACGAAGTGACCCTTAGCTTGCAGAAATCCGAGGAGGAAAGACTGGTATCAGAGGGAAAACTTGAGCCCCTTCGCAGCCGGATCAACGAGTTGCGCCTTAAAGAGCAGGAAGCGCGCCTCAATGAAGAGCAATACCGCGAGCAGTTACAAACAGCCAACGAAGAAGAATTAAGCGCACTGTTACAGAAGGGTACAAAATCCTCTGTGCTGCAAGCGGATATCAACCGCCTTAATCAGGAGCTCACTGCCATGGGCGCTGTCAATCTGGCCGCGCCGGAAGAACTGCAAAGCACCACTGAGCGCAAATCCTATCTCGACAGCCAAGCCAAGGACCTTGAGGAAGCGATGGAAACCCTGGAAAACGCCATTCGCCGCATAGACCGTGAAACCCGGGCCCGCCTTATGGAAACCTTCGACGCCATCAATCGGCATCTCGACCAAATGTTTCCCATGCTGTTCGGGGGCGGACAGGCGCGGCTGGTGTTAAGCGGGGAAGAAATACTCGACAGCGGAGTACAAGTGATCGCGCAGCCACCAGGCAAGAAGAACTCCACAATCCATTTGCTGTCGGGTGGAGAAAAAGCGCTGGTCGCACTGGCGCTGATCTTTTCTCTGTTTCAGCTTAACCCGGCCCCGTTTTGCATGCTGGATGAGGTTGATGCACCGCTCGACGACACCAACACCGAGAATTTCTGCGAGTTGTTAAGAAAAATGTCGGAACAAACCCAGTTTATATTCATCAGCCATAATAAAATCACTATGGAAATCGCCCACCAGCTGATTGGCGTTACCATGCAGGAATTGGGTGTATCCCGTGTGGTGTCGGTGGACATCGAAGAGGCCATGAAGTTGAGGGAAGAAGCGGTTGCTTGAGATTAAGCCAATGAGTGACTTGCAGCTAAGCCTATTGATTATCGGCATATTGATAGTTGCGGCAACTTATTTTTTCAACTGGCTGCAGGAAAGAAAATACCGCCGCAATTCCGAAACGGCATTTCAAGACAATTTACAGGATGTATTACTGGAGCCTCAGGGTGTTTCCGGCACCGTTGATGGTAGGTTGGAACCGCAGCTACGGGAGCCCGCCATCGCGGAGCAGGGTGATGTGATTGATAAACCAGCGGCAGATAAAGTTGCTGGAGTGCTGGATCCGGAAATAATGTTTATTGCAGAAATCAGCCGCAGCGAGCCATTTCCTCCAGATGTCATAAAAACACTTTTAAAATATCTTTTGGAATTCGGTCGCCGGGCAATTTGCTTGGGTTACCGCGAAAAAGGCACGGCTTGGGAAAAACTTGATGAGGCCATCGAGGCCAAGTACGCCCGAATAAAAATAGGCTTGCAGCTTGCGGATCGCTCCGGTTTTGTGAATGAATCACAGCTTGCGTTGTTTTGTGACATGCTCCAAGGATTTGCGGAGAATACACGTGCAGCAGCCCAATTTCCGGAGCGAAAAGCCGCTCTCAGCACGGCGGCGGAACTCGACAAATTCTGCGCCGGTGTGGATATATCCATAGGATTAAATGTTATTGCTCAAGAAGACCAAACGTTTCAAGGAACCAAGCTGCGGGCTTTGAGCGAAGCTGCCGGGTTTAAACTGCTGGGTGACGGCGCATTCCATTTTCTCAATGAACAGGGGGAGAGCTTATTTACCCTGAGCAGTCACGAAGCAGTACTGTTTACACCGGATCAAATTAAAAACCTGTCCATCCGCGGTGTGACCTTACTGCTGGATGTGCCGCGTGTTGCCTCCGGAATGCGCGTATTTGACCAGATGCTAGCCTGCGCTAGACAATTTGCCGCATCTTTGAACGGAATTCTGGTGGACGATAACCGTATTCCGCTTAACGAATCCGGCATAGAAAAAATCCGGCAACAGTTGCGAGCAGTCTATGCTGCCATGGATCAGCGCAATATCAGCGCCGGAAGCTCGCGCGCACTGAGGCTGTTTTCCTGAATGAAAATACCGGCGCAAGTAATCGAGCAGGTGCGCCGCCTGCGCCAAAGCATTGAGCAGCACAATTACAACTACTACGCGCTCGCCGCACCAACCATACCCGACAGCGAGTATGACAAGTTATTTGCTGAATTGATCGAGCTGGAAAGGCGCTATCCGCAACTGATCAGCCCCGATTCCCCTTCCCAGCGGGTGGGCTCCGCGCCGCTGAAGGAATTTGCCCAGGTGGTCCACCGCATTCCCATGCTATCCCTCAATAACGCATTCAGCGATGATGATATCATCGCATTTGACCGCAGGGTGCGGGAGGGTTTGGACATGCAAGACATCGAATACTCAGTCGAGCCGAAATTCGATGGTTTGGCCATCAGCCTTGCATATGAGAAAGGACAGTTGGTAAGCGGTGCGACGCGTGGCGACGGTTATACCGGCGAGGATGTCACAGCAAACCTGCGCACTATTAGCGTTATACCTTTGCGGCTAGCCACTCACAAACCACCCGCGCTTCTGGAAGTGCGCGGGGAAGTGTTGATGCTGAAGAAGGATTTTGAGAAGCTAAACGCCCAGCAACGCGAAAAAAAGGAGAAAGAGTTTGCCAATCCGCGTAATGCCGCAGCGGGGTCCTTGCGGCAACTTGATTCGCGCATCACGGCAAGACGCAAGCTGAGTTTTTTTGCTTATGGAGTGGGGGAAGTGGAGGGTGGTAACCTACCCGCAGACAAGCACAATAGGCTGATGGATTTTCTCGCTTCATATCGCTTCCCGGTTGCCCCGGAGCGTCAAGTGGTGCACGGAGTGAAAGGACTGCTTGAATATTACCGTCGCGCCGGCGCGAAGCGCGACAAACTGCCGTACGACATTGACGGGGTAGTGTACAAAGTTAACGATCTCACGCTGCAAAACAGACTGGGTTTTGTCGCACGCGCGCCGCGTTTTGCCGTGGCACACAAGTTTCCTGCGCTAGAAGAGCTCACAGAGGTATTGAATATTGAAGTCTCTGTAGGACGCACCGGCGTGCTGACCCCGGTTGCGCTGTTGAAGCCGGTATTTGTAGGAGGCGTCACAGTGTCCCATGCCACTTTGCATAACGAAGACGAAATCAGGCGCAAGGATGTCCGCATTGGCGATACCGTGATTATCAGGCGTGCGGGTGACGTGATACCCGAAATCGTGGCAGTAGTAAGCGACAAGCGCCCGAAAACTGTACGCAAATTTGTAATGCCGGAGAAATGCCCGGTGTGCGGTTCGAAAGTCGTACGTTTTGAAGACGAAGCTGCAGCGCGTTGCATTGCCGGCCTGTTCTGCAGCGCCCAGCGCAAACAGGCCCTGTTACACTTTGCTTCAAGGCGTGCCATGGATATCGAAGGGCTCGGGGAAAAACTGGTGGATCAACTGGTGGACAATGCGGTCACCCGCACCCCTGCCGATCTTTACAGGCTGGGCGCAGCTGAACTCGCCGACTTGGAAAGAATGGCGGAAAAATCTGCTGCTAACGTGATTGCGGCCATCGAGAAAAGCAAACGCACGACTTTGCCGCGCTTTATTTACGCTTTGGGAATACGTAATGTGGGTGAAGCGACGGCCAAGGACCTGGCTCGATATTTCGGCAGTCTCGACAAATTGATGCAGGCCGGCGAGGAAAGCCTGCAGCAAGTTCCTGATGTGGGCCCGGTAGTGGCGCAAAGTATAGTCAAGTTTTTTTCCGAACCGCATAATCGCGAGGTGATCCAGCAGCTGCGGACCAGAGGAGTGAGCTGGCAGGAAGGCAAAAGCCTGCAGCTTGCGGCGACAAGCACAATCAGCGGCAAAATCTTTGTGCTAACCGGGACGCTGCCGCACCTTACACGCGAGGAAGCTAAGTACAAGATCGAAGCGCTTGGTGGCAAAGTGACGAGCAGTGTATCGGCTAAAACTGATTACGTAGTTGCAGGGGCGGATCCCGGCAGTAAGCTTGCCAAAGCGCAGCAGATGGATGTAAAGGTTCTCGACGAAGTAGGTTTGTTAAAACTTCTCGGAAGCTAAAATGGATTTCAACAGAAAAAGCGCGAATCAAATCCGCAAAGCGGTGTTCCCCGTCGCCGGAATGGGTACCCGTTTCTTGCCTGCGACCAAGGCCAGTCCCAAAGAAATGCTGCCGATAGTGGACAAACCTTTAATTCAGTATGCCGTGGAGGAAGCGTTGCATGCAGGCATTACCGAATTGGTGTTCATCACCGGCCGTGGAAAGCGCGCTATCGAGGACCATTTCGATGAAGCGGATGAAATAGAAGCAAGGCTGCATGCCAGAGGCAAAGGGGAACTGGTCAAATCGGTGCAGAATATCATCCCTAAGCATGTAAGCTGCGCTTACGTACGGCAGCCGCGGGCGCTTGGCCTTGGGCATGCCGTGCTGTGCGCTGCCAATCTAATCAGCGAGGAGCCTTTCGCTGTAATTCTAGCGGATGACCTTATAGACGCCAAGCCATCGGCTATCCAACAGATGATAAAAATTTACCGCATGCATCAATTTTCAATATTGGGGGTGCAAAACGTTGCGAGACAGGATACATCACAGTACGGCATTGTAAAAAGCGGGAAAGATGTGGAGCCAAAACTTCACGTCATCACCGGCATTGTGGAAAAACCCAAGCCCAGCGAAGCACCTTCTACCCTCGGGGTGGTGGGGCGGTATATTCTGACCCCGCGGATTTTTCATCATTTGCGTAAGGTAAAGCCTGGCGCGGGAGGAGAAATTCAGCTTACCGATGGAATAGCTTCCCTGCTAAAAGAAGAAAAAGCATTTGCATACGAGTTTGACGGCACGCGCTACGACTGCGGCTCCAAGCTGGGCTACCTTAAAGCAACCATGGCATTCGCGGTAAAACATCCTGAGGTGGGAAAGGATTTTAGTGCATACCTTTCCTCGCTAGGCTGTCGCGTGCCGAAATCAGGCCGGGTATAATCTGCTGGCTCATATTCAGCTTTCACTCTAGATTGAAGCTTACATACGAAAAAGCCCGGGATATTCTAGATACGGCGGAACAGGTGTGTTCCGCCGTTATTGTGTCTGAAGCTGTAAAACGCGTGGCACGGGAGATTGCAGCGAAGCTTTCCGACAAACAGCCCTTGGTATTAAGTGTGATGGGTGGGTCAGTGGTGTTTACCGGGCATTTGCTGCCGCTTCTAGGTTTTCCATTGGATTTTGACTATATTCACGTATCGCGTTACGACGACGATACCAGCGGCGGTGAAATAAACTGGAAAGTTGCTCCACGGGAGAACGTAAAAGGAAGAACAGTACTGGTTCTGGATGACATACTCGATGAAGGACGGACGCTGGCGGCGATTCGTGAACGGATTTTGAATGCTGGCGCAAAATCTTTTTTCAGCGCCGTGCTTGCCAATAAAGATATCGGCAAACCCAAACCCATACAGGCGGATTTTGTGGGCGTGACCGTACCCAACCGCTATGTTTTCGGCTACGGCATGGATGTATACGGCGCATGGCGCAATTTGCCGGCCATCTATGCATTAAAATAAGCGAGTTACTCTAAACTCAGGGAAGTCAAACAGCATGCTCGCGATCATCGGCGGCACCGGCCTTACCAAGCTCGCAAACCTGGAAATGTCGTATCGCAGGGTAATCCGCACCCCTTACGGGGAACCTTCTGGCGCATTAACTTTCGGCAAGATTGGCGGGAGCGACGTAATATTTTTGGCGCGCCACGGTTATGGCCATACCATTCCGCCGCATCAGGTGAATTACCGAGCCAATATCTGGGCGCTGCATAAGCAACACGTCACGCACGTGGTATCGGTTGCTTCGGTAGGCGGTATACGCTCCGATTTAACACCGGGCGCTCTTGCCATTCCCGACCAGATTATCGATTACACCCACGGACGCAAATCCACCTTTTATGACAGCCCGGAAAAACCAGTCACGCACATTGATTTCACCTGGCCTTATTGCGAAGATCTGCGCCAGCGCTTGATAAAAGCGGCAGAACAAGCCAAACAAAAAGTGGTAGCGGGCGGAGTGTATGGCGCCACGCAGGGACCGCGCTTGGAAAGCGCGGCGGAAATCAGACGGCTTGAGCGCGACGGAGCTGATATGGTGGGCATGACCAGCATGCCTGAGGCGGCATTGGCCCGCGAACTTGGACTGTGTTATGCCACCATAGCCGTTGTGGCGAACTACGCCGCGGGCAAGGGTTCAAGTAAAAGTGAAATTAATTTTGTGAACCTGGAAGCGGCCATGCAAAAATACCTGGAACGTGTAAAAACCATAATCGAAAAACTGGTGGAGCACGATGGCAGTTAAACCGGTATTGAAAATGGGCGACCCGCGCCTGCTTGAAGTGGCCAAACCGGTCATGGAATTTGACACGCCGCAATTGCACGAACTGGTTCGGGACATGCACCATACCATGGAGGCGCTGAACGGCGCAGGGCTTGCCGCGCCGCAGATCGGCGTCGGCCTACAAGTGGTGATTTTCGGCGTGACCCGCAACCCGCGCTATCCCGACGCCGAGGAAGTGCCATATACCGTGCTCATCAATCCCAAGATAGCGTCTCTGGATCGGGAAATGGAGGAAGACTGGGAAGGCTGCCTGAGCGTTCCCGGGATGCGCGGCTTGGTGCCCCGCTACAAGCGCTTGCACTATCAGGGATGCGATCAGTACGGCAAAACCATAGAGCGCAGTGTGAGCGGATTCCATGCGCGCGTAGTGCAGCATGAATACGATCATTTGCAGGGAATACTTTATCCGATGCGAATCCGCGATATACGCAATTTTGGCTACAATGAAGTGCTGTTTCCCGGGCAGATCGTTCAGGACGAGTAAGCGTTTTCTACAGGGCAAGCGCTTCCAGCAAATCCGCTTCCAGCCGCACGACAGCTTTTGAATCGTTGAGCACGTCTCCGCTGATCAGGAATACATCCTCGGCCCTTTCCCCCAGAGTATTGATTTTCGCAGTGTGCACATCGACGCCGTAATTCACGAGTACGCGTGCAATGCTGTAGAGCAAGCCCGGGCGGTCACCTGCAGTGACAGACATCACGTGGTAAGCACCTCTCTCGTCCTGCCTGATGTTCACTTCCGGCGCAATAGGGAAATGTTTCACATGCCGGCTCAAGCGGCCTTTGACAGGAGGTTCCAGCGGCGCCTGTGTTGCGATGCGGTGGGCCAGCTCATGTTCAACAAATCCAATCAGGTCGCGGTAATGGCCGGTTTTATTCGCCGGATCGAGCACCAAGAAACTGTCGAGTGCATAGTGGTGCCGCGTGGTGTGAACTTTGGCCTCGACGATGTTGTAATTGATGCGCTCGAAAAATCCGCAAATTCGCGCAAACAGCCCTTTCTGGTCGGGAGTATAAATCAACACCTGCAAACCTTCGCCGATAGGGGAGAGCCGTGCTTTGACCACCGGTAGTTGCGTGTTCACCTTAGCCCAGAGTTGGCGCGTATGCCAGGCAATTTCCTGGGCGTCATGGCGCAGGAAATACCCGGTATCAAGTTGTGACCAAAGCGCTTCGTGCGCATGTTCGCTCAAGGCATAAAGGCGGATGATATTAAGCGCTTCAGTCTGCCGCAATTGTAAATACCCCTCCTGCGGTGCGGTGTCCCCGCTCAGCCGCCGGTGCGCGGTCCAGAACAAGTCTTCCAGTAGCTTGGCTTTCCAAGCATTCCATACATTTGGGCTGGTGCCGCGGATATCCGCCACTGTCAGCAAATACAGGGCGTTGAGGCGGCGCTCGCTGCCGACACGCGCGGCAAAAGCGGAAATCACTTCGGGATCGGACAAATCTTGTTTCTGCGCTGTGGAGGACATCATCAGGTGGTTTTCCACCAGCCATGCAACCAGATTGGTGTCCTCAGTGCTTAGGCCATGCTGCTTGCAGAAGCGCTTGGCGTCAGCGCTGCCGAGTTGCGAATGATCGCCGCCGCGTCCCTTGGCTATGTCATGAAACAAACCCGCGAGAATCAATACTTCCTGCCGTGGAAATTCGCTCATCAACCGGCTACACAAAGGGTACTCATGCGCGAACTCGGCCATTGTGAAGCGTCGCAGATTTCGCACCACTCTTAGAATGTGTTCATCCACGGTGTACACATGGAACAGGTCGTGCTGCATCTGACCGACTACCCGGCCAAACGCCGGTAGGTAACGCCCGAGAATGCCGTACTGGTTCATCCTGCGCAGCTCACGGGTGATGCCGGAAGGCTGGCGCAAAATCTGCATGAAAAGGGCGCGATTTTTAGAATCGCGGCGAAAGGCTTGACTGACTCTTCCCCTCGCGCGCCACAGCGCGCGCAATGTGGATGCGCTCATATCTTTAAGTTCCGGGTGCTGCTGCAGCAACAGGAAACTTTCGAGTATCGCTGAAGGCTCCCGCTCAAATAAATCTTCAGTGCAGGCCTCCAGCAATTCGCCATGTTGCTGGAAACGCTCATTAAGGGGAAACGCAGCGACCGAAACCAAGGGCGTGATTCTGGTACGCAGGTTTTGCAGCAAAATAGTGTTGAGCTGATTGACCGATTTGGCGGTTTGATAGTAACGCTGCATTAAAATTTCGCTGGCTCGGTAGTTGCCGCTGTCAATTAACCCGAATTGCCGGGCCAGCGTTCCCTGGTAATCGAACATGAGCCGGTCTTCCCTGCGGCTGGCAAGGTAGTGCAGGCGGATTCTCAGGTCCTGCAGGAACAATTCGTGGCTTTTGATCTGGCGCGCTTCGTGCCTGGAAATCAGGCCATGCTTGGCCAAAGCCTCCCAGGACGTTCCCAGACCACAGGCCTGGCTGATCCATAAAATGTTCTGCAAGTCGCGCAAACCCCCGGGACTTTCCTTTAAGTTGGGTTCCAGGTTGTTGGCGGTATCGTAAAAGCGGGCGTGGCGCTGCTGTTGTTCCAGTTGTTTGGCCTGGAAAAAGCTTGCTCTGTCCATTATTGCGAGAGTTGCCCGGGAAAACTTTTTAAACAAGCCGGGACTGCCGCAAAGCAAACGGGCTTCCATCAACGTGGTTTGCACAGTAACGTCTTTGCGCGCTTGTTCCTGACATTCTGCTATGGTGCGCACGCTGTGGCCCACTTCCATGCCGATATCCCAAAGCAGGCCGATGAGCCTTTCCAATTGCTGCTGTAAGACAAGATCCGCTTCATTCCTGAGCAGAATTAGCAGATCGATGTCAGAATACGGGAAAAGCTGCCCACGCCCATAACCGCCTACAGCGAGCAGCGAAAGGGTTTTGGGCAATTCCAAAACCCTGAATATGTCTTGCAGGATCCCGTCAATCAATTTGCGGTGATGATTGAGCAGGCGCGGTGGAAAGGGATGCTTCTGGTAATCCTCTTGCAAAGCCGAGCGGCGCTCTATGAGGAGCTGCTTCCAGCGCTTAATCGTAACTTCGGTGTGCGCGGATACGGAGAGAGGGGTTGAAGAAAGCATGAGCAGTTAATGCGCCGGCTTTGCGGGCGCGCCCTCCGATAACGTCAACACCTCATAGCCAGTTTCAGTGACTAATACCGTGTGCTCCCACTGCGCTGACAGGCTGCGGTCCTTGGTAACGACGGTCCAACCATCATTCAGCTGGCGAATTCCGGGCTTCCCGGCATTGATCATGGGCTCGATTGTGAAAGTCATGCCCGGTATCAGCGGCAAACCCGTTCCCGGCCTGCCGTAGTGCAGGATTTGCGGTTCCTCGTGAAAATTCTGGCCTATGCCGTGCCCGCAGAATTCACGTACCACGCTGTAACCGTGACTCTCGGCGTGGAATTGAATGGCGTAGCCGACGTCTCCTAGATGCGCGCCTGGTTTGACTGCTTCTATTCCCCGCCACATGCACTGATAGGTAACCTCGCACAGTCTTTTTGCCTGGATTGAAGGCTCACCCACGCAGAACATGCGACTGGTATCTCCATGGTAGCCGTCCTTGATAACCGTGATGTCGATATTGACGATGTCTCCGGATTTCAGTTTTTTGTCGCCCGGGACGCCATGGCATACCACGTGGTTGACCGAAGTACAGATGGATCGTGGATAAGGTGCGTAACCGGGAGGAGCGTAATTGAGCGGGGCGGGAACAGTGTTCTGCACGTTGACCATGTAAGCATGGCATAGGCGATCCAGCTCATCGGTGGTAGTTCCCGGCTTGACGAATGGAGCGATGTAATCCAGCACTTCGGCAGCGAGCCTTCCGGCAATACGCATTTTTTCAATTTCATCCGGGGATTTGATGCTGACCGCCATGTTCGTTTCTTGCTAAAAATTTCAAGAATAGTGGAACGTGCCCAATAAGGCAATTTGGACGCCATGCTGGCAAATACGGCCGGGCCCGAATAACCGGTAGTGTATTGTTCTTGAGCCTGAAAAACTAAAAATGTTATAATTAAAAATTAGATTAGCTGTAATAGCAATATTTCAGCCAAGCTGAAAATTCCCACACCCGCTAAGGTACAGGGTGCTCGTTCACGAGTGATGATGTAAGCGGGTGGAGGCCCGGAGCCTCTGAGGACTTAATCATCAAAGGCTCCTTAACCCTTACAGGAGAAATGTGTCATGTCAGTTACCATGCGGCAGATGTTGGAAGCCGGAGTTCATTTCGGGCATCAAACCCGATACTGGAACCCGAAAATGGCCCCGTATATCTTCGGCCATCGCAACAAAATTCACATCATCAATCTGGAAAAATCCTTGCTGTTGTACCAGGAGGCGCTCAAATTTTTGCGCGATCTTGCAGCCAACAAAGGAACGATATTATTTGTCGGCACCAAGCGCCAGGCGCGGGAAATTATCAAGGAAGAGGCATTGCGTTGCGGCGCGCCCTATGTAGATTACCGCTGGCTGGGCGGCATGCTGACTAATTTCAAGACCGTCAAGCAATCCATCAAGCGCCTTAAAGACATGGAAAACATGGTGCAGGACGGCTCTCTTGACAAGATGCCCAAGAAAGAAGCACTAGGCTACCAGAGAGAAATGGCGAAACTTGAGCGCAGTCTCGGCGGGATCAAGGACATGAACAGTCTTCCAGATGCGCTATTTGTGATTGACATCGGCTATCAAAAAAGCGCGGTGGCCGAAGCTAACAAGCTCGGCATACCGGTGGTTGGCATTGTGGATACCAACCACAACCCTGAAAGCGTGGCTTACGTGATACCCGGTAACGATGATTCAAGTCGTGCTATCCGTCTTTATGCGCGCGGTGCGGCGGACGCAATCCTGGAAGGCCGCAGCAAGATTATTCGCGAAATCGTCAGTGACGAATTCGTCGAACTCGAATCAGTAGAAGAGC
The DNA here is from genome assembly GCA_035319205.1 of Burkholderiales bacterium. Taxonomy (GTDB): domain Bacteria; phylum Pseudomonadota; class Gammaproteobacteria; order Burkholderiales; family JAHFRG01; genus JAHFRG01. The sequence goes on along the minus strand of DATHDD010000047.1, from coordinate 10,400 downwards.
GCTCCTCTCAATAAGTTAAACAAAAAAGGGGCGCAAGCCCCTTTTTTTCGAAATGTAGGGTTGGAGTAAAGCATGATGCAAATTACCGCCAGCATGGTGAAGGAATTACGCGAAATAACTGGCCTGGGCATGATGGAGTGTAAAAAGGCGCTCGCTGAAGCCAACGGCGACATGAAAGCAGCGGAAGATTTACTCCGCATCAAAAGTGGGGCGAAAGCAAGCAAGGTAGCCGGGCGTATTGCAGCAGAAGGCGCAGTTGGAGCCTATGTGAGCCCCGGCGGCAAAACTGCTGCGCTGGTTGAAGTAAACTGCGAAACCGATTTCGTCGCCAGGGACGTCCATTTTACGGATTTTGTCGCAACTCTGGCGCAGCGCATTGCGCAAACCAACCCGGCTAATGATGATGTGCTTGCGGAAACCAAACTCGATTCAGGAGAAACAATAGAGGACAAACGCAAGGCGCTGGTTATGAAGCTTGGTGAAAACATCAACGTTCGCCGCTTCTCCCGTATACAAACCACGGGGCAAATAGCATCCTATTTGCATGGCAACAAGATTGGTGTGCTGGTGGAGTACCAGGGTGGGGATGAGGTTCTAGGCAAGGACTTGGCGATGCATATTGCCGCGAGCAAGCCGCTTTGCGTATCCAAACAACAAGTACCAGCCGAGGTAATCGCAAAAGAACGTGAAATCTACAATGCTCAAGCAGCCGAGTCAGGGAAACCCGTAAACATCGTAGAGAAAATGGTGGATGGCAAGATCGCTAAATATCTTGCTGAAATAACATTACTCGGCCAGCCTTTTGTCAAAGATCCCGAGCAAACTGTGGAGAAGCTGCTGTCGGTCAAAAATGCCAAGGTCAATGCATTTCATCTCTTTGTGATGGGCGAGGGAATTAAAAAGAAAAACAGTGATTTTGCCACCGAAGTAATGGCGCAAGTCGGGCGGTCGTGATCATGTCTGCTCCGGCATACAGGCGCATTCTGCTGAAACTCAGCGGAGAAGCGTTGATGGGGGACGACCGTTACGGCATCAACCGCGCTACCCTGGAGCGCATTGTTTCGGAAATCAATGAGGTGGTGAAACTCGGGGTACAGGTCGCGGTGGTAATTGGGGGAGGAAATATTTTTCGCGGTGTCGCTCTTGGCGCATCCGGCATGGATCGCGCCACCGCGGATTACATGGGTATGCTCGCCACCGTCATTAATGCGCTAGCGTTGCAGGATGTAATGCGTCAAGCGGGACTCAGCGGCCGTGTGCAATCGGCACTCAACATTGAACAGGTGGTTGAACCTTATATCCGCGGCAAGGCGATACGCTATCTGGAAGAAGGAAAAGTGGTGATATTTGCCGCAGGTACCGGTAATCCGTTTTTCACCACTGATACAGCCGCAGCATTGAGAGGAATGGAAATGAATGTAGACATCGTGCTGAAAGCAACCAAGGTGGACGGTGTTTACACCGAGGATCCCAAGGCGCATTCCGATGCCATGCGCTATCAGAAACTTTCATTTGACGAGGCCATCATCAAGAATTTAAAAGTAATGGACGCTACCGCGTTAACCTTGTGCCGCGATCAGAAACTTCCCATCAACATATTCAGCATTTTAAAACCCTTTGCGTTAAAGCGCGTGGTACAAGGGGAAGACGAAGGGACATTGGTGCACTGTTGATTGTCAAGCTGGGATATAATCTTAGCAACGACAACAAGGATTCAGCATGACTGCAGAAGTGAAGAAATCAGCAGAGCAGAAAATGCACAAGACCCTGGAGACTCTTAAGGCAGATCTTGGCAAGGTGCGGACCGGGCGCGCTCATCCCGGCATTCTCGACCATGTATTGGTGGATTACTACGGAACGCAGATGCCGATCAACCAAGTAGCCAACGTAACCCTGCTCGATCCTCGCACCGTCAGCGTCCACCCATGGGAAAAAAAAATGGTGAGCGTCATTGAAAAAGCTATCCGTGAGTCCAATCTCGGCCTCAATCCAGCGACGGCGGGGGACGTAATACGCGTGCCGATGCCACCGCTCACCGAGGAACGCCGCAGGGACCTGATAAAAGTGGTAAAGCATGAAGCTGAAAATGCGCGGGTAGCGGTGCGCAATATCCGACGCGATGCCAACAATACTCTGAAGGAACTACTCAAGCAAAAAACCATTTCCGAAGACCAGGAGCGGCGCTCACAAGACGAGATACAGAAACTCACCGACCGTTTCATTTCCGAAATCGACAAGGCGCTGCAAACCAAAGAAGCCGACTTGATTGTAGTATAGCCAATGAGCTTATTCCCCAACTCAACCAAGGAAATTCCGCAAACCGGTAGAATTCCGCGCCATATCGCCATCATCATGGATGGAAATGGCAGATGGGCCAAGCAGCGTTTCCTGCCTCGCGTAGCTGGTCACAAGCGCGGAGTTGAAGCAGTGAAAGAAGTCATCAAGGCCTGTATTGAACGGGGTGTTGAGTTCCTCACGTTGTTCGCGTTCAGCAGCGAAAACTGGCGCCGACCTCAGGAGGAAATATCAGTGCTGATGCAATTGTTCATGCTGGCGCTGGAACAGGAAGTTGCCAAGCTGCATGAAAACAATATCCGTTTCAAAGTAGTGGGTGACATCAATCGTTTCGAGCCGCGGCTTGTTAAATTGATCCGCGAAGCTGAAACGCTGACCGCCAACAATACCCGGCTCACGCTGACCATAGCCGCCAACTATGGAGGTCGCTGGGACATCATGCAGGCAGTGCAGCGCATGCTCCTGGATCGCCCGGGACTTGTGAAGGGCTTCAATGAAGACGATCTTGCGCCTTACCTGGCAATGCATCACGCGCCCGAGCCGGATCTTTTCATTCGCACCGGAGGAGAGCAGCGCATCAGTAATTTCCTGCTGTGGCAGATGGCTTATACCGAAATGTATTTTACCGAAGCTCTATGGCCTGATTTCAATTCGCAATCCCTGAATCTGGCTATATTGTCCTACCAGCAACGCGAACGACGCTTTGGCCGCACCAGTGAGCAGCTCGAAAAGGCACCGTCACCCTCAGCAAAAACTGATACGGTGGCCCCGGCCAAACCGCTGCGGCGCGCCAAGCAAAATGCTTAAAACCCGCGTCATCACCGTACTGCTGCTGCTGCCGCCGTTTCTAGCCGCGTTGTTTTATTTGCCGGTCCAAGGCTGGGCGCTGCTGGCTTTGCTGGTAACCGCATATGCTGCAAAAGAGTGGGCGCGGCTGGCGCAGATGCGGAGGTCTGCCGAATTGCTGTTTGTAATTGCGGTGATTGCTTGCTGCTCGGTTTTGGTTCCTGTGCTAAGGCTTTTTGACAAGGCTCCGGCTGACGACTTGAGTCTTGCCATTTATGCCGTGTCCCTGGCGTTTTGGCTGCTGGCCGCGCCCCTATGGCTTATCTACAAATGGCGCCTGAATAAATCATGGCTTGCGTTGAGCGGCTTATTGGTGCTGGTCACCGCGTGGCTTGCACTGGTGCAGCTGCGCGAAATCGCAGCATTGTTAATCTTGTGGCTGCTTTCAGTAGTCTGGGTGGCGGACACAGCGGCATATTTTTGCGGCAGAAAGTTCGGCAAGCGCAAGCTTGCTCCTGAAATCAGCCCCGGCAAAACTCTGGAAGGCATATACGGCGCTTTTTTTGCGGTTAGCGCGTACGCTATTGTCATTATCCTGTTCAGCGGCAATCATAATGTCAGTGCGTTAAGCGGCAAGGTGATCCCTGGGTACCTATTGCTTGCCGCACACTGGTTTATCGCCGGCTTGAGTATCGTGGGAGATCTGTTTGAATCTCTATTCAAAAGGCAGGCCGGAGTAAAGGACAGCGGAACTATTTTGCCGGGGCATGGAGGGGTGTTGGACCGCATAGATGGCTTGATTTCCACCTTGCCCGTGATGGCTTTTTTTATATTTTACAGCACTTAAAAACGCAGCATGCAAAACATTACGATACTCGGCTCCACCGGCAGTATCGGTGTCAATACACTGGACGTGATTGCACGTCATCCCGGCCGTTTCAAGGTTGTGGCTCTTACAGCCGGAAACAAAGTTGAGAAACTATTCGAACAATGCCGGCGCTTTGCCCCCCATTACGCGGTGCTGCGCGATGAAAGCTGCGCCGAGCAGCTGCGGGGCATGATGAAAAAAGCGGGCCTTGTCACAAAGGTGCTGCAAGGCGTGGAAGCTCTGGAAAAAGTCGCAACCCTGCCCGAAGTGGACGGCGTCATGGCGGCAATTGTGGGTGCCGCCGGTTTGCGTCCGACGCTTGCTGCAGCCAAAGCCGGCAAACGCGTGATGCTGGCAAACAAGGAAGCGCTGGTGATGTCGGGAAGTCTTTTCATGGAAGCGGTAAGGCAAAACCATGCTACGTTACTGCCGGTGGACAGTGAACACAATGCCGTTTTCCAGGCATTGCCGCGCAATTTCAGCGGCGATCTCGCGGCGGTAGGAGTAAAGCGCATCCTGCTCACCGCTTCAGGCGGCCCTTTCTGTTTCACTCCGCTCAGCGAGCTTGAAAACATTACGCCGGATCAAGCCTGCGCCCACCCGAACTGGGTTATGGGGCGCAAAATATCCGTAGATTCTGCAACCATGATGAACAAAGGCCTGGAAGTCATTGAGGCACGTTGGTTGTTCAATGCGCGCGAGGATCAGATTCAAGTTGTGATTCACCCGCAAAGCGTGATTCATTCCTTGGTCGAGTACCATGATGGTTCGGTAATCGCACAACTCGGCAATCCCGATATGCGTACCCCGATTGCGTATGCCTTGGCTTACCCGGAAAGGATTGAGGCAGGAGTCGAATCATTGGATTTGTTTAAAGTCAGTACGCTCAGTTTCCAGGAACCGGATTTAAAGCGCTTTCCATGTTTGCGACTTGCTTACCAGGCTTTGCAGCGCGGGGAGGCGGCACCCGCTATTCTAAATGCGGCAAACGAAGTCGCAGTCGCCAGCTTCCTTGCTGAACGCATGCCTTACAAGCAAATCCCGTTGTTGATTGAGGCGGTGCTGGAAAAGACGAGTGTGAATTCCATCACCTGTCTTGAGGATGTATTGGAAGCGGACCGCGTGGCGCGCGTTGCCGCCGAAGAGTGGCTCGCCGCCTTGCAACCCGAGTTTGCTGCCAGGGCCATACGGTAATCCTGGCGCATTTATAAGCTGTTACCTTGGCCTAATCTATGAATCTGCTTTTTACTTTGGCTGCATTTGCCCTTGCCCTTGGTTTGCTCATCGTATTTCATGAATTGGGGCACTACTGGGCAGCGCGTCTGTGCGGTGTGAAAGTGCTGCGCTTCTCGATTGGTTTTGGCAAACCGCTTTGGAAGCGGCGTTTTGTCAAGGATGGCACGGAATGGGTGCTGGCGGCATTTCCTTTTGGCGGTTATGTAAAAATGGTCGACGAGCACGAAGGTGACGTGGCGCCAAAAGATGTACCTCGTGCGTTTAACCGGCAGCCGGTTCACCGTCGCTTCGCCATTGTACTGGCTGGACCCCTGGCAAATTTTCTGCTGGCGGTACTGCTGTATTGGGCCTTGTTCGCGTATGGCGTGCCGGGAATAAAGCCGATCATCGGCCCGGCGCCTGCGGCGACTCCTGCTGGAGTCGCCGGGTTCAAGGTGGAAGAGACCATCGTTAATATCAATGGTGAAGCCACCGCCACCTGGCAGGATGTGCGCTGGATACTGTTACAGCATGCTGTGCAAAAGTCGGTGGTGAACGTCGAGGTCAGAAACCCGCGCGGCGAAATTGCCTGGCACAAGCTGGATTTGAGCGGATTGACTGTTTCCGACCTCGATGGCGATTTCATGAAAGTGGTCGGCTTAAGCCGCTATCAGCCTCAAGTGGAGCCCGTTATTGGGAAACTTGTGACGGGCGGGCCGGGCGAGCGCGCAGGCCTAATGCCGGACGACGAAATTCTGGCGATCAATGGCATAAAGGTGGCTCACTGGGACAATGTGGTGCAACAAGTGCGAAGTCATCCCTCCCAGATTCTTGAGTTTGAGATCATGCGCGGTAAGCAAAATATGAGAATTTCGCTCACACCTGAGACGGTTCAGGACAATGGCGAAAAAATAGGAAGAATCGGCGCCGCGCCAAAAATTGACCGCGCAGCGCTGCAACGGTTGCTTACAGAGGAGCGCTATCCGATCGGACCGGCCTTGTCAAAGTCGCTGAATAAAACTTGGGAAACCTCGATGTTCAGCCTGAAAATGCTGGGCAAAATGCTGATGGGGGAGATTTCCTGGAAAAACATTAGCGGGCCGATTACTATTGCTGATTACGCTGGTCAGTCCGCTCAAGTAGGCTGGCAGGCTTATTTGAGTTTCCTTGCTTTAATCAGTATCAGCCTCGGCGTGCTGAACTTATTGCCGGTTCCGATGCTGGATGGCGGACACTTGATGTATTACCTGGTGGAAATTATCAAGGGGAAACCGGTTTCTGAAAAAGCCCTCCAAATCGGCCAACATGTCGGCATTGCATTGCTGTTTATATTGATGGCTTTCGCCATTTACAATGACATCAATCGCCTCATTACCGGTTAATACTAATGAAGATAATTTACCTGGTGGCCCTGTTGCTGTGTTTCTACACCGCAACTGCGCTGGCGATAGAGCCTTTCGTAATCAAGGATATCAAGGTGGAAGGCATACAGCGCACCGAGGCCGGCACGGTATTCAGCTACCTGCCGGTGAAGGTGGGCGACATGATGAACGATGAGAAAGCTGCAGCCACCATCAAGTCGCTGTTCGCGACCGGCTTTTTCAAGGACGTACGGCTGGAAGTGGAAAACAACGTGCTGATCGTTATTGTGGAAGAACGCCCGGCAATTTCACAGATTGACATCATCGGCGCCAGGGATATCAGCAGTGAGGACCTGAAAAAAGGTTTGAAACAGGTCGGCCTTGCCGAGTCGAGGATTTTTGACAAGGCGCTGCTCGACAAAGCCGAACAAGAATTGAAGCGCCAGTACATCGCCCGCGGCAGATATGCCGCAACTGTCACCACCACAGTAACCCCTTTGGAGCGCAACCGCGTGGCAATCACCTTCAACATATCCGAGGGAGAGGTTGCCAAAATCAGGCAAATCAATATCGTCGGCAACCACGCATTCAAGGAAAAAGAGCTGCTTGATTTGTTTACACTGACCACACCCGGCTGGTTTACTTTTTTTACCAAGAACGATCAATACTCCAAGCAAAAACTTTCCGCCGACATTGAAACCCTGCGTTCATTCTATCTCGACCGCGGTTACATCGAGTTCAATGTTGATTCCACCCAGGTTTCGATTACACCGAGCAAAACCGATATATACATCACCATCACGATTACTGAAGGTCCCAAGTTCACGATATCTGAAATCAAGCTAGCGGGGGAGTTGCTGCTGCCTGAAAATGAACTGCGCAAACTTATCAAAATTAAACCCGGTGAAGTGTTCTCGCGCGAAAAACTTACCGAGTCTTCCAAATTGATTTCCGATAGACTGGGCAATGATGGCTATGCTTTTGCAAACGTCAACGCAGTACCCGACCTCAACAAAGCTAAACGCCAAGTCGCTTTTACTTTTTTTATTGACCCGGGACGCAGAGTTTACGTGCACCGAATTAATGTTTCCGGGAACACCCGCACTCGTGATGAAGTGATACGCCGCGAGATGAGGCAGCTTGAGGGTGGCTGGTATAACGCAGAGCAGATCAACCGTTCCAAACAGCGTATTGACAAGCTGGGTTATTTTGAGGATGTGAATGTGGAAACGCCGGCAGTACCCGGCACCACTGACCAAGTGGATGTGAATTACAGCGTCAAAGAAAAAGCGACAGGTAACGTAACGCTGGGCGTGGGTTATTCCAGCGCCGAAGGCATCATCCTCAGCGCGTCGGTGTCGCAAAACAACATATTTGGTTCTGGCAATTTTGTTTCGGCGGCGGTCAACAGCGGCAAGGTAAACAAGGTGTATTCGCTTTCTTTTACCGACCCTTATTTCACAATAGACGGAGTGAGTCTTGGTTATGATATTTACAAGCGCAATGTTGACCCGCTGTCGCTTTCCGTTTCCCCATTCCGGACTTCAACGTGGGGCGGGGGACTTCGCTTCGGCTTGCCCATAAGTGAGAATGACTCCATCAATTACGGCCTGGGTTACGAGTCAACCAATACCGAGGTTTTCCCAACCAGCCCGCAACAATATATTGATTTTGTCAATGAATTTGGCACCAATACCACCACTCTTCTGGGAAGCCTCGGCTTTGCACATGACTCGCTTGATAGCAGGATTCAAACCACGAGCGGTACTTTGCTTAAGCTCGGAGCTGAAATCGGCCTGCCGGCGGCAGAACTGAAATATTATAAACTTAACTATCAGCAGCAGTATTATTACCCTATCAGCAAGTATTTTACGCTGTTGCTTGACGGGGAACTGGGTATGGGCGACGGTTATAGCGGCCAGTCGTTGCCGTTTTACAAGAACTTCTTTGTTGGTGGCAGCACCTCAGTGCGCGGATTTGATACCAACTCTATCGGTCCTAAAGACATCAACGGCAACGCGCTGGGCGGTACCCGGCGTATAGTAGGAAGTACCGAAGTTTTGTTCCCTATGCCTTTCTTTACTGAGTTTAAGGCGCTGCGGCTGGGCACGTTTGTCGATACGGGCACCGTAGCTGATACATGGAATTTCAGTTCCCTGCGTGTCTCGACCGGATTTGACGTTTCATGGAGCTCGCCTTTCGGGCCGCTTAAAGTCAGCATTGCGGAGCCACTTATTAAGTTTAGTGGTGATAAAATACAGCATTTCCAGTTTACGTTTGGAACGTCGTTCTAGGATCGACAGTAAGGAGATATAAGTTGAAAAGTATACATTTCGCACTGGCTGCCGCAGCATTGGCAATAGCCGCTATCAATGCCGAAGCTGCCGACCAGATCAAAATCGGCGTGGTGAATCTTGAACGGGTTCTGCGAGAAGCTGCTCCGGCAATCAAAGCCCAAAAGAAACTAGAAAAAGAATTCGCCGCGCGTGAACAGGAGATACAGAAGGTCAGTAAGCAAATAAAAGACCTTCAGACGACTCTGGAAAAGGATAACGTGACCTTGAGCGAATCCGAGCGGCGCACCAAGGAGCAAGAACTAGCCAGGCTGAACCTTGATTTTCAGCGTATGCAGCGGGAATTCAGGGAGGACGCGAATCTGCGCAGGAACGAGGAACTGGCATCCGTATTTGAGCGAGCCAACAAGGTAGTACAGGAAATTGCCACAGCAGAAAAATTCGACCTGATTTTGCAGGATGCAGTATACATCAGCCCCCGGGTAGATATAACAGACAAGGTTATTAAAGCGCTGGCTGATATGCCCGTCAAATGAACAGCACCCTTTGATTGATGCCCTCACGAGAAAGGAGCCACAGCTTAGGCAGCATCGCCGCGCGCTTCGGTGGTGAACTCATCGGCGACGGGAATATTTCGATTACTCAAGTTGCCCCGTTGGACCTCGCTCAACCTAGCCATCTGTCTTTCCTTTCTCAACCCAAATACCGCAGCCAGCTGGAACAAACCAAGGCTGGAGCAGTGATTGTCGGCCGCGAGTCGCGCAATATGACCTCGCTGCCGCGCATCGTCTGCGACGATCCATACGTTTATTTCGCCAAGGTTTCTGCTTTTCTCAATCCGGAAAAAACACCACCGCCCGGAATCCATCCCAGCGCTGCGATTGCAGCGAGTGCGCAAGTACCCGCTTCGGCAACCATCGGTGCCCATGCGTACATTGGTGAAAATGTGATGCTGGGTGAGCGCACGGTAATAGGCCCCGGCTGTTGCCTGGGCGATGGTGTGAAGATAGGGGAGGCGAGTTTTCTCCATCCGCGCGTGGTGATCTATCGCGACTGCGTGATCGGTGACAGGGTTTTCTTACATTCCGGAGTGGTGATCGGCTCTGATGGGTTCGGCATAGCCATGGACGAGGGGCGTTGGCTGAAGATTCCACAAATCGGCAGGGTGATCATCGGCAATGATGTAGAAATCGGCGCCAATACTACCGTGGACCGCGGCGCGATGGGGGACACGGTGATTGAAGACGGAGTAAAGCTGGATAATCTTATACAGATAGGACACAACGTACGCATCGGGGCGCATACAGCAATTGCAGGCTGCGTGGGCATTGCCGGCAGTACAAAAATCGGCCGCTACTGTAGAATTGGCGGCGCAGCGATGATAAGCGGGCATTTGCAAATCGCCGATAACGTGACCATTTCAGGAGCTACCGGGGTTGGCAAAACAATTACCAAAGCCGGCATATATACTTCGGCCTATCCGGCCGAGCCACACCATGAATGGCTAAAGAACGCTGTGCACCTGCGCCACTTGCACGAATTGGCAAGAAAAATCCAAAATCTCGAGCAACAGAGCAAAAA
>DATHDD010000046.1:0-22635 GCA_035319205.1 Burkholderiales bacterium | reverse complement strand
GATAGTTCAGAAAGCCGCGGACTGGTAAGAGCTGCCAATGCCTGCTGTAACGACGGCAAGTGTTTCAAGCTGTCGCGCAGTCCGGAGAGGTCGCGCGGGCGGGCGGTTTTGAGAGCAATACGTGAAGCGATGCGCTCGATGTCAGCGCAATGCTTGAGTACTTTGTGAACCCCGCGGTACGCGCTCGCTTCAAGGAATACAGACACCGCCTGCAGGCGCATGCGCAGGGTTTGCTGGTTGCGCAAAGGGTGATGCAGCCAATGGCGCAGCATTCGGCTGCCCATGCTGGTGGCGCATGTATCCAGCAAAGAAAGCAGCGTCGGTGCGTTGTCGCCACGGATGGTTTCAGAAATTTCCAGATTGCGCCGCGTTGCCGCATCCATGCGCACAAAAGCTCCGCTGTGCTGGACCTGCAGTGCGGTAACGTGGACTATCGCCGTGCCTTGGGTGGTTTTGGCATATTCCAGGAGCGCACCGGCGGCGGCGATTGCCATGCCCAGCCCTTCGCAGCCGAAACCGTTCAAGTCGCGGGTGCCGAACTGTTTGCATAAATTCCGGGTTGCCGAATCGAAATCGAAATGCCACTGCGGCAGGCGCTTCACCGCGCACGGAGGATTGTCAAATAAGGGATGAGTGAAATTCTCAGGCAGCAGGATTTCGGAAGGCTGTAAGCGCTCCAACTCTGCGCCGAGCTGATTCTCGGCGACTTCCAGCGCGTACATCCGGCCTGCGGCAAGGTTGAGCCAAGCCAGTCCCAAAGTGGACTGATTGATAGCGAGAGCGAGTAAAACACTTTCGCATTTTTCATCGAGCAGCCCTGAATCGGTGAGCGTGCCGGGAGTGATGATGCGGGTGACCTTGCGCTCCACCGGGCCTTTGGCGAGAGTTGGATCGCTGATCTGCTCGCAGATTGCCACCGATTCGCCCAGCTTGATGAGTTTCCCCAGATGCTGTTCGACCGAATGATGCGGAACTCCTGCCATTTTAACCGGTTGGCCTGCGGACTCGCCGCGGCTGGTCAAGGTTATGTTTAAAAGACGCGCTGCTTTTTCGGCGTCGTCGTAGAAAAACTCGTAAAAATCCCCCATGCGGTAAAACACCAGCATGTCCGGATATTCCGATTTGATGCGCAAGTACTGCTGCATCATCGGTGTGTGGCCATTCGATTTGATTTGTTGTGTTGCGAGCTCGGCCATATCTTGGGGTAGTGCGCTATTTTCTGAAGGCGGGGGTCAAATGCGGTGCCATGGTTTTGATGAGTTGGGCAAAAATTTTCGGATTTCCGCAGACCACGTTGCCGCTTTCGAGATAGCCGTCGTTGCCCTCGAAATCGCCGATCAAACCGCCGGCTTCCTGAATCAGAAGATTACCCGCCGCGATATCCCAAGGGCCAAGCCCCATTTCCCAGAAACCGTCCAGTCGACCCGCTGCGACATAGGCAAGGTCAAGCGAGGCTGCGCCAGCACGGCGCACGCCTGCGGTGTTTTTGACGATTTCGCGGAACATCGCGAGGTAGCTATCAAGGTGCTTCAGCTCGCGGAAAGGGAAACCGGTACCGATCAGCGCGTCAGAAAACTTGATGCGCTTGCTCACGCGCAGCCGGCGGTCGTTGAGAAAGGCGCCGCGCCCGCGCGTGGCGGTGAATAGCTCATTGCGCCCTGGGTCATATACTACTGCATGGGTAAGCCTTTGCTTGTGCGAAAGCGCAATTGATACTGCATATTGAGGAAATCCATGCAAAAAATTGGTGGTGCCATCCAGCGGATCGATAATCCACAGGTATTCGGATTCGCCCTGAGCGCCGCTCTCTTCTGCTAAAATCGCATGTTCGGGATAAGCGTCCTTTAGCACTTCGATAATCGCCTGTTCTGCTGCGCGGTCCACCTCACTCACGAAATCATTGAAGGTTTTATGTGTTACGGTGAGCACGTCAAGATTAAGAGATGCCCGGTTGATGATGCTCCCTGCGCGACGCGCGGCCTTTACTGCAATAGTGAGCATGGGATGCATGGTTGAAATAAAACAGAATTCGCGACTTGGGATTAAGGGTACGGGGAGAGCATCATTCTAATATGAACCCGCAAAATCCGCTTGATAACGTTCACATCGTATTAAGCCGCGCCAGCCATCCCGGGAATATCGGGTCCTGCGCGCGCGCAATGAAAACCATGGGATTGAGTTCGTTGGTTCTGGTGAATCCCAAACGTTTTCCCGATCATGAAGCCGAGATGCTCGCCTCGGGAGCGCTAGATGTGTTAACTGAAGCGCGTGTGTGCGCATCTCTTGACGAGGCACTTTCCGGCACTGTGTTGGCCGCCGCATTGAGCGCTCGCCCTCGCGAACTTTCGCATAACGCTTATTACGCGAAGCAGGCAGCGGGTATTTTGCTGGAACAGGCAAGGCGGCACCCGGTTGCAGTAGTGTTTGGCGGGGAAGTGTCGGGTTTGAGCAATGAGGAAGTCATTAAGTGCCAGATGCTGGTGCATATACCTGCCAACCCGGAATATGCATCGCTCAATCTGGCGGCCGCAGTGCAGGTGATGTGCTACGAGTTGCGCCTGGCGCTTGAAAATCCTCCTGCGCGGGAAAGCGAATTTGAACCGGCAACCATTGAGGAAATTGAGATGTTTTACCGCCAAATGGAGCATACCTTGGTGAGCACGGGATATTTGAATCCAGATCACCCAAAGCGGCTGATGGAAAGGTTGCGCAGGCTGTTTGCGCGGGCGCGGCTGGAAAAAGAGGAAGTCAATATTCTCAGGGGTATTTTGAAGGCTTTTCAAAATAGTTGACTGAATTACTAGGATATTGCAAACTCATGCTTATTAAGACTAAACGGATTGATGATGTTTGAAGAAATTAAAGAAGATATTGCCGTCGTTTTCGACCGCGACCCGGCGGCCCGAACCACTTGGGAGGTGATTACCTGCTACCCAGGTTTTCACGCGCTGCTGATTCACAAGTTTTCCAATTGGCTGTGGAGCGCGGATCTTAAATGGCTGGGACGCCTTGCATCGCATTTTACGCGCTGGATTACCGGGATTGAAATCCATCCCGGAGCGAAAATCGGCAGACGCGTATTCATTGATCACGGCATGGGCGTTGTCATCGGAGAAACATCTGAAATTGGGGATGATTGCACGCTGTATCACGGAGTGACTCTCGGGGGCACCTCCTGGAACAAGGGCAAGCGCCATCCCACTTTGGGCAGAGGCGTAGTTATTGGCGCAGGAGCAAAAATTCTGGGGCCTATTCTGATAGGTGAAAGTGCAAGGATCGGTTCCAACGCAGTAGTGGTAAAGGATGTTCCTCCAGGCGCGACTGCGATTGGCATACCCGCGCGCATAGTGGATACCGAGCATGAGGCAGTGCGCGCCAAGACCGCTGAAAAAATGGGTTTTTCCGCCTATGCGGTGAGCCGCGATGAGAACGACCCGGTGGCGCAAGCAATCCACGGACTGCTTGACCATACCGTAAACATTGACCAGCGAATCGAGGCAATCATGAGACAACTTGAAAAGCTGGGGGCAAAAGTCGAGGACGAACGCGCCACTGCGGACAAATTCGACCCGAACTACCTGAACAAAATAGTGGACTAGAAAAGTCGGGTATTGTATACTTGACTAAATTGATCAGGTATTAACTAACCGGCTTTAGGATGGATTTATGCGATTGACAACTAAAGGGCGTTTTGCGGTCACGGCGATGATTGATCTGGCGATGCGTCACGGCAGCGGGCCGGTGACGTTGTCGGAAATAAGCGAACGCCAGAAAATCTCCCTGTCTTACCTGGAACAATTGTTCGGCAAGCTGCGCCGGCATGCTTTAGTGGACAGCGTGCGTGGACCGGGAGGCGGATATTGCCTGGCGAAAAGCATGGACCAGGTGTCGGTGGCGGACATCATTCTCGCGGTGGATGAGCCGATTGATGCAACCCAGTGCGGAGGCAAGGAAAACTGCCGCGATGAACAGAAATGCCTGACCCATGACTTGTGGGCTGCTTTGAATGACCGTATTTTCGATTACCTGCATTCGATTACACTGTCGCAGCTTGTGACAGGCCAGAAAAGCGACAATATCAAGGTGATTCGCGACCAGCGCATTGGAAGAAAGAAGAACGAATCAGCGGTTTCAGCGTAACACGTATGACCCTTCCCGTTTATTTTGACCACAATTCCACTACACCGCTTGATGAGCGCGTGCTGGAAGCGATGCTGCCTTATTTGCGCACACATTACGGCAATGCCTCGAGCCGCCATGAGTACGGCACACAGGCAAGGAAAGCGGTGACCCTGGCGCGAGCGCAAGTCGCCGCGGCAGTCGGGGTTGAGCCCGCGCAAATAGTATTTGTGAGCGGCGGGACTGAAGCCAACAACATGTTCATCAAGGGCGCTGCGGCGCAACTTACGCCATCGCAGATCGTGGTGAGTGCAATAGAGCATCCGTGCGTTGCCAAACCGGCGCAGGAATTAACAAGCGCGGGCTGGAAACTTCGCAAGCTGGCGGTGGATAGCGAGGGCAGGGTGGATCTTGCCGATGTGCAAGCGGCGCTTGCGCAACCAACCGGCATAGTGTCGGTAATGCTCGCCAACAATGAAACCGGCGTGATACAGAATGTATCTGCGGTGGCCGAAACAGCGAGAAGGCAGAAAGCCTGGGTGCATACCGATGCGGTACAGGCGTTTGGAAAAATAGCGGTGGATTTTACCTCGCTCAATGTGCATGCAATGACGATTTCAGCGCACAAGATTTACGGCCCCAAAGGCGCAGCAGCCTTGATTCTGGACAAGCGACTGGAGTTGAAACCGCTGCTTTCGGGCGGCGGTCATGAGAAAGGTATGCGTTCCGGAACTGAAAACGTGCCGGCAATTGTCGGATTTGGCGTGGCGTGCGAGCTAGCGCAAAGCCGCATGCAAAACCTTTCTTCTGAACTGTTGGCGATGCGCGACAAGCTGGAACAGGGCTTGAAAGGCATGGGCGCGCAGATATTTGGCGGCAATGCGCAGCGTTTGCCCAACACCAGCTATTTTGCGTTTCCGGGAATAGGCGGGGAAACGTTGGTGATCGAGCTCGACAAGACAGGTTATGCGGTGGCAAGCGGCTCCGCATGCTCGAGTGTAAGCCATGACCCCAGTCCGACTTTACTGGCCATGGGTGTGGTGCCCGATGTTGCGGCAAGTGCGGTGCGGGTGAGTCTGGGCAAAGGCAGCAAGATGCAAGAGATAGAGGGATTTTTACAGACGCTTAATGCGGTGCTGAACCGGTTGCAACGCCTTTCGGCAATAGCGGTCTGACAGTATTTGAAAAAAACGAAGGAGTAATTGAGAAACATGGCAATCACATTGACTGAGAATGCTGCGAACCACATCAAGAAAGTTCTGGCCAAGCGCGGCAACGGGGTAGGTTTGCGTCTCGGCGTGAAAAAAGTCGGCTGTTCGGGATGGGCTTACACGTTTGACTACGCCGACACGGTGGGCGAACACGACCATCTTTTTGAATCGCATAACGCCAAAGTAGTGGTGGATGCCGATAGCCTGCCTTATCTTGATGGAGCGGTGTTGGATTTCGTCAAGGACGGCTTCAAGGAAACCTTCAGGTTTGACAATCCCAATATCAAAGGCCAGTGCGGGTGCGGCGAGAGCTTTAGTGTTTAAGGCATCCATCGCATGATGCGGTTCCGCCATTTACCAGTCCTGGGAGATGAATAGTTGACTGAATTTGTCGGGTAAATTAAACTATTAATAGTTGAGTAAATAACTCGGGTATAAAGAGGCTCAAAATCAGGAACTAAGTTAATGAGTGCCATGCTTGAAACGCTGGTAAACCAGCCTTATAAACACGGATTTGTGACCCCTATTGAGGAGGATGTCATCCCCAAGGGATTGAGCGAAGACGTAATCCGGGTCATTTCGAAAAAAAAGAATGAACCGGAATGGATGCTGGAATTCAGGCTCAATGCCTACCGCCACTGGTTGACGATGCAGGAGCCATGCTGGGCCAATGTGCGTTATCCGAAAATCGATTTTCAGGAAATTATTTATTACGCCGCACCCAAGCCCAAGAAAAAACTCTCGAGCATGGATGAAGTTGATCCCGAACTGCTGCGCACGTTTGAGAAACTGGGAGTGCCGCTGCATGAACAGAAGGCGCTTGCCGGCGTCGCAGTGGATGTAGTATTCGACAGCGTTTCGGTGGCCACAACTTATAAAAAGAAACTCGCCGAACTCGGCATCGTTTTCTGTTCCTTCTCGGAAGCGGTACAGGAGCATCCGGAGCTGGTGAAGAAATATCTCGGCAGCGTGGTGCCACCGACCGACAATTTCTTCGCTTCGCTCAATTCAGCGGTATTCACCGACGGCTCGTTCTGCTTTATCCCGAAAGGCACCAAATGCCCGATGGATTTGAGCACTTATTTTCGCATCAATACCCAGGATTCGGGTCAGTTTGAACGTACCCTCATCATCGCCGAGGAAGGCGCATCGGTTTCCTACCTTGAAGGGTGCACCGCGCCGAAATTCGACACCAACCAGCTGCACGCAGCGGTGGTGGAGCTGATTGCGCTGGATAATGCGGAAATCAAGTATTCGACGGTGCAGAACTGGTATGCGGGAGATGAAAACGGAGTAGGCGGTATTTACAACTTCGTGACCAAGCGCGGCCTGTGCAAGGGCATCAATTCGAAAATCTCCTGGACGCAGGTGGAAACCGGCTCGGCGATCACCTGGAAATATCCGTCATGCGTTTTGCTGGGTGACCATTCCATAGGCGAGTTTTATTCGGTGGCGCTGACCAACCACATGCAGCAAGCCGATACTGGGACCAAGATGACGCATATCGGCAAAAACACCCGCAGCCGCATTATCAGCAAGGGCATTTCCGCAGGACGCTCCAACAACAGCTACCGCGGCCAGGTGAAAATTGGGCCCCGGGCGCAATACGCGCGCAACTACTCGCAGTGTGACTCAATGCTGCTGGGCAGCTCCTGCAGAGCCAATACCTTCCCTTATATTGATGTGCAGAACAATACCGGCAAGGTGGAGCACGAGGCTTCCACTTCCAAGATCGGCGAAGACCAGCTGTTTTATTTTGCTCAGCGAGGCATCGGCGCGGAGGCAGCAGTCTCGATGATCATCAACGGATTTTGCAAGGACGTATTCAACCAGTTGCCCATGGAGTTCGCTGTCGAGGCCACCAAATTGCTCGGCCTTAAACTGGAAGGAAGCGTGGGATGAATAACAAGAACATATTGCTTGAAGTTCGCAATCTGTCGGCCGAAGTAGCAGGCATAGAAATTCTCAAAGGCATCAATCTCGTCGTGAAAGCGGGCGAAGTGCACGCCCTCATGGGGCCGAATGGCTCGGGCAAAAGCACGTTTGCCAAGGTACTGGCTGGACATATCGATTACACCGTGACCGGCGGCGAGGTGCTGTACCAGGGAAAAAATCTTCTGGAAATGGCCCCGGAAGAACGCTCGCGCGCCGGGGTTTTTCTCGCGTTCCAGTATCCGATAGAAATTCCCGGAGTAAGCAACAGCGCTTTTCTGCGCCTCGCGTATAACACGATGCAGGCAGCGCGCGGCGGGGAAGAACTCGACCCTCTGGAATTCGACGATTTTATTAGGGAGAAAATCAAGCTTGTGGAAATGGATCCGAGCTTTCTCGACCGCAGCGTTAACGAAGGTTTTTCCGGTGGTGAGAAAAAACGCAATGAGATCGTGCAAATGGCAGTGCTCGAGCCCAAGCTTGCAGTGCTCGATGAAACCGATTCCGGACTGGATATTGACGCCTTGAAAGTGGTTGCGAACGGCGTGAATCACCTGACCAGGCCGGATAACGCAATTATTCTGGTAACGCATTACCAGCGCCTGCTCAACTATATCGTGCCCGACTATGTGCACGTCATAGAGGGCGGGCAGATTGTCAAGACTGGAGGCAAGGAACTGGCGGTGGAGCTAGAGACGCGCGGCTACGACTGGGTGCGCGCCGAATTCGATGCGGCAAGAGCCGCTGCTTGAGAGCGGCCATGGAACTTGTCAACACCGTCGCCAAAGACCGTTATCTCGAAAACCTGCTGCGTGGGCAACCTCCGGCCAGCCCGCTTGGCTGGTTGAATCAAATCCGCGCCGCCGCTACGGAATGCGCCAATGCGCTCACCGTCCCTAGCACCCGCGACGAGGAGTGGCGCTTTACCGATCCTTCTCCACTGCTGAAATTTTCTTTCCAGCCGGCACGCGGAGCACAGCGTCTTGCGCAAGCCGACATTCAGCATTTTGTCATACCTGAAGCATCTTCGGACCGTCTGGTTTTTATTGACGGCATATATGCTGCGGAGCTATCCACACACTGCGGTAACGAGCACGGGATCCTGGTAACAAGCCTTGCGCAGGGTTTGTTGTCGCATGGCGAATTTTTGCAGCAGCATCTCGCGCGAAATGCCGATTTTCACAACGACGTGTTTTGCGCTCTTAACACCAGCTTTGTGCGCGATGGCGCTCTGGTGATCATCAACAATAACGTTGCTTATCCCGCGCCTGTCCATTTACTGTTCATTGCGACCAAGCCGGAAACGGCAGTTTACCCGCGCTCTCTGGTGGTGGCCGGGCCGGGAAGCAGGTGCGCGCTGATCGAGGAATATATAAGCCTTGCAGAGAACGTTTATTTCAATAATGCAGTGACCGAGGTGGTTGTCGGAGAAAACGCACGCGTGCAGCATACCAAGGTTCAGCAGGAAAGCCGCGCATCTTTTCATATTGCGAATTGCGCGGTGACGCTGGCGAATAAAGCAATTTATATTTCCGATACGGTCACTTTGGGCGCGCGTCTTTCGCGCCATAACCTGCATGTACTGCAGACCGCGGAAGGCACGCGCTGTACCCTCGACGGTCTGGCTCTGATTTCAGGCCGTCAGCTTGCGGATACGCACACTTATATGGACCACGCCAAACCCGGCGGCAACAGCCGGCAATTGCATAAATGCATCGTGGACGATGCGGCGCACGCGGTATTCAGCGGCAAGGTGCGGGTGCGCGAGGGCGCGCAGCTCACAGACTCGGCTCAAACCAGCTGCAATCTGCTGCTTTCCGACAAAGCGCATGTGGACACCAAGCCGCAGCTAGAAATCTTCGCAGATGATGTGAAATGCGCTCATGGCGCAACAGTAGGGCAGCTTGACGCAGAGGAAGTGTTTTATCTGAGGAGCCGCGGTCTGGACGAGCAAGGCGCGCGCAGCCTGTTGACGTACGCTTTTGCCGCCGAAATCATAAACAAAATTCCGGTGGCCTCGCTGGTCAGGCAGTTGCGGCACTTGGTAATGGAAAAAACGCAGTTAAGAGAGAGAATATGAACAAAGCCATCTCTGTTCGCAGCCAAAATACAGCCACCGACTTGCTGGATGTGGCGCGCATACGTACGGATTTCCCGATTCTTGCGCGCCAAATCAACGGCAAGCCGTTGGTGTATCTGGACAATGCCGCGAGCAGCCAGATGCCGCAACCCGTGATCGACCGCTTGGTGCGCTATCAGACCCAGGAGCACGCCAATATTCACCGCGCGGTGCATACCTTGAGCGAACACGCCACCGCGGAGTTCGAGGAAGCGCGGCGCAAGGCGCAGCGCTTCCTGAATGCCAAGGACGAGCACGAAATCATTTTCACTAGCGGCACCACCGAGAGCATCAACCTGGCGATGCATAGCTATGGCCGCGCTTTCATCAAGGCCGGCGACGAAATTATCGTCACCGAGCTTGAGCACCATTCCAACATTGTGCCGTGGCAAATGTTGTGCCAGGAAAAAGGTGCGAAACTGCGCGTCGCTCCCATCAACGACACCGGAGAGATTCTGCTGGATGAATACCAAAAGCAGTTTAATGAGCGCACCAAGTTCGTAGCGCTTTCGCATGTTTCGAATGCACTGGGCACGGTGAACCCTGTGAGCGAAATGATTGCCATAGCACACCAACGGGGTATCCCGGTGCTGCTCGACGGGGCGCAGGCGGCACCTCATCTCAGACTCGATGTGCAGGCGCTCGACTGCGATTTTTACGCTTTTTCCGGACATAAAATATGCGGA
Organism: Burkholderiales bacterium; assembly: GCA_035319205.1. GTDB lineage: Bacteria > Pseudomonadota > Gammaproteobacteria > Burkholderiales > JAHFRG01 > JAHFRG01. The sequence continues at coordinate 12,568 of DATHDD010000046.1, read as the reverse complement.
CCCACCGGCATCGGCGTGCTTTACGGCAAGCGTGCGCTATTGGAGAAAATGCAACCTTTCAAGGGTGGCGGCGACATGATATTGAGCGTTACCTTCGAAAAAACGATTTACAACACCATTCCCTATAAGTTCGAGGCCGGAACGCCGCCGATTGCCGCAGCTATCGGCATGGGTTCTGCCATGGATTATCTGAAAGGCATCGGTCTCGAGCGCATCGGCGCGCATGAAACCGACCTGCTCAGCTATGCTACGCAACAGGTCGGTGCGATGAAGGGCGTGAAAATCATCGGCACCGCTAAGCATAAAGCAGCGGTGCTGTCATTCCTGGTCGAGGGTGTGCACCCGCACGACGTGGGCACGATATTGAATGAAGACGGGATTGCGATTCGTACCGGCCATCATTGCGCGCAGCCGGTAATGCGGCACTTTGGCGTGCCGGCTACTGCACGGGCTTCGTTTGCGTTTTACAATACCATTGAAGATGTGGACGCGTTAATTGCAGGTATTAAAAAGGTGCAAAGGATGTTCGCCTGATTATGACTGATGCTAAAAATCTATACCAGGAAGTCATCCTGGATCACAACAGGAAACCGCGCAACTTCGGCGCACTGGACAATCCCACCCATAAGGCGGAAGGGCTGAATCCACTGTGCGGGGATCATATTCATATTACGCTGCGGGTGCGGGACGACAAGGTTGAAGCTATTGCCTTCCAGGGTGAAGGCTGCGCCATTTGCAAGGCTTCTACCTCCATGATGACTACCAACGTCAAGGGAAAAACCGTGGAAGAGGCGGAAATGCTGGTGCAGGAATTCCGCGACATGGCGACCGGAAAGCTGGAGGTGCATAAGCAGCCCAATCATTTGGGACGGCTTGCGGTTTTTGAAGGGGTGAAAGATCTGCCCTCAAGAGTAAAATGCGCCATTCTCCCATGGCATACCCTGCATGCAGCATTCGGTTCGGTGGCCACCACCACTACGGAAAACGAACAAGAGCCGATGAAATCGGCGGGCGTAACTATATAAAAAAGATTTGCCATGCCCAAGATATCTGAAATCGAAAGCACTCCCAATCCCAACGCGATGAAATTTATCCTCAAGGAGCCGCTCACCTATGGAGTGACTCGCTCCTATGACAGTGCGGCGCATGCCAAGGATGACCCGCTGGCTTCGGCGCTGTTTGCAATTCCCCATGTCACCAATGTTTTTTATGTGGACCATTGGCTCACAGTAACTCAGGATGGCCAGGCCAACTGGCAGGAATTGCTGAAACAGCTTGCTGTGCCGATCCGCGCTGCCAGCGCAGAAACCCAATTGCAGGCCCAGATCGCGCCTGCGGAGAATGAAGCAGGTGTGGCCATGAGCATAGAAGACACCTTGCGGCTGGCGCAGATTAACGAGCTTCTCGATCAGCAAATCCGGCCTTATCTCCAGGGCGACGGCGGGGATCTCAAGGTGCTGAAGCTGGAAGGCAACACTCTCACAATACATTACCAGGGCGCCTGCGGGAGTTGCCCGACCTCACTTGCCGGTACTTTATCCGCGGTGGAAAATCTGGTGCGCACCATTGAGCCTGATCTACAGCTGGTAGCGGTCTGATGGCGGAATGGGTTACGGTGGCGAAGGTTGAGGAATTGCCGCCCGGGGAGTGGCGCGTGGTGGATGTGGAAGGCACACACGTCGCGGTGTTCAATTTGCAGGGAAAATATTTCGCCATCGAAGACATCTGCACCCACGACGGCGGGATATTGACCGGCGGCACGGTCGAGGGCGAGCAAATCATCTGCCCGCGCCACGGCGCGCGCTTTTCCATTAAAACCGGCGCAGCATTGACCGCGCCTGCTTATGAACCCACGGCGACTTTTCCGGTCAGGGTTGAAGCCGGCGAAGTGCAAGTCAAAGACGACCGCTGGGATTGAGCCGGATCTGATTTAGGAAGCGCCTGATCCGATTGCCGGAGCATCGGCTGACAGGGTTTTGCTTGAAAGTGTTGCTGCTCCTCGCTATAGTTCGATCAAGGAGATGGCATTCCTCCTTAAATAACCGCCGCAAGGCTGATGATGCCTACACAAATTACCGGATAAAGGTGGGCGTGTAGGCATTTTCATATCTAGTTTTCCACTATGCCTCCAGTATCTCCCGTTGTCTGGAATTAAATAAATACAGATTAAATTTCCCGTTGCTATAGGAAAGGCGATTGAAATGACTGAAACCTGGGGTCTTGCTGCGCTGTGGATGGGGCTGGCCTTGATTGCGGTGCTGATGTCGATCTGGCTGCGCATCGCAACCGCATTGTCGGAAATTGTAGTCGGTATAGTTGCCCAGTTAGCCATTGGCTCATTTATCGGCGCCGCCGCTCTAGGAGCGGATCAGTCGTGGATCAAGTTTCTTTCTGGCACCGGCGCCATTGTTTTGACTTTTCTCGCCGGCGCCGAACTCGACCCTGCAGTTTTCAAGCTGAAATTGAAGGAAGCTACAGCAGTCGGCCTGATGAGTTTTCTCGCGCCTTTTCTCGGTTGTACGGCAGCGGCCTATTATCTGCTGGACTGGGGTGTTCAGGCGAGCTGGCTTGCGGGAGTCGCGCTTTCCACCACCTCTGTTGCAGTGGTTTATGCGGTGATGCTGGAATTCGGCTTTAATAAAACTGATTACGGCAAGACCGTGCTCGCCGCGTGCTTTGTCACCGACTTGGGAACGGTGCTGGCACTGGGTTTTATATTTTCACCTTTCACCTACAAAACGCTGATCTTTTTCGGTGCCAGCGCAGTTGCTTTTATGATATTGCCGTGGCTGACCCCGCGCTTTTTCAAACGCTACGGCGAGAGGCCATCGGAACTGGAAGCGAAATACCTGTTGCTTTGTCTTTTCGGGCTGGGCGCGCTCGCCGCCTGGGCAGACAGCGAAGCCGTGCTGCCGGCTTATGTGACCGGCATGATGCTGGCGGGCACGGTGGGCAAGGATCACGCTTTGATCCGGCGCCTGCGCACTTTGACTTTCGGTTTGCTAACACCGTTTTACTTCATACGCGCAGGCTCCTTCGTCTCCATGCCGGCATTGCTTGCAGCTCCGGTAGCATTTATCATTTTGCTGGCGGCAAAGATGGCGACCAAGTTTGCCGGCGTCTATCCCGTCACCAAATTCTACGGTTCACCGAAGATGGAAGCCATGTATACGACACTGTTGATGTCCACCGGGCTTACTTTCGGAAGCATTTCGGCGTTATTCGGGCTTTCTCACCACATCATCGATCAGTCCCAGTATTCCCTGCTGGTGATAACCGTCATCGGCAGCGCAGTGGTGCCTACGCTGATTGCCAACGCTTTTTTCCTACCGCGCCATTTGTTGAGACCGTCAACCGTGCCGGCGAAGCATGCGGCTGGACAAAAAGCCGCTGCACCGGGGCTCGCAGACCGCAAATAAGAGAGGACGACTATGATCAAGCGCATTTTGGTGGCTTATGACGGCTCAGCACCCGCTGACAAGGCGTATGCCTTCGCCCTGGATCTGGCGGAGAAGTACGGCGCCGATATACACGTAATTGCAGTGGCGCGGCCGCCGGACTTTGGAGACGACGTGGAAGTCAACGCCATCCTGGATAATTCAATCAAGCACTACGAAGAAGTTATGGCGCAGCTGAAATCCCGGGCCGCATCCCTAGGGCTTAATCCGCACTTCAAGGTAGTCGTGGGGCATCCGGCGGAACAAATCATATACCGTGCGGAGGAGTACAAAACTGACCTTATTGTCATGGGTCACCGCGGAAAAACGTTGTTTGAACGTCTGCGTCTGGGCTCGGTGTCCAAGCACGTAATCCACTACGCGCATTGTGCTGTAACCATCGTACGCTGAGTGGGCAGGATAAAAATAATTTCCGACAGGCGGACCAAGAATCGTCGAGCCGTTCAACTCTTCCTCGAACACACGAAGCTCAAAATCACCGTGCAGTATCTTGGCATCGAGGTCGATGACGGACTGGAGATTGTTGAGCAGGCCGAGGTGTAGCGGTTTGGCCGGGAAGGTAACCGTATTGACGGGCGGTCGCTAACCGGCCATGACCAGCCGTTCAGATCTATAAGCCTGTCTCAGCGGCAACCTCCACCCTCTTGCATCCGCACCTGTGGGTTTTGGCTGGTTAAATTTTAACGGTTGATTACCATCTGAATATAGATAGGACCGAACGATGTCCCAGCCCAAGGTGCACCATCATTGCGCCAGCATGGATGCCCAGATAGCTCCACATGACGGGACCCCAGAATTCATGGAATTCTTTGAGCGCATGAGTGACTGCACTCATGTCACCGTCCTCGGCGATCCCAAAGAAGAGCACTATGCCGCTAGCAGCGAGGATGCTTCCCACAATGAAGCCGAGACCTTCGATCGCGCCCGAAAAGCTGTCCTCTTGCTCAGGGTTTCCCACCTTAAGTTTGAGGAGTTTGCGAATGTCGCTCAAGACTTCATGCATGCGCGCATTGGAAAACCATGGAAAGAAGTGTCCGATGCCTTTGTGCGCATGGCCGGACACGAAGACAATCCAATGCAAGAAAAGCACAACGAAAATAGCCATACCAATCATTTTGTGTGCTTCGTAGCCGAACGATTGCAAAGGTGTGAGCACGCGTCCAAGCTTCGGGGCTTTCATCACGAGACTTAACAAAAGCTCGAGCGAAATCCCAATGGCAATGAGCGTATGTAATATCCTTGTGAAGCGGCCGTATTTGGGACGTAGTCCTTCAAAAGCTTCCATTCACATCGGAGCTTACCGTTCAGGTCGCTCCGAATTATTGATATAGATCAAACGTAGCCTATACAATCAGGAAGTCCGCTAGTGCTATGTTACGCGAACAAATTAACCACGCCCTCCAGGCCAACGTGGTCAATGGTGTAAGTCGTCTGCCGGCGGACGATGGGCTGGGCGTGGTAAGCGATGCTGACTCCGGCCTGCGCCATCATTTTGAGGTCGTTGGCACCGTCGCCAATGGCGATGACCTGCTCTTTCTTCAATCCGAGCTGCTTGCGGATATCCTCCACTTTGATTGCTTTGGCGTCGGCGTCGATAATTTTCCCTGCCAGCTTGCCGCTCAGTTTGCTGTTGACGATTTCCAGCGAGTTGGAATAAGTGTAGTCGAGGTTAAGGCGCTTTTTCAGCCGCTCGGCGAAAAAAGTGAAGCCACTGGTTATCAATAATGTTTTGACACCGGCTGCTTTCAGTCCCGCGAGCATTTTTTCCGCACCAGGGGAAAGCTGCAGGCGCTCATCGTAAACTTTTTGCAATGCGGATTCATTCAACCCTGCAAGCAGGGCCACGCGCCTGCGCACACTGTCTGTAAATTCGATTTCGCCGCGCACTGAACTCGCGGTGATTCGCGAGACTTCCGCTTTGATGCCCCGAATGTCGGCGAGCTCGTCAATGCATTCGATGGTAATCAGCGTTGAGTCCATGTCCATCGCCAGCAGGCCAAAATTGGCGAGCTTAATATTTTCAGGCACAAAGGCGAAATCAAGCTTCGCGTTTTCGCAATATTCAGCCACTCCGCTGCTCGCCTGCGTTTCGCATAAACGAAATGCTTCACCGGCGATTTGCTCAATGCGCGAAGCACCGGCAAGTTTCGCCAAATGCTTGAGATCGCGGTTCTGGATCTCGCTGCCCTGAATAATGAGGTTCATGATGTGAGCCGCAAAGGCGCGCTTATAGCGGGATGGCGGCAGCGATGCGCACGTCCTCGGGTTCGCACCAACCATCAGGACTGATCAGGCCACCGTGATGATTATGAAGTCCAACTTTCCGGTTCAGCGCCTGACGCGGTCGCTGGGCTCCAGCGCATCATTAGGGCTGTAACCTTTATAAGAGCCTTAGCCTCTCTTGTAGGTAATCTTCTTGGTCCCGCCATCGCAGCTGCCGACTACTTTCTCGTCTTTGACATCCTCATTCGGAACGATTCCCAAAGTATAAGACTCAACTCCATTAGCCCGAATCTTCGCATCAATTTCGGCCTTCAGCTCTTCACAAGGTTTCCGGGTCAAGACCGGTGCGCTTTCTTTGGCTTCTTCTTGGGCTGATGCAACGTAGCTCAATGAAAAACAAACCGATAAAGAAGTAAGTAGTAGTGCAATTTTGTGTTTGTGTGGCATATCAGCTCTCCTTTTTCAGATTAAAATTCAAATAAAACTCACTAATTCTCGTCGCGTTTTGCCCTGTCGGCTTGCTGCTTGGCTTGCGATTCTTCTTCCTTCCTGTAATCGCCGATGACGCTTTTCAGGGGGCAGACTGCGAATGCCGGACATTTCTTGCATCCGGCTGCTAGGGCGATGGGACATAGGGTCATCATCTTACTTCTCCAATATTTAGCGTTAACGATGCATGCCTAGCCCCTGTAAAAATGCCCGGCAGAATGGCTGTCGATCATAATCTGCTTTTCTTGGTCTTGTCGTCAACCTCTTATGTGATCATCAGCTCAATTCGCTGAATGCTCGTCTTATTGCCGCAACGCGCGCCTTGACATCCGGCAATTCTATTTCGATGCGCAGGCGGTCAGGACCGCTCAAACGGTAATTGCGCTGCTGCTGCATGAGACCGATAATTTTGGCGGCATCCACCGGCGGCTTGGGAATAAACTGCAGTTGAATGGCCGAGTCGGTGGCGTCGATGCGAGAAATGCCGAGCGGTTTCCCCAGGATACGCAAACGATGAGTGTCGAGCAAAACCTTGGCAGGCGGCGGCGGCGAGCCGAAGCGGTCTACCAATTCCTCGTGCATCAAATCCAGCTCTTCCAGCGTTTCGCAGTTGGCGAGGCGTTTGTAGAGCACCAGCCTCTCGTGAACATCATTGCAGTAATTTTCAGGCAGAAGCGCCGGCGCATGCAGATTGATTTCAGTAGTGACAGCCAGGGGTTGCGAGAGATCCGGTTCTTTTCCGTTTTTGAGTGATTTCACTGCGGCGCCCAGCATCTGGTTGTAGAGATTGAAACCCACTTCCTGCATTTCCCCGCTTTGCGCTTCGCCCAAAACCTCTCCCGCGCCGCGGATTTCCAAGTCTTGCATCGCGAGATAAAATCCCGAACCCAACTCCTCCATCATCTGGATGGCTTCCAGCCGCTTTCTCGCCTGCGCGCCTATGGCCTCTTCGTCCGGCGTGAGCAAATAGGCATATGCCTGGTGGTGCGAGCGGCCGACGCGCCCGCGCAACTGGTGCAGCTGAGCCAGACCCAGCTTATCGGGCCGGTTGATGATTATAGTATTGGCGGTAGGAATGTCTATCCCGGTCTCGATAATGGTCGTGCAAAGCAGAACGTTGAAACGCTGCTGGTAGAAATCGCGCATTACATGCTCGAGATCGCGCTCGCGCATTCGCCCGTGCGCGTAGTGGATGCGCGCTTCAGGCAGCAGCCTGCTGAGCTTGTCGTGCATGGTTTCAATCGTGTCGATGTCGTTGTGCAGGAAATACACCTGCCCGCCGCGCTTCAGTTCCCGCAGCGCTGCCTCCCGGATGATGCCCTGGCTGTAAGGTGTGACGAAAGTTTTAATCGCAAGCCTGCGCTCGGGCGCGGTAGTAATCACCGAAAAATCGCGCAGGCCTTCGAGCGACATCGCCAGCGTGCGCGGGATCGGCGTGGCGGTGAGGGTCAATACATCCACTTCCGCGCGCAGCGCTTTCAGCCTTTCCTTTTGCCGCACGCCGAAACGGTGTTCTTCATCAATGATGACAAGGCCCAGGCGCTTGAACTTCACGCCTTTCTGAATCAGCTTATGAGTGCCGATGACAATATCTATGCTGCCTTCGGCCAAGCCATCCAGTGTCTGCAACTGCTCCTTGCCGGAGCGGAAGCGCGAGAGTTCGGCAATTTTAACCGGCCAATCGGCGAAGCGGTCGGAGAAATTCTGGAAATGCTGTTCCACCAGCAATGTAGTCGGCACCAGCACTGCAACCTGCTGGCCGTCCATCATGGCGATGAACGCCGCGCGCAGCGCAACTTCGGTCTTGCCGAAGCCGACATCGCCGCAAATCAACCGGTCCATGGGCTTGCCCTTGGTCAAATCTTCAATCACGGACTTGATGGCTGCAGCCTGGTCCCGCGTTTCCTCGAAACCGAAGCCGTCAACGAATGCTTCATAGTCGTGCGGCTTGAAGCTGAAAGCGTGACCCTGGCGCGAGGCGCGCTGCGCGTACAGATTCAAAAGCTCGGCAGCGGTGTCGCGCACCTGGCGCATCGCTTTTTTCCTGGCTTTATCCCACTGTCCGCTGCCCAGCTTGTGCAAAGGGGCGGCCTCCGGCGCAGCGCCGCTGTAGCGGCTGATGAGGGAGAGCTGGGAGACCGGCACATAGAGCTTGTCTTTTTCTGCGTATTCCAGCGCCAAAAATTCAGTCGTGCCTTCCCCCTGGTCCATGCTTACCAGTCCCCGATAGCGCCCGATACCGTGGCTTTCATGCACCACCGGATCACCGATTCGGATTTCGCTTAAATCTCGCAGCATTCCCTCGCTGGAAGCTTTGCGCGCGGCTTCGCTGCGGTCGCGCCTGCGCACTTGCGCCGCGTAAAGCTCGCTTTCTGTGACAATTGCAACGAGCTCGTCTCCGAAAATGAACCCGTTTTGCAGCGGGGATGCACAGAGCATGAAGCGCTCGCTGCTTTGCCTGAAGGCCGCGAAGCTGTCGCACAGCACGGGCTTGAGTCCGTATTCATTCAGGTATTCATGCACGATCTCACGCCTGCCCAGGCTCTCCGCCAGCAGCAGGATGCGCCCGCTGAAGGTGTTGACGAACTGTGCGAATTTCGTTACAGGATTTTCATCGCGGCGGTCAACTGCAACCGGCGGCAGGGGAGAAGTCGCGCATTGAACGGCAGCGGTATTTTCCCCGGCTGCAATTTCAATCCGCGGGAACGCCTTGCAGGCGGCAAAGAAACGGTCGACGCCAAGAAATAATTCCTGCGGCGGCAGCAACGGACGGTCGCGGTCACCGCGCAGCAATTCGTAGCGTGACTGCGTGTCGCGCCAGAAATTCTCCATTGAGGAGTGCGCATCGTGGTGCAGGCATAGAACGGCCCGTTGTGGCAAATAATCGAACAACGTAGCCGTCTCGTCGAAAAACAGCGGCAGGTAATATTCAATTCCCGCGGGCGCCAAGCCCTGGCTGACATCTTTATATAGCCGGCTTTTCGAAGGATCGCCCTCAAAGCGCTCGCGGAAATTGCGCCGGAAGCGTTCTTGGCCGTCTTTATCCAGAGGAAATTCTCGCGCAGGCAGCAAACGGATTTCATTCACCGGGTAAACGCTGCGCTGGGTATCCACATCAAAAGTACGGATGCTCTCTATTTCGTCATGCAGCAAGTCGATGCGGTAGGGAAGGGCGCTGCCCATCGGGAAAAGGTCAATCAGCCCGCCGCGCACGCTGTATTCCCCGGGCGAGACAACTTGAGTAACATGGGCATATCCCGCCAAAGTCAGCTGGCCGCGCAGGGTATCGCGGTCGAGCTTCTCCGCTTGCTTCAGGAAAAAAGTGTAGGCGGCGAGATAGGAAGTGGGCGGTAGTCGGTAAAGTGCGGTGGTTACCGGAATGATTGCAACATCGCAGTCGTTGTGCGTGATGTGATAGAGCGTGGCCAGCCGCTCGGAAACCAGGTCCTGGTGCGGCGAAAAACTGTCGTAAGGCAGGGTTTCCCAGTCAGGCAGCAGATTGACCTTGAGCTTAGGAGCAAAATAAGGAATTTCTTCCAGCAGGCGTTGCGCGTCCTGCGCGGTTTCGGTGATGATGACGAGCGGTTTGGTTTTTACGTCAAGTTGCGACAAAGCGAGGGCATCGCCAGAGCCGTGCAATCCGGCGTAGCGTTTAATATGACCAGGAAGCGGAACAGCTTGGTCTAACAGCATAAAAACGGCTTATTATAAGATAAAATTGCTACTAATAAGGTGCATAAAAGGCAAAAATGTTTTTCCGCGACCGCATGGATGCTGCGAATAAGCTGGCTGAAAGGCTTTCCGCCTACCGCGGGAAAAATCCGCTGGTGCTGGCGATACCGCGCGGGGCGGTACCTATGGCCAGGCGCATCGCCGACGAACTCGGAGGTGAAGTGGATGTGGTGCTGGTGCGCAAGATCGGTGCTCCGGGCAATCCGGAATTTGCCATCGGTGCGGTGGACGAAAGCGGCAGCATGTTTGTTACAGATGATGCAGTTTCAACCGGCGCCAGTGAAAACTACCTTGCTCAGGAAAAGCAAAGGCAGCTTGAAACCATGCGGCAACGCCGCGCGCAGTACACCCCGCTGCGTGAACCGAGCGATCCCGCCGGGCGCATTGTCATCGTGGTGGATGACGGGCTTGCCACCGGTTCCACCATGATTGCGGCGCTGCGCGCTTTGCGCCAAAGGAATCCCGAGAAACTAATCTGCGCCGTGCCGGTGGCGCCGCCGGATACGTTGGATAAGGTAGAGCACTATGCTGATCAAGTCGTGTGCCTGCATGCTACAGCTGAGTTCTTTGCGGTGAGTCAGTTTTATGGCCATTTTCCGCAAGTGGATGACGAGGAAGTGATGGCGATACTCCGCCAAACCGGCGGCTTGAAATAAAACGCATTGCCTGCATAGCTGCTAAAAAGTGATAATGCAAGCTTTATAACAAGGCTTGGAATCTTGAACCACTACGCATTGGTCCCGGCCGCCGGAACCGGTGAGCGCTTGGGCGGACAAACACCCAAGCAATATCTGCCGCTCAACGGCAAGCCCATGCTGTTTTATTCGGTGCAGCGGCTGTGCGCCAGCCCAAGAATCAAGCGCGTTTATGTAGTCCTGGCGCGCGGCGAGAAGTGGTTTTCGCAACACGATTGGAAAGCCTTTGCCGGGAAGCTGACTGCGTTCTACTGCGGCGGGGAGACGCGCGCGTCAAGCGTTCTGAACGGGCTGGTTGCGGCAAAAGCGGAAATCGGCGCTGACGATTGGGTGCTGGTGCACGATGCGGCGCGGCCGTGCCTAAGTACTGAGCTTTTGGATAAACTGCTGGATGAGCTTGGCGGGGATAGTGTTGGCGGCTTGTTGGCGTTGCCGGTCGCGGATACGCTGAAACGCGCGGACCGGGCGGAGCGGGTGCAGCACACCGAGCCGAGGGAAAATTTGTGGCAAGCGCAGACTCCCCAGATGTTCCGCTACGGCACACTCACCCGGGCATTGCAGGAAATGCGAAACAGGGAAGTGACCGACGAGGCACGCGCTATTGAAGGACTGGGTTTGCACCCGAAACTGGTGGTGAGCGATGCTCGCAATCTGAAGGTGACACACGCGCAGGATTTGCCGCTTGCCGAGTTGATTCTAAAAAGCATGGAGAAAGCATGAGGGTCGGCCAGGGATTTGATATCCACGCGCTGGTTGAAAACCGCAAGCTGATCATTGGCGGAGTCGTAATACCTTATAAAAAAGGTCTTGCGGGACACTCCGATGCCGATGTGCTGCTGCACGCGGTTTGCGATGCCTTGATCGGCGCCGCAGCTTTGGGTGATATCGGCGCACACTTTCCCGACACCGACCCGCGCTATAAAGATATAGACAGCCGCAAGCTCCTGCGCGAAGTAGGTAAGCTTTTAACCGAAAACGGCTGGCGCGTCATCAATATAGATGCCACCATCATTGCGGAAGCGCCAAAACTGGCGCCGCACATACCCGCGATGGTGAAAAACATCGCGCAGGACCTTGCCATTGAGGTCGGTGATGTCAATGTCAAAGCCAAGACCAACGAGAAACTGGGTTATATCGGGCGCGGCGAAGGCATCGCGGTGGAAGCAATAGCCTGCATTAAATGCCTCAAATCGGAAAGCAAGGGCCCGAAAGCCTAGCAACAGCCAGAGTTTTTTTCGCGCTGTGGCCGGATGAGGGGGTGCGCGAGCAATTCATGCAGTGGGCTAAGCTGCTGCACCAAACCTGCGGCGGCAGCATCACCAGGCCGGGAAATCTGCATATTACCCTGGCATTTCTGGGCAACGTCGCGGTTTCCCGCCTTGATGAATTAAAGCTGCTTGCGGCGAAGCTTGGCGGCTCCGTGTTCAATCTCAATTTCGCTGCGCCTGGCTATTGGCGACATAACCGTATCGCCTGGGCCGCACCCGATGAAACGCCGCAGGTCTTGAGCGATCTCGTCAAAAAGCTTGAGTGCTCGTTGCAAACTGCAGGGTTCAGCTTCGATGAGCGCCCTTATGCGCCTCATCTCACTTTGCTGAGAAAAGCCCGCTGGGATCCTCCTGCACGCCCCCTTAAAAACATTAACTGGGCAATTAAGGAATATGTGCTGGTCCGTTCCAATTGGATGGAAAGCGGATCGGAATACGAAGTCATCGGCCGCTGGCCGCTTTCATGACAGCTTCCGCGTCAACCATCATACGGCCCGCGCTGGGGGGCGCTGTAACTGAAAACCCGAGCGCCGGCGAAAGTGCATGCGGCATAAAAATATTATGAAATTATTGCAAAAAGTGTTGACAAACGAAACGAACGGGAAAATACTTCGCGCAACTCATTGCTAAGAGATTAATTTATGGGTAGTTGCCCTAGTCCAACCAAGAATTATTGGCGAGGCTGAACCGCAGGCACTATTCA
>DATHDD010000045.1:0-35772 GCA_035319205.1 Burkholderiales bacterium | reverse complement strand
TACCGAGAGCACCTTGCCTGCGGCGATGAACAAATCCTGCACCGCGTCCTTGCCGTTTTTGGGGTCAATGATGCGGCCGTTTTTAATGTGAATCTTCATCAGTGTCCCGCTAGAATGCTCATCACCGCCATACGCACTGCGATGCCGAATGTGACTTGCGGCAAAATCACCGAACGCGGACCGTCAGCCACGCTGGAATCTATTTCCACGCCACGATTCATCGGCCCGGGGTGCATGACGATGGCGTCGGGTCTGGCGGCCGCAAGTTTCTCCGCGGTTAAGCCGTAATATTTGAAGAATTCCTGTGCGCTGGGCAGTAGCGGGCCCTGCATGCGCTCGCTTTGCAGGCGCAGCATCATCACCACGTCCACGTCTTTGAGCCCGCGCTGCATATCGTGATAAACATGCACGCCGAGATTTTCAACGCCGGCCGGCAGCAGGGTTTTGGGCGCGATCACCCTCACTTCAGGCACGCCGAGCGTGGTTAACGCGTGGATTTGCGAGCGCGCCACCCGTGAATGCAGAATGTCTCCGACGATCGCCACGCGCAGATTGGCAAATTCGCGCTTGTAGTGGCGAATGGTGAACATGTCCAGAAGCGCTTGCGTGGGATGCTCATGGCGCCCGTCACCGGCATTGATGACATGCACATTTGGTGCCACATGTTGCGCGATCAGGTGCGCTGCCCCGCTTTGCGCATGCCGTACGATGAACATGTCGGCGTGCATCGCCTCCAGGTTGTCTATGGTATCGAGCAAGGTTTCGCCCTTGCTCTGCGACGAGGTGCTGATATTGAGATTGATGACGTCGGCTGAGAGCCGCTTGGCGGCGATTTCGAACGTGGTGCGGGTGCGGGTGCTCGGCTCGAAGAACAGATTGAAAATCGCTTTGCCGCGCAGCAGCGGAAGTTTCTTGACTTCGCGCTCGGTGACGCCGATGAACGACTGTGCAGTATCGAGTATTTGCGTTAGAAGCGTCGCAGGCAGCCCTTCAATCGTAAGCAAGTGCTGGAGTTCACCGTTCTTGTTGAGCTGCGGGTTGCTGTGCATGGACGCGAGGCGAATTATAGCATCAAAGACCCAGGCCTACCCACGCGCCCCGTGGTTCGGCCTAGACCTGGTTAAGGTTCAGGCTGAGCCTGTCCTCCTTGTCTTTTGTGAGTTCGATGTTCTGGTTGTCCGCGAGCTCCAGTGTTGCGCCGCTGTAGCGTGCAAAGACAGGCAGTTCGCGCCCGCCGCGATCTATCAATACCGCAAGTTCAATGCTGGCCGGCCTCCCGTAATCGAACAACTCGTTCATGGCCGCGCGCACCGTGCGGCCGGTGTAAAGCACGTCATCCACCAGAATGATGCGGCGTCCTTCGACATCAAAAGGGATGTTCGACGGCTTGACCTGCGGGTGCAGGCCGATACGTGCGAAATCGTCACGGTAAAAAGAAATGTCGAGCAGCCCGATCGGCGTTGTGAGTCCAAGCTGCTGTTGCAGCTTTTGTGCGATCCAGGCGCCGCCGGTATGTATCCCGATCAGTGCCGTGCCGGGATCGAGCTGCGGCTTGATTTGCGCGGCGAGCGCAGAAACCAGCTGTTCCGCGTCAGGAAGTTTCAAGCTCATCGAAATAGCTTTGCAGAATGTGTTGCGCCGCCACTTGGTCTATAAGCGTTTTGTCGCGCGCGGCCCCGCTATCCGCCAGCGAAAGTTCCGCAGCATGCGAGCTCAGGCGTTCGTCAGCCAAAATGGTGTGCAGCTTGAAGCGCTGTTCAAGCCGCAAAGCGAAGCGGCGGCATAGTTTGCTTATCTCATGCTCGCTGCCATCCATATGAGCAGGCAGACCGACCACAAGTAACACCGGCTGCCATTCTTTTATCAGCGCGGCAATCGCGTTGAAGCGCTGTACGTTTTGCGCCGCTTCGAGGGTTATCAGCGGGTGAGCAATGCGCAGCGACAAATCGCCTACCGCAACGCCGATGCGCTTAACTCCAAAGTCGAAAGCTAAAACTGTCCCCTCTACGGCGTGAGGAGCAAGGAGTGAAGAGTGAGGAGATAGCGCTTGCTTCATCACCTGGATACGGGTTGCGCTCCTTACCCCTCACTCCTTACCGTGTTATGCATGACCTGCATCTTCTGAAAGCGTGGCGAAATTGATGCCCAGCAAATCCATCGCTGCAGGCAGACGCTGTTCTGCGGGCAAGTCAAATATGACGTGGGTTTTCGCAGGCACGGAAAGCCAGGCATTTTGCGCAAGCTCGTGCTCGAGTTGTCCCGGCGCCCAGCCGGCGTATCCCAGGGTAACCAGGATTTGCCGCGGTCCGTTACCGCGCCCCACCGCCTGCAAAATGTCCTTTGACGTGGTGAGCCCGAGCTCCTGGTTGACCGCCAGGGTGGATTGCCACTCGCCCAGGGGCTTGTGCAACACGAAGCCGCGGTCGATTTGCACCGGGCCGCCGAAATGCACCGCTATACCGCGCAGGCGCGCCTCCCCCAGCGGAATGCTGATTTGGTCGAAAAGCGCCTGCAAGGTCATGTCAATAGGACGATTGACTACCACCCCGAGTGCGCCTTGGTCATTGTGCTCGCAGATGTAAGTCAGGCTTTTGGAAAAATAAGGATCTGCCATGTTGGGCATGGCGATCAGAAAGTGGTTAGTCAGGTTAATGGATTGCATAAAGATATTGTAGTCGCCTCGCCAGGCCTTCACAATTGCCGCACAGCGGACTTAAACGCTGTTAACGTCGTAACTCTAGTCATTTACGTACCGTGGAAGAATGAGCATGACCGCAAGCACTGTAGCTGAATGTGCTATTGATGGGCGCGCAGCCAGGCTTTCCATGCGCTGAACAAAGCCGGGTTGCGCGCTGCAATCACCGAGCGCTTCCATAAATCCTCCGCCCAGAAATCGTCCGTTTTAAGCGAACACATCATGCCTCCCGCTTCTTCTAGTATCAGGGAGCCCGCAGCGTAATCCCACAGTTTCTGGCCGCCGTGCAAATACACATCAAAACGTCCCGCGGCGACATAACACCATTCCAGCGTACTCGCTCCGTAATTGCGTTGTGAGGAGTAAGGCGGCGAGCCGACAAGCTGTTGCGCCAGGCGGGAACCGATGCGCTTGAAATCCACGCTCGCCATGCATTGGCGCAGTTCCTTGGCTGATTCGTTGATGGGAAGCTTCTCGCCGTTGAGATAAGCGCCGCCGCCTTTCTCGGCGTAAAACATTTCATGTGCCACCGGGTCGTACACCACCCCAAGCACGCTGCGCCCTTTATTCATGAGCGCCACGGAAACAGCGAAATAGGGTAGGCCGTTGACGAAATTTGAGGTTCCGTCGATCGGGTCCACACACCACAAGCCGGAATCCCCAGCGAGCCATTGCTCGGCCTGCTGCTCATGGCTCATTTCCTCGGCGAGGACGGGGCTAGGATGAATCTCGCGCAGCCTGAGCGCAAGCGCGTCCTGCGCTGCGATATCGGCAGCGGTGTACAGGCTGCCGTCGGCTTTGCGCTGATGCGCCACCTGCAGATAACGCGGTATGATTTCGCCCTGCGCCACTTCGCGCACCGCGCGAATTACCGCCTTAATCAGAGGTTCCATGCTTCCACTTGATCGAGCAGCCCATGCTGGGTATCTGTTCTTCAGGTCCCCGGCCGGTGCGCGCTATCTGCAGCATGGCTTCAAACAAGTCGCGCCGCGCGTTAGGCACCAGGTCCTTGCGAGAGGCGTCCAGCCGGCCGCGGTATTGCAGCTCCAATTTGGAATTAAAGCCGAAGAAATCAGGCGTGCACAACGCGCCATAGGCTTTCGCCACTTCCTGCGTTTCATCCAATACGTAGGGAAACGGATACTTGAATTCGCGCGCTACTTTAACCATGTTATCGAACGAATCCTCGGGATAATCGGTGGGATCGTTTGACATGACAGCAATCGAGCCGATGCCGTATTCCTTGAGTTCTTTGCAGTCGCGCACGATGCGCTCGCGCACCGCTTTCACATATGGGCAGTGGTTGCAAATGAACATCACAAGCAAGCCTTTTTCGCCGCGCACATCGTTCAGGCGGTGGCATTTGCCATCGACACCTTGCAGGTCGAAATCCACTGCTTTCCATCCAAAGTTGCATAACGGTGTTTGCAGGCTCACCATGAAATTACTCCTTCCTGCTTGTTTCTGCCTTTATATTATCATGCACTTGAACCTAAACCTTCCCCTAATATGACCCCAGCGCGCTTTTATCATTCCAGTGAATTAGCCCCGCATCGTGAAATTTTTCTTGATGAAGCGGCGGCGCACCACGCTGCGAGGGTATTGCGCCTCAAGCAAGAAGATGCGGTGGTATTGTTCAATGGCAAAGGCGGGGAATATCCGGCCCGGATAATCAGCATAAGCAAAACGAAAGTGACGGCACTGACAGGAGCATGGCAAAACATCGAGAGGGAATCGGCGATGCATATCACCCTGGCGCAAGCAGTGTCGTCCACCGAGAAAATGGATTTCTCGGTGCAGAAAGCAGTGGAACTGGGCGCAGCAGCAATTCAACCGCTCGCCAGTCAACGCAGTGTGGTGCGTATGGACGCAGCGCGCGCACAAAAGCGAATTGAGCACTGGCGCAAGGTGGCGATTGCGGCTTGCGAGCAGTGCGGGCGTAACCGCGTCCCGCAGGTTGCGGGGTTGGTTTCGCTGAAAGAATTTCTCGCCAAAGCAGAAAACAATGCGCTGCGCTTGAAACTATCTCCCGGAGACGGTTTGTCCCTCAAGCAGATCAAGTACCAAGGCGGAGAAATAATCTTGCTGGTTGGGGCTGAAGGCGGATTAACAGCTGAGGAGGAACAAATTGCCAGCAGCGCCGGTTTTACTCCGGTCACTTTGGGGAAACGCATCATGCGCACCGAAACTGCGGGTCTTGCCGCGCTAGCCGCAATCCAGAGTTTATGGGGAGACTTTTGAATGTACGCGTTCATTGTTCACGGAGGGTCAGGAGCCTGGAATGAGCAACATAAGCGTTCGGCATTACAGGGTGTGAGGCGCGCAGCAGAAGCGGGAGGGAAATTGCTGGCCCAGGGAAAATCCGCGCTCGATGCGGTTACCGCGGCGGCGGTGTTGCTGGAGGACAACCCGGTGTTCAATGCCGGCACCGGTTCAGCGCTGAACTTGTATGGCGAAGCCCAGATGGACGCCAGTGTCATGGTGAGCAAGGGTTTGCGTGCGGGGGGAGTGGCGTGTCTGCAGCGAGTCAAAAATCCAGTGTTGGTGGCGAGCAAGGTTATGAAGGATACTGAACACGTTTTGCTGGCGGGCGAAGGCGCGCTCAACTTTGCCCGAGCCATGGGTTTCGCGGATTACGATCCGGTGACAGATGAGCAGCGCGCGCTATGGCGCAAGAAACGCAAGGCGCTCGCTGCGTCAAAAATCCAAAGCCGCATGCGGGATTTGTTAAAGCGCCATCCCGAGCTTGCGGGAGGAACGGTGGGCGCAGTGGCACTCGATGAAAGCGGCCATTTTGCTGCTGCCACTTCCAGTGGTGGATTGGCCCTGAAACTTCCCGGCCGCATCGGCGACACTCCCATTCCGGGAGCGGGAACCTACGCCATGCCTATGGGCGCGGCATCTGTTACCGGCCTGGGCGAAGTAGCGATGCGCTACCTGGTTGCCAAATCGGTGTGCGATCTGCTGGCGCAGGGCAGAAATGCGCAGCAAGCCGTGGATGAAGTTTTGTTGCTTTTGGCAGCGGAGCCGAGTGCGCAAATGGGAATCATTACCCTGGATAGGCGGGGCAACATCGGCGCTGGTCACCATAGCCAGGCCAGGATGCCTCATGCTTACTGCGTTTCAGGAAAAAGCAAAATTGTTGCGAGGATGCAGGTCGGCCCCTGAAGCTTATTACCCGGAATGTTAGGCGGCTTCGCGCGCAGCCCGTTTGCGCTCATGTACTTTCAAATGGCGCTTGCGGATGCGTATGGTTTTGGGGGTGATTTCAACTAGTTCGTCGTCAGCGATGAACTCGACAGCCCGCTCGAGGGTAAGCGTAATCGGCGTCGTGAGCATGATCGCTTCGTCCTTGCCGGCGGCGCGGATGTTGGTGAGCTGCTTGGTCTTGATCGGGTTCACCACCAGATCATTGTCCCGGCAGTGAATGCCGATCACCATGCCTTCGTACAGGCGGTCGCCCGGGCTCACGAACATGCGGCCCCGTTCCTGAAGTTTCCACAAGGCATAAGCTACCGCCTCCCCGCGCTGCGCTGAAACCAGGGTGCCGTTGCGGCGCTCGGGTATTTCCGGTTTCATCGGGGCGTAGCCGTCGAACACATGGCTTAAGATACCGGTGCCGCGGGTCATGGTCATGAAATCCGATTGGAAGCCGATCAGTCCGCGCGCCGGGATCCGGTAATCGAGGCGCACGCGGCCGCGGCCGTCGGGCGCCATGTCCTGAAGCTCGCCACAGCGCTGCCCCAGGGCTTCCATCACCGCACCCTGGTTGGCCTCTTCCACATCCACTGTGAGCATTTCGAACGGCTCGCATTTCCCGCCGTTGATTTCACGAATCACGACTCGTGGACGGGACACTGCCAGCTCGTAACCTTCCCGGCGCATGTTTTCCAGCAGGATAGTGAGATGCAATTCTCCCCGCCCGGAGACCAGGAACACATCCGTATCCGTGGTATCTTCAACGCGCAGCGCCACGTTGGTTAGCAGTTCCTTCTGCAGGCGTTCGTGCAGTTGGCGGCTGGTGACGAATTTTCCTTCTTGTCCGGCATAGGGTGAAGTATTGACCTGGAAATTCATGGTAAGCGTGGGTTCGTCCACAATCGGCAGGGGCAGAGCGTCCGGGCATTCCGGGTCGGCGAGAGTCACGCCGATGCCGATGTCCTCGATGCCGTTCACCAGCACGATGTCGCCGGCCTGCGCAATTTCCATGGGCACCCGGGTTAAACCCTGGAAGCACAGCACCTGGTTCACCCGCGCTTTTTTCGGCTCGTCATGACCGTTCAAAATAACAACGTCCTGGGCGGCCTTGAGACGCCCGCGTCGGATGCGCCCGATGCCGATGCGCCCGACGAAGCTTGAATAATCCAGCGCACTGATTTGAAGCTGCAGCGGCTCGTCGGGATTGCCGACGGGAACCGGCACATGTTTGAGTATGGTATCGAACAGCGGTTGCATGGACAGTCCGTCACCTGCGCCGCTGCTCGGCGCATCTGCTAGATCGAGCACCGCCCAGCCATTAAGCGCGGAGGCATAGACTACCGGGAAATCCATCTGCTCTTCGGTAGCGCCCAGCTTGTCGAATAATTCAAAGGTGTGGTTCACAACCCAGTCCGGGCGGGCTCCGGGACGGTCCACTTTGTTTACCACCACGATGGGTTTCAAACCCCGGGCCAACGCCTTGCGTGTCACAAAGCGGGTCTGGGGCATGGGTCCCTCTACTGCATCCACCAGGAGCAGCACGCCGTCCACCATTGACAGCACACGCTCCACCTCGCCGCCGAAATCAGCATGACCCGGTGTATCGACGATGTTGATGTGGGTGCCTTGGTAGTTGACCGCCGTGTTTTTTGCGAGAATGGTGATGCCGCGCTCCCGCTCCAAATCATTGCTGTCCATAACCCGCTCAGCCACGTGCTGGTGGGCGGCAAATGTCCCCGCCTGGTGGAGCAGCTTGTCCACCAGCGTGGTCTTGCCGTGGTCCACATGGGCAATGATTGCAATGTTGCGGAGTGCGCGGGACATAATGAGCTAACGGTTTGACAAAAGTCGCGCATTGTAACACAGAGAGCCAAGCTTTATTGTTCACGGCAACTCCAGCGGCGGTTTTTGCGTTTGACTTAAGTGCCGCGTTTTTCATCTGGGAGTAAACCGCAGGCACGATAATCATGAAAAGCAGCGGTAGTCATTCCGCCCACCATTGGTGCGGCCATGCTCCGCATGATTACCTTATTGACTTGCGAAAATTTGGACCTACTCAGTCTGCCGGAACATGGTACTGGTTTTCCTTGAAATACTTATACATTATGATGAGCATAAAAACCCAAACAATTGGCTGTATTACCCTGCCCCCGTTTAACTATGCCGCACACCACCCCCACTGATGCAATGGCTTTCGTGCAATGGTTGCGCTCGGTTGCCCCCTATATACACGCATTCCGCGGGCATACATTCGTTATTGCTTTCGGCGGCGAAGTGGTAAGCGACGGCAGATTTGTCGCGCTTACTCACGATTTCAACCTGTTGCACAGCCTGGGGGTGCACCTGGTGCTGGTGCATGGCGCGCGCGCGCAAATCGAGGCGAGACTTAATGCGCTGGGTCAAGCCAGCCGTTATGTAAAAGGCCTGCGCGTCACCGACAATACCGCTTTGCAATGCGCCAAGGAAGCAGTTGGCCGTATACGCGCGGATATCGAGACGCTGCTGTCCACGGGGCTGCCGGGTTCACCCATGGCGGGAGCGCAAATACGCGTTGCCAGCGGCAACTTTGTGATTGCCAAGCCCATGGGAGTGATTGAAGGCGTGGACCTGCAGCACACCGGAGAAGTGCGGAAAATTGATACGGCAGCCATAGAGAAGCGCCTGAATGATGGGGAAATGGTGCTGCTTTCACCGCTCGGTTACTCACCCACTGGCGAGATTTTCAATCTTGCCCTGGAAGATGTTGCGACTTCAGCTGCGATCGCGCTTGGTGCTGACAAACTGATATTTCTGATGGAAGAAGACGGGGTTACTGATGCTTCGGGCAAACTGCTCAAAGAACTCACGGTGCCGGAGGCGGAAAAGTTAGTATCCAAACAGACAAGATTGTCAGGCGATGTTAGGCTATATCTGCCGTGCGCACTGCGTGCCTGCCGTGAGGGGGTTACGCGCGCGCATCTGCTGTCGCGCCACGTGGAAGGTGCTGTGCTGCTCGAATTGTTTACCCATGAAGGCATAGGCAGCATGGTGACGCAAACAGGGCTGGAAAAGCTGCGTCAGGCGCACATTGAAGATGTAGGGGGCATACTCGCGCTGGTCGAGCCGCTGGAACGTGAAGGTGTTTTGGTGCGGCGCCCGCGCGAGCTGCTGGAAATGGAAATAAGCCGCTTCAGCGTGATGGAACACGATGGAGCCATAATCGGGTGCGCCGCGCTTTATCCTTTTCCGCGCGAAGACGCCGGAGAACTGGCTTGCCTGGTAGTACAGCAAAATTACCGCAAGCAGGGCTGCGGCGATATCCTGTTGCGGTGCATTGAAAAACAGGCGCGCGATACGGGTATGCGCAAGCTGTTTGTGCTTACCACTCGTGCCGCGCACTGGTTTATCGAACGCGGCTTCAAAGAAGGGGCGGTGGAACAGCTGCCGGGGCAGAAGCAGGCGCTTTACAACTTCCAGCGCCGCTCCAAGGTGCTTGTGAAGCGTCTTTGAAAAATTTATCGCCACACGCTGCATTGACATCTCTCGGGAGGATGTAATACGTGAATTGGTTTTTACAAACCAAATCATTGCGCCTGAAACTGGTGCTGATCACCGTGCTGGTGGAAGTGGTGATGTTGACGCTGCTGGTCGGCAACAGTATTTGGATGATTGATAACGTACTGGATGAGCAGTCGCGAGCCCGGATGAAGATGCTCGCGCCTATGCTGAGCGATTCTCTTGGCGCAGCGCTTGCTCAAGACAATCAGGCTTCAGTCAGACAGATTCTCGCGGGTGCCCTAGCCAAAGAAGAGCTGGCTTATGCGCTGTTTTACGATGACAAGGGCAAACTGCTTGCCGGGGACGGGAGTCCGTTGCCCAAAGCCGATCCCCAGAATGTTTACGAAACCTGGGTTCCCATAGAACGGGAGGGCAAGACCTACGGCAGTTTGCGATTGGGCATTTCCACAGATTTTCTAAACGCGGCAAAGCAAAAGCTGTTCTGGGAAAGCTTGGTTATCGCAGGAGGCGAAGTAGCGCTATCTTTGCTGTTATTCCTCGCGTTGGGTTACTGGCTAGTCAGGCACCTGGGGGAGATCGCAGAGGCCGGGCGAGCCATGGCAAGCGGCAATTATTCAGTGCGGGTGGCAGTGGCTTCCGCCGATGAAGTGGGCAAACTCACCACCACCTTCAACGCCATGGCTGAGGCGGTGGAGAACCAGATTAAGACCTTGCTCGAGGGGGAGGCAACGTTTCGTGCCATTGCCGATTACAGTCATGACTGGGAGCTGTGGGTCGACCCCGCGGGCAAAGTAATATGGGTAAACCCTTCAGTGAAGCGCCTGACGGGTTATCTGCCGGAGGAATGCCTGGAAATGCCGGATTTTCCCGCGGCGATTATTGACCCGGAGGACAATCCGCGCTTCCGCGAATTCCTACAGAAAATTCTCCGTGGCACGAGAGGCAGCGGTCTTGAATTCCGCGTGCGGCGCAAGGATGGATCGAGCTTCTGGGCGTCGGCCACCTGGCAGCCGATTTACGGCAGACAAGGTGAGTATTTGGGGGTTCGCTGCAGCATCCGCGATATAACCGAGCGCAAGAATGAGGAGTTCAATTTGCAGGCGACTATAAAACAATTAGAACTTGCGCAAGGCAGCCAACATCAAGATTTCGCGCAAGCGCGGGAAGAACGGGCGCGGCTTGTTTCCCTGCTCACGGCAATGGATATGGGCATTTTGTTTGTCGGCAAGGAAGGCGTGGCTTACTACAACCCGACATTAATACGGATTTGGGGTTTCACCCAGGACATACACCTCCAAGGCATGAATACCGAGAATTTGCTGGCCGTGGTCACCAAGCAAGTGGCTCGTCCCCAGGAATATGCACAGCATGTTTTGCAAGTGGCCGACGCCGAGGATAATTCCAAGGGATATGAATTTACCTTGGCCGACGGCCGCACACTGCTGGAAACTACCTATTTGGCGCGTGGAGATGATGGGCAGTCCATCGGCAGGCTCTGGGTTTATAAAGACATCACGCAGGAGCGGCGCGACGCGGAGCAGCTAATCTATCTTGCGGAGCGCGACGCGCTCACCGGCCTGTATAACCGCCACCGTTTCCAGCAAGAGCTGGGACGCATGATTGCTGATGCGGACCGCCATGGTTCGGCATTGGGGCTGCTGTTTTTCGACCTCGACGAATTCAAGCACATCAACGATACCTATGGCCATCGCGCCGGAGATGCGATACTCATCCGCGTTGCCGGGGAAGTGAACGCGCAGGTGCGGCGCAACGAAATCTTCAGCAGATTAGGGGGGGATGAGTTCGCGATCCTGATCCCGGATGTAGTAGAAAATGAGCTGCATATTGTGGCTGAACGGATAGTGCATTCAATTTCGCAAATCACCTTCCACTTCGAAGGGCAGAACCTGCGGCTTACCACCAGCTTGGGTATAGCGATGTTTCCCGACAATGCGGGGAACGCCGAAGAACTGGTGGCGCGTGCCGATGCGGCTATGTACCAAGCCAAGGAGGCCGGCAAGAACGCTTGGCGCGTCTACCAACCTCACAGCGACAGTTCGAGAGAAATACTGTCGCGCATCGCCTGGAGCAATCGTATCCGAAACGCCTTGCACAATGACCAGATGTGTTTGAATTTCCAGGGTGTGTACCGTGCCGCTGACGGCCAGCGTTCGCATATAGAGACGCTGTTGCGAATGAAGGATGAGACGGGCGGCGTGATCATGCCCGCGGCCTTCATTCCTCTCGCGGAAAAAAGCGACATCATCCTGGAGCTCGATCGCTGGGTAATCAGCAAGATTATCGCATTGCTAGCGAGTTCCTCGAGCGTTCCATCGATTGCAGTTAATATCTCCGGGCGGTCGTTCGCAGAAACGGAATTACCGCTTTTCATCAGTGATACTTTGCGCAAATTCGATGTCAATCCGAGTCGGCTGATGGTGGAGATTACCGAAACCTCCGCGGTGACGAATTTGCATGACGCGCAGCGCTTCATTAAAGCCCTGCATCAGATAGGCTGCGTGGTTTGCCTGGATGACTTCGGGAGCGGTTTCTCTTCGTTTGCTTACCTCAAGCATTTGGAGGTGGATATAGTGAAAATAGACGGCCTGTTCATCCGTAATTTGCCCAATGATCAAGACAACCAGATATTCGTCAAGGCCATTATTGATGTGGCGCGCGGCATGCACAAGACTACCGTAGCGGAATCCGTGGAAGACCTCAAAACTCTGGAGATGTTAAAGAACCTCGGCGTGGACATGGTGCAGGGATATTATCTTGAAATGCCGCACCCTGACCTTATGGCAGCAGCTAAAGTCTGAGCGAATTCCATAATTTCAGGAAATATACGAGTCGCGGAGAACGAAATGGCGAGAATGGTAAAGTGCATCAAACTCGGACGCGAAGCAGAAGGCCTGGATTTTCCGCCGTACCCGGGGGAGCTCGGGAAACGAATATTCGAAAACGTTTCGAAAGAAGCCTGGAAAGCTTGGCTTGAACACCAGAAAATGCTGGTTAACGAAAACCGGTTGAACCTGGCGGACGCCAAGGCCAGGAAATATCTCACGGAGCAGATGGAGAAGCACTTCTTCGGGACCGGCGCTGATGTAGCTTCCGGCTATGTGCCCCCAGGGCAAACCAAATAAGACGCTCTTTTCTAAATTGCCCCGGAAACGCGCTCCACGGTAGACATGTTCAGAGATTCCCGCGCTCAAGTATAAGTCTTGACGCCGTCTGCGCAGCCCAACAGCAGAATATCAGCGGGCCGCTTGGCAAAGATGCCGTTGCATACCATGCCGGTGATCTGATTGAGCCCTGCCTCGAACTCCACCGGATTGAGAATCTGCAGGCCGTGTACATCGAGAATAATGTTGCCGTTGTCGGTAGTGAAACCCATTCGCAGCTCAGGTTGTCCGCCCAATTTAACCAGCTCGCGCGCCACGTAGCCTCGCGCCAGTGGAATCACTTCCACCGGCAGCGGAAACTTGCCGAGCACATCAACCAGCTTGCTTTGATCTGCGATGCATACGAACTTGCGCGCAGCCGCGGCGACGATTTTTTCCCGCGTTAACGCCCCACCCCCGCCTTTTATCATGTGCAGATGCCGGGTGATTTCATCGGCGCCGTCCACATAAACCGCAAGCTCGTTCACTCCGTTCAAATCCAGCACCGGAATGCCGAGGCTTTTGAGACGCTGTGCAGTGCTTACTGAGCTCGCCACCGCGCCTTCGAGCTTATGTTTGATTTTGCCGAGCTCGGCAATGAAATAGTTTGCGGTGGAGCCGCTGCCCACGCCAACGGTGCAGCCGTCCGGCACATATTGAATCGCCGCGCGCGCTGCTGCTTGTTTCAGTTCATCCTGGGTCATGGGTACAATCCCGAATAATGGACGGTGTTCTTAGAATAACTTCAAGCCGTGCTTTATACAATTGAGTCTCTCCAGCAGTAGGCTCCCCACTTCTGGTTTAGCGTTAATCCTGATACCCTTTCGGTTTGTTGGTTGGTCCAGCTACGATGCGCAAAGATTATCTGGAAAAAATTCTTGCTTCCCGCGTCTACGAGGTAGCGCAGGAAACGCCTCTTGAACTCGCGCCCAATCTCTCGGCGCGTATGCATAACCGCCTGCTGCTCAAGCGCGAAGATATGCAGCAAGTGTTTTCTTTCAAGCTGCGCGGTGCCTACAATAAGATGGCGCAGCTGCCGGAAGCGGCATTAAAGCGCGGAGTAATTGCGGCTTCAGCAGGCAACCATGCGCAGGGTGTGGCGCTTGCCGCGCAAAAGCTCGGCTGCAAAGCGGTCATTGTTATGCCGGCGACCACGCCGCAGATCAAGGTGCAGGCGGTGGCGGCGCGCGGCGCTGAGGTGGTATTGCGCGGCGATTCCTACGATGAAGCTTACACCCATGCTCGCAAGCTGGGAAAAGCGCGCAAGCTTACATTCGTGCACCCCTACGACGACCCGGACGTGATTGCCGGCCAGGGCACGATAGGCATGGAAATTTTGCGCCAGTGGACGCGCCCGATTCACGCCATTTTCGTCGCGGTGGGCGGCGGCGGACTGATTTCAGGAGTGGCGGTGTATGTAAAACGTTTGCGCCCGGAAATCAAAATTATCGGAGTGCAACCGGTGGACGCCGACGCTATGGCGCGCTCCTTGAAAGCCGGCCGGCGCGTGAAACTCAGCCAGGTAGGATTATTTGCCGACGGCGTAGCGGTCAAGGAAGTGGGCAGCGAAACCTTCCGGCTGTGCCAGCACTATGTTGATGAGGTGGTGCTGGTGGACACTGACGCCATCTGCGCCGCAATCAAGGATGTGTTCGAAGACACCCGCAGCATACTGGAACCGGCGGGCGCTTTGGCGATCGCCGGCGCCAAGGCTTATGCCAAGCGGGAAAAACTGAAAGACAAAACCTTGGTTGCCATTGCCTGCGGCGCCAACATGAATTTTGACCGGCTGCGTTTTGTTGCGGAAAACGCAGAGCTTGGCGAAAAACGTGAAGCCATACTGGCAGTGACCATTCCCGAGCGGCCGGGCAGTTTCAAGCAATTCTGCTCGCTGTTGGGCAAGCGCAACATCACCGAATTCAACTACCGCATTGCCGATCCCAAGGAGGCGCACATCTTTGTCGGCATTCAGGTGCATGACAGCGAGGAGACCGCGAAACTGGTCGCCATGCTGGAGCGGCACCACTTGCGCACCCTGGATTTTTCCGACAACGAAATGGCAAAACTCCACGTCCGCCATCTCGTGGGAGGCCATGCGGCGCTTGCCAAAAATGAGTTGCTTTACCGATTTGAATTCCCGGAACGGCCCGGTGCACTGATGAAATTCCTGAATAGCATGCGCTCGGACTGGAACATCAGCTTGTTTCATTACCGCAACCACGGCGCCGATTACGGGCGCGTGCTGGTCGGAATGCAGGTCCCGCCGCAGGAGATGGCAGAATTCCGCCGCTTCCTCGCCAAGCTCGGCTATGTTTATTGGGATGAGTCCAGGAATCCGGCTTACAAGCTGTTCCTGAGCTAACAGTCCGGCCTAATCTTTTTTGTCGCCGAAATAATCGGTGGCAAACTCATGGGCATAACAAGCGGGTGAGCTGTACTGCCCAGGCTCGAGTTTTTGCCCGTGGCGGGTGAGTAATTCAATTTTACCGCCGCTTCGCTCATACACTCCGCGCTCGGTGACTACGAAATCCATCGGGATATCGTAGGATTGCGGCTGAATAGTAGGCACTCTCGCAAGCTCATAAGCCACTCCAATGACGCAAGTGCGTTTTTTCAGGCTGGACAGGGTGCGGTCGAAATAGCCGCCGCCGTAGCCGAGCCGGTGGCCTTGCTCGTCAAAGCCGTTCATCGGCACCAGTATGGTGTCGGGAATCAGCTCCGGCGATTCCACCGGGTAAGGAATGTCGTACACGCCTTTGGTCATTTTCACGCCAGGATGCCATTCGCGGAAAATCAGCGGTGTTTTCGGGGCCACCACTACCGGCAAGGCAGTAAGCGCACCGCGGATTCTCAGCTCACGCATCAGGAAGCGCGCATCGAATTCGTTTTGGTGTGGCCAGCAGAAAGCAACCACTCCGTGCGCCAGATTAGGAAAGGCGCACAGCAGATGGCCGCTGATCGCCTCATTCCAGGAGCCGCGCTCCTCGGGATTCACAGCGAGGCGCCTGGCAATCAGTTCGGCGCGCAATTGTCTGCGCCACGCCTTGAGTTGTGCAACGTCCATCCGCTGTTCCGTGCATTCCATGCTGTTAGAAAGGCAGGGCTGTGATATCCTAAACCCTGAGCAACACTGGAAATATAGCAGGAATGCAAAAGTTTTTGTTCACGATTTGTGTTACGTTTTGGTCTGTCCTGCCTGTGCATGCGGACCAAGGCGAAGATTTCGTGGCGGCGCGCGACGCCTACGTGGCAGGCAACATCACCCGTCTGGATGTGTACGCCAAGCGCCTGCAAGGCTACGTGCTCGAGCCTTATGTGGCTTACTGGCAATTGCGTTCGCGGCTGGATGATGCTACTCCCGAAACTGTGCGCGCTTTCATGTGGCGATATGGCGACACCCTGCTTGCAGACCGTTTGCGGGCAGAATGGCTCAAGGTGCTTGCCAAAAAGCAGGAGTGGAGTTTATTCAGTGAAGAATTTCCTCTGCTCCTCGATGAAAGCGTAGAGCTCACCTGTTATGCCTTGCAGGGACGGTTGCATAACAACGATGAGACCGCCCTGCTCGAGGCGCGGGCGTTGTGGTTTTCGGCGCAAACGCAGCCGGACAGTTGCGGTCCCCTGTTTGAAGCGATGTTTGCGCGCAAGGTGCTCGGCCCGGAAGACATATGGCAACGCTTGCGTCTAGCGTTGGAAGCGGGTGACATCACTGCAGCCAAGCGCATCATCCAGTACCTGCCGGCGAAAGAGGCGCCCAACCCGAGGCTCATTAAAAGCATCGCCGACCGGCCCGAGCGCTATCTGTCCAATCCTGGTTACGACCTGAAGACCCGTGTGGGGCGAGAGCTCAGATTGTTTGCCTTGTACCGTCAGGCGCGCAATGAACCGCAGCAAGCTGCGGCTTATCTGAAAAAATTGCAAGGCCAGCTCAACGAGCAGGAACGTAATTATGCATGGGCCGAGATTGCTTACAACGCTTCGTTAAAGCATGATCCCGATGCGCTCTCATGGTATGGTGAAGTTCCGCCAGACCTGCTAAATGTGCAGCAGCTTGCATGGAAAGCGCGCGCCGCCCTAATGGCGCAGAATTGGGAGGCCATGCTCGCCAGTATCGATGCCCTGTCCCCGCTGGAGCGCCGCGAGTCCAGCTGGCGTTACTGGAAAGCGCGGGCTCTCAAAGCGCTGGGAAAAAATATCGAGGCCGACGCGATTTTCCAGTCATTGAGCAGCGAGCATCATTACTACGGGCAGCTGGCGGGTGAGGAGCTCGGCAATGAATACAGCCCTCCAGTCATTGCTTATAGGCCAAGCGAAGCAGAATTGTCAGCGATGCAGCAACTTCCCGGAATACAACGGGCGCTCGCATTGTACCGATTGGATTTGCGTTACGAAGGGAATCTGGAATGGCAATGGACCATCCGTAATTTCGACGACAGGCAGCTGCTTGCCGCGGCCGAAGTGGCAAGGCGCAACGAGCTTTATGAACGCGCTATTTTCACCGCCAACAGGACGGTGCAGCTGCACGATTTCAGCATGCGCTATCTCGCCCCTTACCGCGAAGTGATGCAGGAATATGTGAACCAATCAAATCTCGACGAAGCCTGGCTGTACGGCATCATCCGTCAGGAAAGCCGGTTTACTGTAACAGCGCGTTCCAATGCGGGCGCAAGCGGGCTGATGCAGCTCATGCCCGCCACCGCCAAATGGGTGGCAACCCGCATCGGGCATAAAGGCTATCGCCAATCGCGGGTGAATGAACTGGAAACCAATCTTAATCTCGGGACGCATTACCTTAAACACATGCTGGATATTTCTGGTGGCCAGCTGGTGCTCGCTACTGCGGCATACAACGCAGGGCCGACACGCGCCCGCCAGTGGGGCATGGATGTGCCGATGGAAGGCGCAATTTATGTGGAAAGCATACCTCTCAACGAAACGCGCGATTACGTGAAAAAAGTGATGAGCAACACGCTGTATTACGCCAGCTCCTTTGGCAAAGAAACGCCTTCGCTGAAAGCACTGCTCGGCACCATTCCGCCGCGCTCGCAAAGCCAGACGCTGCGTGACGAGAGGTAAACTGCGGCAGCGGTTTTTGGATTATGTTCGCACTACACCCATGCAGATTAACAACGTTTGTGTAATAGGCGGCAGCGGTTTTGGCTTCGGCATAACCTAAAGGTTAGCCTTCGCCGAAACCTTAGCGGTTTTTGAAAGTTAGTTCGCACAATAGAATAGCCATGCAGATTAATAACGTTTGTGTCATAGGCGGCAGCGGTTTTGTAGGCAGGCATATCGTGCGCTTGCTTGCCGCGCAGGGACGCCGGGTGCGCGTGCCGACGCGCAACCGCGAGCGTGCCAAAGAGCTCATCGTTCTGCCTACGGTGGATGTGGTGCAAGCCGATGTCCATAATGACGATGAGCTTAAGCGCATGCTTGAAGGCGTGGACGCTGCAATCAATCTGGTTGGCATTTTGCACGAAGAACGCAACGGAGATTTCAGGAGGACGCATGTCGAATTGCCGCTTCGAATCGCCAGGATATGCACGAACCTGGGAGTAAAACGCATGATGCACATGAGCGCGCTTAATGCCGACATCGATGGTCCCAGCAGCTACCTTCGCTCCAAGGGCGAAGCCGAAGCCGCTCTCAGGCAAGCCGCGCAAGGACTTGCGTTGAGCATTTTCCGGCCTTCGGTTATTTTCGGCCGCGAGGACAAATTTCTTAACCTGTTTGCCAAACTTTTGAAATATTTACCTGTGCTGTTTCTCGCCAGCCCGCAGGCGCGGTTCCAGCCGGTATCCGTAGAAGACGTGGCGCATGCTTTCGTGTTGAGCCTCGACAGGCTGGAGACCTTTGGCAAGAGCTATGACTTGTGCGGGCCGAAAGTCTATACGCTGCGCGAACTGGTGGAATACGTTGCCCAAGTCACCGGGTACAGGCGCCGCATTATCGGCCTGAGCGACTCGCTATCGTATTTGCAGGCATGGGCGATGGAATTCCTGCCGGTAAAACTGATGACTCGCGATAATTATTATTCGATGAAAGTGAACAGTGTGTGCAGTTGCGATTTTCCCGATATTTTCGGCTTCAAACCAACGGCGCTGGAAGCGGTGGTGCCGTTGTATCTAACGGGCGGAACGCCGCGCGGACGTTATCGCTGGTTCCGTTTCAGGGCAGGGCGCTGAGGCCAGCTTGACTTCTCTAGGCCAATGAAAATTTATGCGGTCGGCGGCGCGGTGCGCGATGAGCTTTTGGGTCTCAGTGTGACGGACCGGGATTATGTGGTGGTGGGAGCCACACCGCAGGACTTGCTGCGCAAGGGATTCAAACCGGTAGGCAAGGATTTTCCGGTGTTCCTTCACCCCGAAAGCCACGAGGAATACGCGCTGGCGCGCACCGAGCGCAAGACCGCCCGGGGTTACAGAGGCTTTAGAATCCATGCGGCCCCCGATGTCACGCTGGAAGATGATTTGGCGCGGCGCGATCTCACCATCAATGCCATTGCCAAGGACGAGCGCGGCCGAATCGTTGACCCCTATGGAGGCGTGAAGGACCTCAAGGCCGGCGTTCTGCGTCATATCAGCCCGGCTTTTGCCGAAGACCCGGTGCGCATCCTGCGCGTGGCACGGTTTGCTGCGCGCTTCGGATTTGACGTCGCCCAAGAAACGCTGGAGCTGATGCGCGTAATGACGCAAAACGGCGAAGTGGATGCGCTGGTTGCGGAACGGGTATGGCAGGAACTGGCGAAAGGGTTGATGGAAGCAAAACCTTCGCGCATGTTTGAAGTGTTGCGCCAGTGCGGTGCGCTCAATAAAATCCTGCCAGAGGTGGACCGTTTGTTTGGTGTGCCGCAACCAAGGGAATATCATCCGGAAATTGATACCGGGGCGCATATCATGCAGGTGATTGACTATGCAGCATCAAAGAATTTCTCGCTGCCAGTGCGTTTTGCCGCTCTTACCCATGATCTCGGCAAAGGTGTGACGCCGCGCAGCCAATGGCCGCACCATCCCGGTCACGAGGCCAGGAGCGTGGAACTCGTCAAAGCGCTATGCAAGCGCATCAAGGTTCCCGCTGCCTGCAGAGATCTGGCGCTGCTCGCTGCCAAATACCATGGCGAGGCATACCGCGCACAGGAACTCAAGCCCACAACCCTCGTCCGCCTGCTTCAATCGCTTGATGCTTTCCGCAAGCCGCAGCGCTTTGCCGAATTTCTCGAGGCCTGCAGCAGCGATTTCCATGGCCGCCCGGGTTTTGAAACCAGACTTTACCCGCAAGCCGAATACCTGCAAAATGCACTGCGTGCCGCGCAAAGCGTGAATGCAGGCGCGATAGCCAAGCGAGTTCGCAAGCCCGGTCAGATCGCAGCCAATGTGCGAGCAGCGCGGATCGCTGCGGTAAAAAACCGGCTCAAGCAAACCGTGTAAACCGCTATCGCTCATAAAACGTTTATATGATTTTGAATTTTATTAAAGGAGAACACCATGCTTAAACCCGTTTTGTTTGTATCACTCCTGCTGTTTCCGGCATTTGCGCTGGCCGATTC
The DNA here is from genome assembly GCA_035319205.1 of Burkholderiales bacterium. Classification (GTDB taxonomy): domain Bacteria; phylum Pseudomonadota; class Gammaproteobacteria; order Burkholderiales; family JAHFRG01; genus JAHFRG01. The sequence continues at coordinate 15,677 of DATHDD010000045.1, read as the reverse complement.
AGCGGACAAGTCTGGAGAAAAGCAGAGTCGTATGGAGGAGCAATTCAAGAAAGCCGACAAGGACAACGACGGCACGCTCACCAAAGACGAAGCCAAAGCTATGCCCCATGTCGCCAAGCATTTCAAGGAAATCGATACCGACAAGGACGGCACCGTTTCCATGGATGAAATCCGGGCCTATGGGAAAACTCGTAAAGAAAGCGCACACGAGCACGGCAAGGAGAGCTTCAACAAGGCGGACAAGGACAACGACGGCACGCTGACCAGGGAAGAAGCCAAGGCCATGCCTAATGTCTACAAAAACTTCGATGCCATAGATACAGATAAGGACGGCACCGTCTCGCTTGAAGAGGTTCACAACTACATGAAAGCCAAGCGCGAGCAAAACAAGGCTGCCAAACCTCAGGCCAATTGACTTAACGAGAATCACAACGCCGGGGGCTATCTATAACCTCCGGCGTTTTTATTTTGAAACGGGTATATCATTAAGCTAAGAGAATGATAGATCTCTACACCTGGTCTACTCCAAACGGCCGCAAGATTTCCATCATGCTGGAAGAAACCGGGCTCCCGTACCGCGCTTACCCCGTTGATCTTTCCAAGGGCGACCAGTTCAAGCCGGAATTCGTGGCGATCTCACCGTACAGCAAGATTCCCGCGATTGTTGATGAGGAAGGACCGGATGGCATGCCATTTAAGATGTTCGAATCCGGCGCGATTTTGATTTACCTTGCGGAAAAAACCGGCAGATTTATTCCCAGTACCGCGTTGTCGCGTTATGAGACCTTGCAGTGGCTGATGTTCCAGATGGGAAATATAGGTCCGTTTTTCGGCCAGGCGCACCACTTTCTGCGTTTCGCGCCCGAACCGGTGCCTTACGCCATCGAACGCTATACAAAGGAAACCGCACGGATCTACGACGTGCTGCAGCGCCATCTTGCGCATCACCCTTATCTTGCGGGCGAATATTCTATTGCCGATATTGCAGCTTTTCCGTGGGTGGCACGATTTGAATGGCACAAGATAAAGCTGGAGGATTATCCGAACGTCAAACGCTGGTTCGATATCGTCGCGGCGCGTCCCGCAGTACAGCGCGGCATGGTCGTGCCTCGTTGACATCAATTATCTCGGCCATGGCGTTCCAGGAAATCCAGAATGTCCTCAACCTTGAGTTCATGCGGGTTCCTGACATTGCCCTTGATGACTCCCACCCAAGCCATGTTTTTCTGCATCCGTTCCACCACCAGCGGCCACTCTTTTGCGGTATGCCGTTTGGGATCGGGCAGTTCATGGCATTGAACGCAGGCTTCACTGTAGGACTGCCCCGCGACAGTGGTCTTGAGGTCAGGATATTGGCCCGGGTCTATCGCTTTCTGGCCGTGCTTGCCCAAGTATGCGAGCAGGGAATCCAGCTCCTGCTGCGACGGTGCCTTGACACCTTCCATCAGCTCTTTCATTAAAGTGCCCAAGTTGCCTTCGCCGTGCATGCGCCGGTCCATACGCTCAACCACTACTCGCCACCTCTCCGGCGTGTGCATATACGGGCTGGGGAGATTATGGCACTGCACGCAGTATCGGGTAAGAGCTTGTGCGCCAGCTGAATCGGGCTCGGGCAATTCCTTGGGATCAGGGCCGGGTGGGAGCACGCGACGCAGCATCAATCCATAGGGACCTTGCTCCCATTTGTTGTCGGCCGCGCTGCGGTCACGTGGCTGCTCTATGGCTGTCGCCTGGCTTGCACAAAACAGAAGCACGGCAAAATAGAGAGAACAGCGGTAGAGGTTCATGATTGTATGCGATCCGCAGCGGCGGGGAGGAGGTGATTATATTGTGCTAACCTGCAATTAGACCAGCCTGCACAAGATTTGAAAGGAGCGCCTATGTCTTCGATAACCCGTTACGACGTCCTAGTCATCGGCACCGGCCAATCGGGAAAACCGTTGGCTATCGCACTTGCTAAAGCAGGATGGAAAACCGCAGTGATCGAACGCGAGCATGTGGGCGGCACCTGCGTCAATGTCGGCTGCACTCCAACCAAGACCATGGTGGCAAGCGCGCGCATTGCTTATCTGGCGCGCCGCGCCGCGAGTTACGGAGTCAACACCGGTGACGTGAGCATGGATATGGCCAAAGTTTACACTCGCAAAAAGGCCATTGTTGAAAGCTTCCGCAAAGGCGGACAGGACCGGCTGGAGAAAACGCCCAATCTAGAACTCATTTTCGGCGTGGCGCGATTCAAGGACTCACGCACGATTGAGGTGCGATTGAACGGCGGTGGAACCAGGGAAATGACCGCGGACAGAATTGTCATCAACACCGGCGGCGCTCCCGCGCTGCCGCCGCTGCCCGGATTGAGCGAAGCGCAGCCCCTGAATTCTTCAACCATCATGGAACTGCAAGAACTGCCCGAGCATCTGCTGGTGCTGGGCGGAGGCTACATCGGCCTCGAGTTCGCGCAAATGTTCCGCCGCTTCGGCAGCCACGTCACCATCATTCATCGTGATGACCGGCTGATTAACCGCGAAGACCCGGATGTATCCGAGGAAGTGCAGAAAATCCTGCGCCAGGACGGCATCGAGATTTTGCTTAATGCGCAAGTGGTGCAGATTTCCCGGCAGCCGAAAGGACTAATCGACGTCAACATTAGGACTCCTGCGGGAGAGCAGAAGGTGACGGGCTCGCATCTGCTCGCGGCACTGGGGCGCGTGCCTAGCACAGCGCAATTAAATCTTGCGGTGCCGGGGATTGAGACCGACAAGTTGGGCTTTATCAAGGTCAACAACAAACTGGAAACCAACGTTCCGGGAGTCTATGCCATCGGCGATGTCAAGGGAGGGCCCGCGTTCACGCATATTTCCTACGACGATTTCCGCATACTGCGAGCGAACTGGCTTGAAGGCGGAAATGCCACTTTGGATGGACGTCTGGTGCCCAACACCATGTTCATTGATCCACAGCTGGCAAGCGTGGGGCTTAGTGAAACCGAGGCACGGGCACAGCAGTGCAACATTCGCGTGGCAAAGCTGCCGATGACCCACGTGGCGCGCGCGATCGAAACGGGAGAAACGCGCGGTTTCATGAAAGCCATCGTGGATGCCGACAGCGGACAGATTTTGGGATGCACCATATTGGGCATGGAAGGCGGAGAGATCATGGCGGTGCTGCAAATGGCGATGATGGGCGGGGTGCACTACGCAAAAATCAAGGAAGGAATTTTCGCCCACCCCACTCTCGCCGAGTCCCTAAACAATTTATTTATGACACTGGACGCCTGACAGCTCACGCACTTTATTCATTGATCTCGTACCGATTGGTTAATATTTCAAAGCAGACGACTTTTGTCGCCGCTCAAAAAACCAATGAGTGGCTGCGAAATACCTTTGCCCAGCGCCAGTGCCTTGAACAATTCGCCCATTTCTGCCGGACTCAGCAACTTTTGCGCCGCCGAAGCCAAAGGCAGGTAAGCGGCATTATCCGGAGTGGTTTCACCCAAGATATCGGTGATGCCGCAGTTCACCAGAAAATTCGCCTGCGTTGTATAGCCGAGCAATCGCAAGTTCTCCGCACTTTCCACAATGGCGCTGAAATTTACGTGCGAGGTTATGTCTTGCAGCCCCGGCAGGTAAAAAGGATCGTCGTGCGCCTGCTGGCGGTAATGGCACATCAACGTGCCGCTTTTGCGTTGCGGATGATAATACTCGGCCGTGCCGAAGCCGTAATCCAGCACCAGAATCACGCCCCGATCCAAAAGCGCTGCAAGGCTGCGTATCAGGCCGCGTGCAGCAAGATGAATTTCGCTTACATAATCAACCGGAACTTGCAGGCTTGAGGCAATATTGAACAAATCTCCTTTGGTCAGCGGGCGTTCTTTCCAGCAGAATTTTCCATCCGCATAAGTGACGCCACACTCGTAAATTCCCTGGCTGCGCCAGGCTACGACATGCACCGGAAGCGCATCGAAAACTTCGTTGGCGAAAACCAAACCGGCGAAATGCTGCGGCAGCTTGTCGATCCAGCTCACGCTCTGCGCGAGCTTTTGGGGAAGCATGCCGATTAACGCTTGCTGGCGGCTTTGCAGCTCGCCGCTCAATTCCAGGATAAAGTAGTGCTCGGGTGCCTTATTCTGCGCATCCAGCTCGCGCAACAGGTCACAAGCAAGCTTCCCGGATCCGGCCCCCAGCTCAAGAATATCTCCGGAAGTAATGGATAGAGCTTGCGAGACTTGTCTCGCAAGGCAGCGGGCGAAAAGCGGCGACATATCGGGAGCTGTGACAAAATCGCCGGCAACCCCGAATTTTTCTGCACCTGCGCTGTAATAGCCCAGCCCTGGGGCGTACAAGGCGAGCTCCATGTAGCGGGCGAACGATATCCAACCGCCGCCAGCTGCAATTTCCTCGATAATCACCCGGGTAAGCTGCTTGCTGTGTTGCAAGGCTTGCACGCTGGGTTGTGGCAGTGGCGACATTGCCTGAGATTGAGCTGGAAAGATTGGGCAGCCGCTAATGGTCAGGAAATTGCTGTAAAATTCCGGCATTCAACACCGGCAGAATATAGCGGAGAAACAGGGTGCAAGGCAAAGTCGTCTTGATCAGCGGGGGTGCAAGACGTGTAGGTGCGGCAATTTGCCGCTACTTGCATGCGCACGGCGCCAGCATCATGGTGCATTACCGTTCATCGGCGAAGGAAGCCCGCGCGCTGCAAGCCGAGCTTAACCTTAAGCGCGCCGATTCAGTGGCGCTGATACAAGCGGACCTTCTCAACTTGTCAATGCTGCCAAATCTGGTAGGCGATACCGTAAAGCGTTTTGGCAGGCTGGATGTAGTGATCAACAATGCTTCCAGCTTTTTTCCCACGGCGTTGGGGGAAATCAACGACAAAGCATGGGATGATCTCATCGGTACCAACCTTAAGGCGCCGCTGTTTCTTTCGCAGGCAGCGGTGGGACAGCTCAAAAAAAACCATGGCTGCATCGTCAACATCGTGGACATCCATGCCGAGCGGCCAATGAAGAACTATGTGGTGTATAGCACGGCAAAGGCTGGACTGGTCAACTTGACCCGCTCGCTGGCACGCGAGCTGGCGCCTGAAGTGAGGGTAAACGGCGTGGCGCCCGGTGCTATCATCTGGCCGGAAGACGAAGCTTGGTCGGATGAGCTATCGCGCCAGCGCATCATCAATTCCACTCTTTTAAAGCGCGTCGGTGAACCGGAAGATATCGCCAAGGCGGTGCATTTCCTGATTGCCGATGCGCCTTATATTACGGGACAAATTATTGCAGTAGATGGCGGCAGGAGCATCAATATATGAGCGAAACGGCGGACTTGCCTTTATATCTCATTGCGGCTCGTTTCCGCTGCTCAACTCCGCCGCGGCCCCGTGGAGTTCTTCAACACCCTGCTAAAGTCAAACTTCTTGTTTCGCTAAAATCCGATCATTATCATTTGTGAATTTACGGAATTACATATGAAAGCTATCCCGATTAAACCCCCGCGCACATTGTTAAGCCTGGCAGGTAAGGCGATTGCCGATTACGCTATGATTCGCCCGGGTGACCGTGTATTTCTCGGGCTTTCCGGGGGCAAGGACAGTTTGTCGTTATTGCACGTGTTATTGCATCTCAAGTTCAAATCACCCGTGAAATTTGAACTTGCCGCTGCCACCGTGGACCCCCAATCGCCCGAATACCACCCGCAGCTGCTTAAAACTTATATGGCCAAGCTGGGCGTGCCGTATTTCTATGAAAGTTATCCGGTGCTGGAACTAGCGAAGCAAAAGATGGGCAAGGATTCTTTCTGCGCATTTTGTTCAAGAATGAGGCGCGGCATGCTTTACGGCGCGGCGCGGCGTGAAGGCTACAATGTGCTGGCTCTCGCGCAGCATCTTGATGACCTTGCCGAGACTTTCATGATGAGCGCTATGTTCGGCGGGAAACTGCGCACCATGCGGGCGCATTATGTAAACGACGAAGGCGATATTCGTGTGATTCGTCCTTTCATTTATGTGCGTGAGCGCCAGACCGCAGCGTTCGCCAAAAATGCCGGCCTTCCGGTAATAGCGGAAAATTGCCCGGCGTGCTTTGCCATGCCTATGCAGCGCTGGCAAATGAAGCAAAAGCTCGCCCAGTTTGAAGCAGCCAACAACAAGATATTCGCCAATCTGCTTACTGCGATGCGCCCGCTGCTCACGGCATCCCAAGTGGACGATTAGCGCATGGCTTCAAATTATGCAGTTATGTATCCTAGACCCCACCATCTCATCAGCCTAAATTTGACAGAAGGTCGTTCTAGCCGGTTTACGGCCGTAGCGCGGCCTACAACCCAAGGGAGGTTAATCATGAAACGCCACATCTACTCAGTGCTGTTGCTTTTCCTGTTGGTAATTGCTCCCCCGGCGCTTGGGCGGGGCGCCAAAGATGATGTTGCCGCCGCTACTGCCCAATGGGCGCAGGTTTTCACTAACGACAACCCCGACCCAATCCTCGCTCTCTATGACAAGGATGCCGTGCTGTGGGGAACGCTGTCCCCCAAGCGGCGGGATGATCCCGAAGCAATTCGGGATTATTTTGTAAAAGCCTTCGCAGCTCTCCCGGAGCACAAGGTTAGTTTCGGAGACCAGTTAATACGGGTATATGGCAATACCGCCATCAACACCGGCTATTACACATTCTCTTATGTAAAAGACGGCGAGGCCAAGTCTCTCCCCGCGCGCTACAGCTTTACCTACGTGAAGAAGGGGAAAAAATGGCTGATCGTGGATCATCACTCATCCGCGATGCCTGCACCCCCGAAGTAGCAAGTAAAAAACTTGAGGTCAAGTTTTAAAATATAAGAATTTGATTTTCTCTGCGTCCCCCGAGCTCCCTAGGGTGAAAGCTCTTTGTTGGCGTCCTTGCGGCCTAATTTTTTCGCGGAGGTGGGTGCTTACTTGCGCCGCGGCGCTGGATGCTCGAGCAGTTTTCCCACCTTGCGCTCCATTGCATCGCGGCGGGAAAGGAGGTGCACTTGCTTTTTAGAGACCAGCGGATAGTGCTGGATTTCATCCAGCATCTCGGGCAGGTCCCAGCAATTACTGCCATTGGTAACCCACAGCTTTGGGTTCACCTTACGCAGATCAAAAGCTCTGGAATAACTGCGCAGCGTCAGGCGGCCTTTTTTATTCGTATACTCGTGAAAATAGGACATTGCAAGCTCCCGCAGCGTGCGGTACACCGGATTACGGTAGCGTAACTGCGCATGATTGGTTTTGGAAATCGCGCCCCAACAACCGTGGCGGCGGAACAGCGCGATCACATGATCAAAATCATGCACGGCTCTGAGGTCCAGCAAGAGCGGGGGTTCGCCGTGGATCCACAGTGCGCAGGCTGCGAGCATGGCGCCCTCGATGCAATGCGCGTGGTGCCGTCGCAGCACTTCCCGCACCGAGAGACAGGTGTCCCCTTTATGCTCAAAGTTTGCCCGAAGAGCGCTGACAAAATCCTGGATTTTGTTCGGCGTTGAAAGTCGTTTGAGGATGGCGTACTCGGCTTTTGTCAGGCCGAGGTCTTGGCGGCGCGCAGTACGCATTTTCATCTTATCGACTCTCACGGCGTGACGCGGGCTCTACTTCTACTTTTCCTGGTTCAACTGGAGAGTTTTTATAAAGCGCGCTTTTTCCTGTGTCTGTGTTGAGTACTTATCGAGATTGGGCGACATCACCTTGTCCAGGGCTTCCAGGCGGGCTGTAGGCGCAGGATGAGTCTTGAACATCAGCGCCAGGGAGCTGTCCTGCGGGTTTAAGGTTGCCAGCGTTTGTAAAACAAGGGGTAGCCCGTAAGGATCATAGCCCGCGCGCGCGGCGAGCACCACGCCGATGCGGTCGGCCTCAAATTCATCTTCCTTGTCGAGGCCGCGCGCATATAGTTCAGTGCCCGCGCCGACAATTTTATTAAATGCTGCATTGTTCCTGCTATTTTGGGCGGCGATTGATAGTGCGTCGGCAAATAAGCCCGCCTGCGCGTTTTTCTGGATCGCCTTGAGATGATGTTTTTTCAGCACGTGCCCGATCTCATGCGCCAGCACGCCGGCAAGTTCCGACTCGCTACGCATTTTTAAAAGCAGCCCCTTAGTGATGAACACATACCCGCCGGGTGTAGCAAACGCGTTCACGTCATCGCTCTCGAGAACGCCGAAATGCCATTCCAGGTTCGAGCGCTCGCTTTGAGACGCGACCCACCTGCCGACTTCGTTCACGTATTTCTGCACTTGCGCATCCGGCACGAGCGGTGCTGCGCCGAGCAGGTTGGAAGCAACGCCTGAGCCGATTTCCACTTCTTCTTTTTCATTTACCTCGCGAAGCTGGCTGGCGTGGGTTATCAAGTCTTTGACTTTTCCCACATCCAGCTGAAATGCCCGTGCTTGAAACGGCACGCCCAGAGCCAGCAATAAAATAATGAGTTGTCTCATCGTTCACTTCCAAACGGCGTCGGATTGCTGGTCCCCGCTGTCCCTGTTTGTGAAGGCTCAGGGAGATAATTGATCTGCTGCGCGGTAAGTTTGCCACTGGCGGCGAATTTCTGCGCTTCAGCAGGAGGGATTGTCATATGGCGCAGTTTTTCCAGTTCCTGCGGGTTAGGTTTGGCATTTTTCAGGTCTGTTTCGGAAAGGCCTCTTACCCCGGTAGCTACTGTGACCCCGGTATTGCCGCTGCGACCGAGACCAAGGTTCATGAGCGATTTAAGGCCGCTATCGCCGCCTGTCATCCGGCCTTCGCCGGTGCGCAGGCTTAGCATGCGCACCCAGCCTTGCTGCTGCTCTTTGACCTGCAGCCATGCGCCCTGACGTGAAATGATTTCCACCTTGGTTTGTTCCGGCAGTGTGGCAAGCGTCTTGGCGTCGGTGTACGGCGCGTCTTTGAGATCGGTGCTTCTCACCGTATAGCCGTATTCCGCAGCAGAAGCTACCCCAACCTGCAGAAATAAAAAGATTATCACTCTAAACCGCACGGCTAATCCCTCACTGCGTTTTTTTCCTGGGCTCAAACAGTTTGACTTCCTGAGACCGTCCTTTAACTTTATAAGATCCACGGTCAATAAAGTCAAACGCCTGGTTTGCGCGGCTTACCGTGTCGCTGGAGACCAGAATGCGGCTCACCCCTTTGGTGAGTCCTTCGATGCGGCTCGCCAGGTTAACGGTATCGCCGATCACGGTGAAATCCAGCTTCTGTTTCGAACCGATGAATCCGACCACGGCCGGCCCACTGTGGATGCCGATGCCGATATCGAAATCAATATTGAATTCGGTTTTAAACTGCTCCAGTGCTTCGCTCATCTCCAGCGCCGTATCAATAGCGTGCCTGGCGTGATCCGAGTCCTCGAGTGGCGCGCCCCAAAATGCCATGATGGCATCGCCGATGAATTTATCCAAAGTGCCGCCGTGGCGGAATATAACTTCCACCTGTCTGCTGAAGTAACGATTCAAGAACGCAACGATTTCCTGCGGCGGCCGGGTCTCGGATAGGGTGGTGAAGCCGCGGATGTCTGAAAAAAGCACGCTGATGTCGCGCGTCTGGCCGCTTAGCGATTCCACAGTTTGACCCTGGTCTACCAATTGCTCGACTACGTGCGGATCCAGGAACCGGCTGAACATGCTAACCGCTTGCTCGCGCGCCCTGCGCTCCTTGAGATACGAATACAGTGCAGCGGCGAAGTAGAAAAACCAGGCAAATGCTAGGGGAGAGAAAACCGGCAACAGGTACTGGTAACCAACCGCGAAGTAACCCGCACCCAGCACGACGGCTGAGGCTGGAGCGAGAATGGCGCCTATTCGAAAAGGACTCAAGCGTGCGCGAAACCCTGCGAACAGCGCGATCACCAGCAGCGCCGCGAGCAATGCCGGAATCGTATTTGGTGCTCGTTGCATGTAGCGGTGGTTCTTGAGGTTGTCAATCGCAGTGGCGAGGATTTCCACTCCCGGGTAGAGACTGGCCACAGGCGTTGCGCGGATGTCGTGCATTCCACTCGCAGTAGTACCAATGATCACGATTTTGTTTTTGAATTCTGCAGGGTCGCGCAGCGGCTTTTGCCTCCCGAAGTCGCCATAAAGCGCGGCATAAGGGATGTGTTTGTAGGCGAAAGCGCCCCCTCGCCAGCCGAGGATGATGTTCTGAGAATCCGGCAGGGCGTAACCCAAATCAGCGGCGAGACGTGCAGGCAATGAAGGAATACGCCAGCCGTAAGCCTCAATATAAAGATCGTAGTTGCGGCCGATGCCGTCCTTGTCCTCGTTGTAATTGATAGTGCCTGCGCGCCAGCTTGGTTGTTGCACCACCTGCGGCAAGAGCAATGCCGCGCTCGCTTCTGGATCGGCTTTCGGGGTCTGACGCAAGGCAAGCGGCCCGGCCAACGATTTCAGCTTTATCCCTTGTGTATCGTCTTCGTGATCAAGGCGCAGAATCGGAAAATACACGTTGCGGATTTCGCGGATCGCATCATTGAAAGACTTGTCGCTTTCAGGACGGTATTTGTCGGGTTCGGAAAACAGGATATCGAAAACGATGGCTTGGGGTCGTTGTTTGTCAATACCCTCTGCCAACTCACCATGTACAGACCTAGGCCATGGCCAGTTACCGGCAACATCCACCATTGCCGCCAAACTATCATTGTCGATATCCACAATCACAATATCGGGATCGGGGCTAAGCGTGAGTGCTTGCTTTCTCACCAGGAAATCAGATACGCGGTTATCCAGGGAAAGCAGGGCGCGCAAACCGAAAAACTCGATTGCGATGGCGAAGAGCGTTGCCAGTGCGAGGAGATAGAGAGGATCTTTAAGGAAACGCCTCATGCGATGCGTGTTACAAACCGAGCCGCTGCCAGATTGTGGTGGTAAGTCCGGCTTGGTTCAAAGTATAGAAGTGCAGGCCAGGCGCACCGCTGGAGAGCAGGTGGTCGCAGAGTTGAGTGACTACATCGAGTCCAAAGGCGCGGATGGATGCGGTATCGTCGCCAAAGCCCTCCAGCTTCTTGCGGATCCAGCGCGGGATCTCGGCACCGCAGTTGTCTGAAAAGCGCGCAAGCTGTGCGAATTTGTTAATAGGCATGATGCCGGGAACAATCGGTACGGTGAGGCCCAGTGCTTCGCATTCGTCAACGAAGCTGTAATAGCTGTCCGCGTTGAAGAAATACTGGGTAATTGCTGAATTAGCGCCGGCATCCATCTTGCGCTTGAAATTGCGGATATCCTCCTGGGCGGAGCGCGCCTGGGGATGGAACTCCGGATAGCAGGCCACTTCAATATGAAAGGCGCCGTCGTATTCCTTGCGGATGAATTCCACCAGTTCATTGGCGTAGCGGAATTCCCCTGGCGAGGCCATTCCAGAAGGCAGATCGCCCCGTAAAGCTACAATGCGCTTGATACCGCTGGCGCGGTACTGATTCAACACGGAGCGGATGGTTTCACGTGTGGTGCTGATGCAGGAAATATGCGGCGCCGCGTTTAGACCCTCGCGCTGGATTTCCAGCACGGTCTCCAGCGTACGGTCGCGGGTCGAACCACCAGCACCGAAAGTTACCGAAAAGAATTCCGGTTTGAGCTGCGCCAGTTGCTGGCGCGTTGCGCGCAGCTTCTCCACCCCTTGCGGTGTCTGCGGCGGGAAAAATTCGAAACTAAATGTGCGCGGATATTGTTTTTGCGATTGCATTTTTTACCGCAGAGGCGTGAAGAGGCAGAGAAAAGCAAATTTCATCAGGTTCTGCGGCTTCTCCCCGCTTTGCGTCTCCGCTGCTTAAGATCAATAACGGTAATGCTCGGGCTTGAACGGGCCGGCCTTGTTGACGCCGATGTAGCTTGCCTGTTCTTCTGTGAGTTCAGTGAGCTTGGCGCCGACTTTCTTCAAGTGCAGCCGCGCCACTTTCTCGTCGAGGTGCTTGGGCAGCACGTAGACTTTTTTCTCGTACTTCGCACCGTGCTGCCATAACTCAATCTGCGCCATTACCTGGTTGGTGAAGGAATTGGACATCACGAAGCTGGGATGCCCGGTAGCGCATCCCAAGTTCACCAGCCGTCCTTCGGCGAGCACGATGAGACGTTTACCGTCGGGGAAAATCACATGGTCCACTTGCGGCTTGATGTTTTCCCACTGGAATTGGCGAAGTGATGCTATGTCGATTTCCGAATCGAAATGGCCGATATTGCACACGATGGCGTTGTGTTTCATTTTCTTCATGTGCTCAAGAGTGATGACATGGAAATTGCCGGTGGCGGACACAAAAATATCCGCCTTGTCGGCCGCGTCCTCCATGGTCACCACGCGGTAGCCTTCCATCACTGCTTGCAGCGCGCAAATGGGATCGATTTCAGTTATCCACACCGTCGCTCCCAGGCCGCGCAAAGACTGAGCGCAACCTTTGCCGACATCGCCGTAGCCGCAGACTACCGTAATCTTGCCTGCGATCATGACATCGGTGGCGCGCTTGATGCCATCCACTAGCGATTCGCGGCAGCCGTACAGGTTGTCGAACTTGGATTTGGTTACCGAGTCGTTAACATTGATTGCGGAGAAAGGCAGCCGTCCTTCTTTCTGCATCTGATAGAGGCGCTTGACGCCAGTCGTGGTTTCTTCAGTTACACCCTTGATGTTTGCCAGAGCTCTTCCATACCAGCCTGGTTTGGCATCAAGCCGTTTTTTGATCGACGCGAACAGCGCACGCTCTTCATCGTTCGCGGGTTTGGCGATGAGCGAAGGGTTTTTCTCCGCCTGTGCACCCAGCACGACGAGCAGAGTGGCATCGCCGCCGTCGTCCAGGATCATGTTGGGAAAGCCGCCGTCGTTCCATTCGAAAACGCGGTGCGTGAATTCCCAGTATTCATCCAGCGTCTCGCCTTTGTATGCGAAAACCGGCGTGCCTGAAGTTGCAATTGCCGCGGCCGCGTGATCTTGCGTCGAGTAGATGTTGCACGAAGCCCAGCGCACTTGCGCACCCAAGGTTTTCAGGGTTTCGATCAGAACCGCAGTCTGGATGGTCATGTGCAAAGACCCCGCGATACGCGCACCTTTAAGTGGCTGCTGTGCGCGATATTCCTCTCGCACCGCCACCAGGCCGGGCATCTCGGTTTCCGCAATGGTGATTTCCTTGCGCCCCCAGGATGCCAAGGAAATATCGGCTACCTTGTAGTCGGCGAATCCTGAACTTAGGACTGCACTCATTTGGTCTGCTCCTGAACCTTGCTGCCCGCCCGCTGCACTAAGCTACCTGGGTTTCAAGTGTGCGGCCGGCATCAGCCTGCAGCGCTTTGACTTTGTCGGTATTCTCCCAGGTGAATTCTGGTTCATCGCGGCCGAAGTGTCCGTAGGCTGCGGTCTTAAGGTATATCGGTCGCAAAAGGTCGAGCGCATGAATGATGCCTTTGGGACGCAGGTCAAAATGAACCTGGATGAGTTTAATGATCTTGTCGTCGCTTATTGTACCGGTGCCGAAGGTGTTGACCATGAGCGATACCGGACGCGCTACGCCAATGGCATAGGCGACCTGCACCAAGCACTTGCTTGCAAGCTTTGCTGCCACGATGTTTTTAGCTACATAGCGGGCGGCATAAGCGGCGGAACGGTCCACTTTGGAGGGGTCCTTGCCGGAAAACGCTCCGCCGCCGTGCGGCACTGCACCGCCGTAGGTATCCACAATAATCTTGCGCCCGGTAAGCCCTGTGTCGCCCATCGGTCCGCCGACCACAAAGCGCCCGGTCGGATTTACCAGATAGCGTGTGTCCTTGAGCATGGGTTTGGGCAGTACCGGCTTGATGATTTCCTCGATTACTGCTTCAGATATCTGCTTGTGAGCAATGTCCGGCGCGTGCTGTGTGGAGAGCACTACGGTTTCAATTTGTTTTGGCTTGCCGTCAATGTAGCGGATGGTTATTTGCGATTTGGCATCGGGCCGCAGCCACGCCAGCCTCCCGTCACGACGGACTTCGGCCTGTCGTTCCACCAGACGGTGCGCGAGATAGATCGGCATGGGCATCAATACCGGTGTTTCGTCGCAGGCGTAGCCGAACATCAGCCCTTGGTCGCCTGCGCCTTGTTCCAGGTCCAGCCCCTGACCTTCATTCACGCCCTGCGCGATGTCGCTGGATTGTTTGCCGAACGATGCGAGCACCGAGCAGCTGCGGTAGTCGAAGCCAATTTCCGAGCTGTCGTAGCCGATGCGTTTTACCGTTTCGCGCGCAACAGCGTTGTAATCCACCGTGGCGTGGGTGGTGATTTCCCCTGCCAGCATCACCAAGCCGGTAGTGACCAGTGTCTCGCAAGCTACCCGCGCACGCGCGTCCTGAGCTAAGATAGCGTCCAAAATGGCATCGGATACTTGATCCGCGACTTTGTCCGGATGCCCTTCCGAAACCGATTCGGAACTAAACAGGTATTCGTTCATGGTAATCTCGAGATTGGCCGATAAAAGACTGTCTAGGATACCAAATAAGCATTAATAACAAAAGACGATTTCACTCCAAAGCCATGCAGCAACGGATGGTATTCGAGTGGCCATCAAGCCTTAAGCGGTGGCATGCATGATGGTGCGTGCCGGATTGGCCCTTGTGTGGCTTTTGCACTTTCTGCCCCTTGGTGTTCTGGCCAAGCTTGGCGAATGGCTAGGCATGCTGTACTTTATTTTGGGGCATAAGCGGCGCAATGTCGCGTGCACCAATTTGCGTCTATGTTTTCCGCAATGGAGCGATGATAAACGGGAATACATATTGCGTAGGCATTTTCGTGCGTTTGGCCGCAATTTACTGGAACACGGCATTTTGTGGTGGTCATCGCGCGAGCGCATAAAAAAACTGGTGCGTATCGAGGGTCGGGAAAACTTGCAGGCGGTTAAGGATAAACCGGTTATTTGGCTCGCACCGCATTTCGTCGGCCTCGACATGGGCGGCTCGCGCCTCCTCGCAGAATTTCGCGGAGTTTCCATGTACAGCCGGCAGCAAAATTCACTGGTAAACGCCTTGCTTCTGCATGGGCGCACACGCTTCGGCAACTCCATATTGGTTTCGCGCCAGGAAGGGATACGCCCGGTGATCAAGGCGCTAAGCAAAGGCTTGCCCTTCTACTACCTTCCTGACATGGATTACGGGCCGCGCGATTCGCTGTTCGTACCCTTCTTCGGTGTGCCTGCCGCGACGATTCCGACTTTATCACGGCTGGCGCACATAACCGGCGCCAAAGTCATGCCGTGTGTTACGCGCCAGCTTCCCGGCGGCAAGGGTTATGTGCTCAAGTTTTACCCGGCATGGGAGGATTTTCCCGGTGATAGTGTCGAAGCTGATACCCGGCGCATGAACGCCTTCATTGAAGAACGTGTGCTGGAGATGCCCGAGCAGTATTACTGGTTACACAAGCGTTTCAAGACACGTCCGCCAGGAGAAGCGAAGCCTTATTAACTACAGAATTAATACGGTTTCCCAGATTCAAAATACTAAAACTGTCATTCTTGTGAAATCACATTACTACAACCGAATTTTTCTTTTTCAGTCTTCAAAAAGCTATGGCAGACTGCAGGTGCAAGGTTAGATGATTCCAAGGCCTTTAGGCTGTGCAAACCGTGTCATTCGGTTTCGGGGCTGCCTTTTGAATTTGGGCATCAATCTATGACAAAAATTGCTTTAATTTCTGAGATTATCATGAATTTTGCAGCTAAATGCTTCTAAAAT
>DATHDD010000044.1:0-20759 GCA_035319205.1 Burkholderiales bacterium | reverse complement strand
CAATTCCGCCTTGTTGAAGTCAAAAAATGCGTCGGCGGAAAGCGTGATATGTTCCGGAGCAGGCGGGGGCGCTGGCATTTCGGGCTCGGGCTCGGGAGCCGGCATGGGCTCCTCAACCAGGGGAAGCGGCTGCGGTGGCTCGCATACCTCTTTAGGCATCAAATCCTTTTCGCAAGTACAGCCGACCGGAAACTGTTCCCCGGGAAGGATGGTTTCCGCTGCAAGCTTTGCTGTCCAGTAGCCGGTCCTCCAGCACAGGCCGGCGCCGCTGCGGGCGAGAACCCCGCGCTGGTCGGTCACATAGGGCATGACGCCGCTTGGAGTTTGCGCGAGGGCTGCAGAGGCGCCCATGCCCAGGGTCGCTACTGCGGCTACCACAAAAATCGGTCTTGAAAAGTGTTCGGTCATGATTCCTCCCCTTAAGAACTTGAAACTATCGTTAGATCAACAAAGATGGTGGAAAGGTTTATTACCGCCCATATTATTGCAATCCCCGCTCTTTTGCAATTTGAAACCCGGTTTTTTTTACAGTGTCCGCAGGGCTTCCCGAAGCTCCATAAAGCTTGGTCTTAACACTCCTCGTATGATAAAATTTTAAAATTTAATTTGCCGCAATTTCCACCCTAAAACACATCTAAAAAACAACCTATTTCATGGAACAAATAGCCAAAGAAACCCTGCCGGTCAGCCTCGAAGAAGAGATGCGCCGCTCCTATCTCGATTACGCGATGAGCGTGATCGTGGGGCGTGCCCTGCCCGATGTCCGCGATGGCCTGAAACCCGTGCACCGGCGCGTGCTCTTCGCCATGCAAGATGTCAATAACGTATGGAACCGTCCCTATGTGAAGTGCGCGCGTATCGTTGGCGACGTGCTCGGCAAATACCACCCGCATGGTGACGCCGCAACCTACGAAGCCCTGGTGCGCATGGCGCAGGATTTTTCCATGCGCTACACGCTGATTGACGGGCAGGGTAACTTCGGCTCGGTGGATGGCGACGCGCCGGCGGCTTACCGCTATACCGAATGCCGCATGGAGCGGATTTCCTCGGAGATCCTGGCGGATATTGACAAGGAGACCGTGGATTTTGTGCCCAATTACGACGGCAAAGAGCAGGAACCAACGGTTTTACCGACCAAGGTCCCGAACCTGTTGGTCAATGGTTCGTCCGGAATCGCGGTAGGCATGGCAACCAATATTCCGCCGCACAACCTGAGTGAAGTGGTGGACGGCTGTCTTTCCCTCCTTAAGAAACCGCAAACCAGTCTTGAGGAATTGATTGAAGCTATTCCGGCCCCGGATTTCCCCACTGCCGGCATTATTTACGGAGTAGCCGGTGTGAGGGAAGGCTACCGCACCGGGCGCGGGCGGATAGTAATCCGCGCCCGAACTCATTTCGAAGAAGTGGACAAGGGCAACCGTCAGTTGATTGTAGTAGACGAGCTGCCTTACCAAGTGAATAAAGCCGCCCTGCTCATCAGAATCGGCGAGCTGGTGCGCGACAAGAAAATCGAAGGCATTTCCGATTTGCGTGATGAGTCGGACAAATCGGGGATGCGCGTGGTGATTGAACTCAAGCGCGGCGAAAATCCCGAGATCGTGCTGAACAATCTGTACAAGGAAACGCAGCTGCAGGACACCTTCGGCATGAACATGGTGGCGCTGGTTGACAATCAGCCGCGCCTGCTCAATCTCAAGGAGCTTATCGAATCCTTCCTGCGCCACCGCCGCGAGGTAGTGACGCGGCGCACGGTGTTTGAGTTGCGCAAAGCACGCGAGCGTGCGCATATCCTGGAAGGACTGGCGGTGGCGCTCTCCAACGTAGACGAAATCATCAGCCTCATCAAGGCTGCGGAGTCTCCGCCTGTGGCGAAGTCACAATTGATGGCGCGGCATTGGCATTCAAAGCTGGTCGAGGACATGCTGCGCCGTGCGAGTTCCGATGCATCGCGTCCAGAGGGGCTCGGCTCGGAATTCGGCCTGCGCAAGCAGGGTTATTTTTTGTCCGATGCTCAGGCACAAGCGATTCTGGAATTGCGCCTGCAGCGCCTGACCGGCTTGGAGCAGGACAAAATCTTTGCCGAATATAAGGAAGTGATGGAAAAAATCACCGACCTCATGGATGTACTGGCGAAGCGTGAACGCATCACCCATATCATAGCCGAGGAGCTGGCAGCGATTAAAGCGCAGTATGGTGACGAGCGCCGCAGCGAGATCGTGGTGGATACTCAGGACCTGGCGATGGAAGACTTGATTGCCTCGGAGGACGTCATTGTCACGCTGTCGCATGGCGGCTACATGAAATCACAGCCGATTGCCGATTATCGGGCGCAGAAGCGCGGAGGACGCGGCAAACAGGCGGCAACCACCAAGGAAGACGATTTCATAGATAATCTGTTCATCGCCAACACGCACGATTTCATCCTGTGCTTTTCGAATCGCGGCAGGATTTACTGGCTCAAGGTTTACAATGTGCCGCAAGGCAGCCGCGCCAGCCGCGGCAAGCCCATAATAAATCTCGTGCCGTTGATGGAGCACGAAAAGATTACCGCGGTTCTGCCCGTCAAGGAATTCGACGACCAGCACTTTGTATTCATGGCTACCGCCAAAGGCACGGTCAAAAAGACCGCGCTTTCGGCGTTTTCCCGGCCGATGGCGAAAGGCATTATCGCGGTGAATCTGGAAGACGGGGACTATCTGATCGGAGTGGCGCTCACCGACGGCAAGCAGGACATCATGTTATTCTCGGACGGCGGCAAGGCGGTGCGCTTCGACGAAAAAGAGGTGCGACCGATGGGGCGCAATGCTGCCGGCGTGCGCGGCATGAAGCTTGGCGGGGATCAGCGCGTGATATCGCTGCTTACCGCGCAGGATGAAACGCAGTCGGTGCTTACGGCGACCGAAAACGGCTTTGGCAAACGCACGCCGATTGCCGAATACACGCGCCATGGCCGCGGCACGCAGGGCATGATCGCGATTCAAACCTCGGTGCGCAATGGCAAGGTTTTGGAGGCGACGCTGGTGAATAAAGAGGATGAAATCATGCTGATCACAACCGGCGGTGTGCTGATCCGAACCCACGTTTCGGAAATCCGCGAAATGAGTCGCTCTACGCAAGGGGTGAGACTGATCAACCTCGGGGAAGGTGAAAAGCTTGCAGGTCTGGGAAAAATCGTGGAGAGGGACGAGGAAGGTAATGGAGAATGATTATGAATGATGTAAAAACACTCGTCACAGCAACACGTGTTTACAACTTTAGCCCCGGCCCGGCCATGCTGTCGCGGGAGGTGCTGGAACGCGCGCGCGAGGAAATGCTGGATTGGCACGGCAGCGGCATGTCGGTGATGGAAATGAGCCATCGCGGCAAGGAATTCACGGCTATTGCGCATCAGACCGAAGCGGATTTGCGCGATCTGATGCGAATTCCGGCCTATTATAAAGTTCTGTTCCTGCAAGGCGGGGCCACCCTGCAGTTTGCCATGGCGCCCATCAACCTGCTGCGCGGCAAAAAATCCGCTGACTATATTTATACCGGCGAATGGTCGAAGAAGGCGATTGCCGAGGCAAAAAAATTTTGCGCTGTGAATGTTGCCGCCTCATCCGAAGACGCCAGCTTTACCTATGCACCGACGCAGGACCAGTGGCGGCTTGATTCCAACGCAGCCTACGTGCATTACACGCCGAATGAAACCATAGGCGGTGTGGAGTTTCACTGGATTCCCGATACCGGCAAAGTACCGCTCGTGGCCGACATGTCTTCGAACATTCTCTCTCGCGCGCTGGAGGTGGAGCGTTTCGGGTTGATTTACGCCGGTGCGCAGAAGAACATCGGTCCTGCGGGGCTGACCATTGTCATCGTCCGGGAAGACCTGATAGGGCGGGTGATTCCAGGCATGCCGTCTATGCTTGATTACAAGGTTCATGCGGACAACCATTCGATGTACAACACTCCGCCGGCATACGCACTGTATATCGCCGGGCTCAATTTCCAGTGGCTGAAAAAGAACGGCGGCATTGCCGCAATGGAAAAGCGCAACATTGAAAAAGCCGGGCTGCTTTACGATTTTCTTGATAACAGCCGGTTTTTCCGCAACCAGGTGAGAAAGAGCGACCGTTCACGCATGAATGTGCCTTTTACCCTCAACAATACCGCGCTTGAAGAAGAATTTCTGGAACAAGCCAAAGCGAGAGGAATGGTGCAGCTTAAAGGACATCGTTTGGCGGGCGGCATGCGCGCATCCATTTACAACGCGATGCCCATCGAGGGCGTGCAAACGCTGGTGGCATTCATGCGCGAATTCGAGGATAAGCATGCCTGAGCTGCTGATGAACAAATCCAGGAGCAAAATAGCTTATACTCAGACTGGCGTGAATTATGACCGACGAGCTTAAAAAACTGCGGGAGAGCATTGATGCGCTGGATAAACAGTTGCTCGAGCTTATCAACCGCCGCGCCGCTCATGCCCATTCCATTGGTCAACTCAAGAACGGCATAGTCTACCGCCCCGAGCGCGAGGCGCAGATTTTGCGGCGTATCAAGCAAGCCAACACCGGACCGCTTTCCGATGAAACCGTGGCGCGGTTGTTCCGTGAAATCATGTCGGCCTGCCTGGCGCTGGAAAAGCCCATGGCCGTCACTTACCTCGGGCCGCAGGGAACATTTAGCGAAGCCGCTGCGATCAAGCATTTCGGCCATGCAGCGCAGGTAATCGCCTGCACTTCGATAGACGAAGTGCTGCAAAAGGTAGAAGCCGGAGAAGTGGATTACGCGGTGACGCCGGTTGAAAACTCCACCGAAGGCGCGGTAGGCAGGACGCTCGACCTGATGCTGGAAACACCGCTTAAAATCTGCGGCGAGGTGGTATTGCGCGTGCACCAGCATTTGCTGCGCAAAACCAAAGGGCTGAAGAATATCAAGAAGATTTATTCGCACGCACAATCGTTTGCCCAATGCCATGAATGGCTGAACTTGAATCTTCGCAGCATTCAGCGGGTACCGGTGGCAAGCAACGCTGAAGCGGCGCGACTTGCAGGCAAGGACAGGGGAAGTTGCGCGATTGCGGGGGAAATGGCGGCGGAACGCTACGGCCTGAACATCCTGGCCAAAAATATCGAAGACGAGCCAAACAACACCACGCGCTTCTGGATACTCGGCGTGCATGATGCGGCGCCTTCAGGAAAAGACAAGACTTCACTGGTGATGTCCAGCAAAAATGTTCCGGGGGCGGTGCACCAGCTGCTGACGCCGCTTGCGAAGTATGGCGTCAGCATGAGCAAGCTGGAGTCGCGCCCTTCGCGCACCGGGCTTTGGGAATATGTGTTCTTTGTCGATATTGAAGGGCACCAGCAGGAAGAAAATGTAGCCAATGCGCTTGCCGAACTCGGCGAAAAAGCCGCTTTCATGAAAATTCTCGGCTCCTACCCAGCGGCAGTGCTTTAATTCGTGAACCGTAAACGGTGATCAGCGAGCTGTGATGGGCCACGTTTTGCAATTGCTTTTTAATTATACGATTTACCGTTCACGGTTCACTCTTCACTGTTAACGCTATGATGGATTTATGTGACCTCGCTCCTCCCTATATCCGCGCCATAACGGCTTACCAGCCGGGAAAGCCGATTTCCGAACTGGAGCGCGAGCTGGGGTTGAAAAATATTGTCAAGCTCGCATCCAACGAAAATCCAATGGGAGCCAGCCCCAAGGCGCTCGCTGCGATACGCCAGGCGTTATCTGAAATCGCACGCTATCCCGACGGCAATGGTTTCGCGCTGAAGCAGGCCCTGTCTGCACGGCTTAAAGTCAGGCCTGAGCAGATTGTGCTGGGCAACGGCTCGAACGATGTGCTGGAACTCGCGGCGCGTGCGTTTCTTTCACCTGGAACGCAAGCGGTGTACTCGCAACACGCATTTGCCGTATATCCTTTGGCCACGCAGGCGTGCGGCGCGCAGGGGATCGAAGCTCCGGCAAAAAACTTCGGCCACGATCCGGAAGCAATGCTGCGAGCGGTGACCACGCAAACGCGCATCGTGTTCATCGCCAATCCGAACAATCCTACAGGCACGCTGCTATCCACGGATGAGCTGCTGTCTTTTTTGCGGCGCCTGCCCAAAAAAGTGCTGGTGGTGCTGGACGAGGCCTATAACGAGTATTTGCCTGAAGAGCTGAAAACCCCCAGCGTGAGCTGGCTTCAGGAATTTTCCAACTTGGTTGTTACGCGCACTTTTTCCAAGGCTTATGGCTTGGCCGGACTGCGCGTGGGTTACGCTTTGGCGCACGCTGAAGTGGCCGATCTGATGAACCGCGTGCGCCAGCCGTTTAATGTCAACAGCATTTCGCAAGCGGCTGCGGTTGCAGCGCTCGATGACCATGAATTTGTCAAGCAAAGCTACCAACTCAACCAGCAGGGCATGAGGCAGATCACGCAAAGCTTCAAGCGTTTGGGAATCCGCTTTATTCCCTCCTTTGGAAATTTTGTGTGTTTCCATGTGGGTGATGCCAGCACCATGTATCAACGCCTGTTGCGGTGCGGGTTAATCGTTCGCCCCATCGCCGATTACGGAATGCCGGAATGGTTGCGGGTAAGCATCGGCCTGCCGGAAGAAAACAAAAGGTTTTTGCAGGCTTTGGAAAATTTAATAGAAACGGCATGAAATGGCGAAACTGCTGTTAAACAAGGTGGTGATTTTTGGAGTCGGCCTGATCGGCGGCTCATTTGCGCTGGCACTTAAACGTGCCGGTGCAGTGCGGCATGTCGTCGGCTTTGGCCGCAGTGAGGCTAATCTGCGACTTGCGCTGAAGCGCGGCGTGATTGATGAAATTGGCACCACACTGCCGCGTGCTTTGCGTGACGCGGATGTGGTGCTGCTCGCCATGCCGGTGGGGCGCATGCAGCAAGTCATGAAGCGGATTGCGCCGCATCTCTCGGCGCATACGATAGTCACCGACGCCGGCAGCACCAAGCAGGATGTGGTGACTTGTGCACGCAAAAACTTTTCAAAGCAGCTCAAAAACTTTGTACCGGCACACCCAATTGCAGGAACAGAACACAGTGGAGTGCGGGCGGCAACCGCGGATTTGTTTCAGAACCGCGATCTGATTGTCACACCGCTCAAGGAGACCGATAAAAAAGCGTTGAGGCGGGTCCAGGACACGTGGCTTGTGTGCGGGGCAAGAATCAGCGAAATGACGCCGCGCCAGCACGACGAGGTGTTTGCAGCAGTGAGCCATTTACCGCATCTTCTCGCTTACGGGCTGGTGTATGTCATTGCCGGAAAGCCCAATGCAAAAGAGCTTTTCAAATACGCCGCGGGCGGCTTTCGCGATTTCACGCGCATCGCCGGCAGTTCTCCCGAAATGTGGCGAGATATTGCATTGGCCAACCGCAAAATTCTGCTCAAGGAATTGGTGGAATACCAAAAACAATTGAAACGGGTGGCCGCACTGCTGCAAAAAGGCGATGGCAAGGCGCTGGAAAGACTCTTTACCCGTGCACGCAACGCACGGCAGAAGTGGCTGCTGAAAAACTAAGATGTTTCTCGATTACCGAGTCGAACCGGGCGGCGTGCTATCAGGCAAGGTGCGTGTACCGGGCGACAAATCCATTTCCCATCGCAGCATCATGCTGGGATCCATTGCTGAAGGCGTGTGTGAAATCAGCGGATTTCTTGAAGGCGAAGATACGCTCGCCACTATGAATGCGTTGCGTGCCATGGGCGTGCGCATCGACGGGCCCGCACAGGGGAAAGTCCTGGTTCACGGCGTAGGGCTACGCGGCCTGAAAGCCCCGAAAAAAGTGCTGGATTGCGGCAACTCCGGCACCACGATGCGCTTGCTGTGCGGTTTGCTGGCCGGCCAGTCTTTCAACTGCGAATTGACGGGAGACGATAGCTTGCGCAAACGGCCGATGCAGCGAGTTACGGCTCCTTTGGGGGAAATGGGGGCGGATATTGCCACTGCGGACAATGGCAAGCCGCCGCTGAGGATGCGCGGTGTATCCGAATTGCACGGAATCAACTATGCAATGCCGATAGCGAGCGCCCAGGTAAAATCAGCGTTGCTGCTGGCCGGGCTTTATGCAAGCGGACGCACTTGTATCATCGAACCGGCGCCGACCCGTGACCACACCGAGCGCATGCTGCGAGGGTTTGGCTGCGTGGTGGAGCGCGACGGCAACAAAATATGCGTGAGTGGCGGCGCAAAACTGAAAGGAACAAATATCGATATCCCGGGCGATATTTCATCGGCTGCGTTTTTTATGGTCGGAGCCAGCATTGCACCGGGATCCGATATCACGTTGATGCATATCGGGGTTAATCCCACCCGCATCGGAGTGATCGAGATTTTGCGCTTGATGGGAGCGGACATTGCCTTACATAATCAGCGTAATGTCGCAGGGGAAGAAGTGGCGGATGTACGAGTACGCTATTCCCGCCTCAAAGGCATCGTGATTCCACGCGGCTTGGTGCCGCTGGCGATTGATGAATTCCCGGTTTTGTTTGTCGCAGCAGCCAGCGCCGAAGGGGAAACGGTGTTAACCGGCGCTGAAGAGCTAAGAGTCAAGGAAAGCGACCGCATCCAGGTAATGGCTGACGGGCTGCATGAGCTGGGCGTCGCGGCGCAGCCTGCTCCCGATGGCATGCGTATCCGGGGCGGGGCTTATTCAGGTGGAACGGTGGAGAGCCGTACCGACCATCGCGTGGCCATGGCATTTGCCATTGCCGCTTTGCGCTCGGCAGGCCCCATCACCATCCGTGATTGCGCCAATGTTGCAACTTCATTTCCTGGATTTGTTTCTCTAGCTCAACAGGCTGGAATCAAGATAAAGGAAGAAAGGAATTAACCGCAGAGGCGCAGAGCGCCGATAATGCTTTTAAACAAGAATTTTGATTATCTCCGCGCCTCGGTGTCTCCACGGTTAAGAATTTAATATGAAGCATGACGATATTCCAGTTATCGCCATCGACGGCCCTTCGGCCTCAGGCAAAGGCACGGTAGCGCGGCGGGTGGCTCGCGAGCTCGGGTTTCATTATCTGGACAGCGGCTCGCTGTATCGCTTGGTGGCGTTGGCTGCGCAAAAGCGCGGCGTAGCATTAGATGATGAAGCAGAGCTTGCCAAACTGGCGCAACGCCTGCCAGTAGAGTTCCAAGGCGAGGAAATTCTGATGGATGGCATGCGGGTTACCGATGAAATTCGCTCTGAAACTTGCGCAGCAGGCGCTTCCAAGGTCGCTGCATTTCCTAAAGTGAGGCTGGCTTTGCTCAAGATACAGCGCGCATTCCGCAAACCTCCGGGTTTGGTTGCTGAAGGCCGTGATATGAGTTCCACGGTGTTTCCTGATGCCAAACTAAAGGTGTTTCTAACAGCCAGTACCGAGGCACGTGCCGAACGCAGATATAAACAGTTGATGGAAAAAGGAATGTATGCTAGCATTTCAACCCTTTTGCAGGAGATTAAAAAACGCGACGCACGTGACATCGAGCGTCCGGTTGCCCCCCTGCGACAGGATGCCGGTGCCGGCTTGCTGGACACCACCGCGCTAAGCATAGAAGAAGCGGTTGCCGAAGTAATCGCAAGGTATCGTACTCTGGTATCGTGAGTTCTATAAGTGCTTGAGGTTTGCCAAAACTTCAGGCTGTGTTTAACCAACCCCCGTCTCCAGGACGGGCTTACAGGTGTTAGTTTAATGATGGTTACTGCTTCCACTGTTTCAGATAGTTCTGAAAATTTTGCCACGTTGTTTGAAGAAAGCCTGTCCCGCCAGGAAATGCGCGTGGGCGAGGTGATCACCGCCGAAGTAATGCGCGTAGACATGAACTATGTAGTGGTGAATGCCGGTCTTAAATCAGAAAGCTTTATTTCAAGAGAAGAATTCCAGAACGATAAAGGCGAAGTCGAAGTCAAGCCCGGCGATTTTGTCGAAGTCGCCATTGAGGCTTTGGAAGACGGTTATGGCGAAACCCGGCTTTCGCGCGATAAAGCCAAACGGCTCGCAGCTTGGCACCAGCTCGAAGTAGCCCTGGAAAAAGGCACTTTGGTGCACGGTTTGATCAACGGCAAAGTCAAAGGCGGGCTCACCGTCATGGTGAATGGCATCCGCGCTTTCCTGCCCGGCTCATTGTTGGACATCCGGCCGGTGAAGGACACCAATCCCTTCGAAGGCAAGGAAATGGAATTCAAGGTTATCAAGCTCGATCGCAAGCGCAACAACGTGGTGGTGTCGCGCCGCGCGGTGCTCGAAGCTAGTCAAGGCGCAGAGCGACAGGCGTTTTTGCAAAGCTTGCAGGAAGGCGCGGTGGTTAAGGGCGTGGTAAAAAACATCACAGATTATGGCGCGTTTGTGGACTTGGGGGGCATTGACGGCCTGCTGCATATTACGGATCTGGCCTGGCGCCGGGTACGGCATCCTTCCGAAATGCTTGCAGTGGGCGACGAAGTGGAAGC
This sequence comes from Burkholderiales bacterium, assembly GCA_035319205.1. Lineage (GTDB taxonomy): Bacteria > Pseudomonadota > Gammaproteobacteria > Burkholderiales > JAHFRG01 > JAHFRG01. The sequence continues at coordinate 10,321 of DATHDD010000044.1, read as the reverse complement.
CAAGGTGCTCAAGTTCGACCAGGAGAAAAACCGTGTATCGCTGGGGCTGAAACAACTGGGCGATGACCCCTGGGTCGGGCTCTCCCGACGCTATCCACAGGGTACGCGGCTCTTCGGCAAAGTAAGCAATCTTACTGACTACGGCGCGTTCGTGGAAATCGAGCAGGGCATTGAAGGCCTGGTGCATGTGTCGGAGATGGACTGGACCAACAAGAATGTCCACCCGTCACGCGTGGTGCAGCTCGGTGACGAAGTGGAAGTCATGATTCTGGAAATAGATGAAGAGCGTCGCCGCATTTCGCTGGGCATGAAGCAATGCCAGCCCAATCCCTGGGAAGAATTCGCACTTAACTACAAGAAGAACGACCGGGTGCGCGGACAAATCAAGTCCATCACCGATTTTGGAATATTCATCGGCCTGCCGGGCGGCATAGACGGGCTGGTGCACTTGTCCGACTTGTCGTGGACGCAGCCGGGCGAACAGGCGGTTCGCAACTATAAAAAAGGCGACGAAGTTGAAGCGATGGTATTATCAATTGACGTTGAGCGCGAACGCATATCGCTGGGCATCAAGCAACTGGACGGCGACCCCTTTACCAGCTATATCGCCACTCACGACAAAAACAGCATCGTGACCGGCAAGGTAAAATCAATTGACGCCAAGGGTGCGTTGATTGCGCTGGATACCGATGTGGAAGGATATCTCCGCGCTTCTGAAGTGTCGCGCGACCGGGTTGAGGACATCCGCACCCATCTTAAGGAAGGCGATGAGGTCAAAGCAATGATCATCAATATCGACCGCAAGAATCGCAGCATCAATCTGTCGATCAAGGCCAAGGACCTGGCTGAAGAATCGGAAGCAATGTCGAAAGTGGCGACGGAGGGCGCGACCACTACCGGCACCACCAATCTGGGAGCGTTGCTCAAAGCGAAGTTGGATGTAAAAAATACCGAACAATGAGGGGAAACCCATGACCAAGTCAGAAATGATAATTAAACTGGCGGCGCGTTATCCGCAACTGGTGGCAAAAGATGCGGAACTTGCCGTGAAAATGATTCTAGACGCGATGACCAAGAGCCTGGCTCAGGGCAACCGTATCGAGATCAGGGGGTTTGGCAGCTTTGGATTGAATTACCGCCCGCCGCGTGTCGGGCGCAATCCGAAATCAGGTGAGAAGGTGAAGGTTCCGGAAAAATATGTGCCGCATTTCAAGGCCGGCAAGGAATTGCGGGAGCGGGTTGATAATAAGAAATAACAAGCGTTGCTGAGGTTCATTAGCCAATCCAAAGGCGGCATGTTGCAGGATGCCGCCTTTGTTACATACAGGGTTTCATCGCGGGATATGCGATACCTTTCGTGGCTGCTGAAAATTATTTTGTTTCTGCTGTTGCTCGGTTTTGCGGTGAAGAATACCGAAACTGCGGTATTGCGCTACTACCTCGGCTACGAATGGCAGGCGCCGCTGGTGCTGATCCTGCTGGTTTTTTTCTGTGCGGGCGCGGCGGTGGGGATCATCGCCAGCCTCGGTTACATCTTCAGGCAAAAGCGCAAGATGTCTTCGCTCAAACGCGAACTCCGCCTGAAAGATCAAGAGAACAGTCAAACCGCGCAATGATGTTTAATATTCCCGTTCCGATGTTCCTGTACCAGCCCTTACCAAGCATTCAGTACCAAGATGGAAATTGAATTCTGGTGGCTGCTCGCATTTCCGCTGTTCTTCAGCCTGGGATGGATTGCCGCGCGCATTGACATTAAGCAGTTGTTGTCGGAATCGCGCACTCTGCCTCTGTCTTATTTCAAAGGGTTGAATTTTCTCCTCAACGAGCAGCCGGACAAAGCGATAGAAGCGTTCATCGAAGTGGTCAAGGTCGACCCGCAAACGGTGGAATTGCATTTTGCCCTGGGCAATCTGTTCCGGCGCCGGGGCGAGGTGGAGCGCGCGATACGCATGCATCAGAATCTGGCGGAGCGCGCCGACCTCGGGCAGGAACAGAAAGTGAACGCCATGTTCGAGCTGGCCAAGGATTATCTCAAGGCGGGATTGCTTGACCGCGCAGAAGAATTATTCAGCAAGCTGCAAAACTCGCCGCACGCGGAAGCAGCGTCGAGGCATCTCTTGGAAATTTTCCAGCAGGAAAAAGATTGGTCGAAAGCAATTCAGGTTGCGCAGGAGCTCGACAAAATTACCAACCAGTCGCACCAGAAAGAAATCGCCAACTTTTACTGCGAGCTGGCGGCCAACGAAATCATGCATTCCAGACCGCAGAACGCCAGACCTCATCTCGATGCGGCATTGGCGGCTCACCGCAAATGCGTGCGCGCCAGCATCCTGCTAGGTGACTCGGAGATGCTGGAAAAGCGGTATGAAACGGCAATTGAAGCCTGGAAGCGCATCGAATCGCAGGACCCGGCGTATATTTCGCTGGTTGCGGAAAAGCTGCTCAATGCCTACCGCCATCTCGACAAGCCGGATGAAGGGCTGCAATTGCTGCGCGGCTATCTTTCCAATTATCCTTCGCTGGATTTGTTGAACGTGGTATTTCAGGCTACCCTGACACGTCAAGGAGCGGAGCCCGCCTATCAGCTGGTGCGTTATGAGATGAAGCGCGCCCCCTCCTTGCTTGGTTTGGACAAACTGCTCGAAGCGCAAATGCTGGAGGCGCCGCTTGAGCGTCGTCATGATTTGGAATTGATGAAAAATCTGGTGCACAGCCATACTCGCGGCCTAGCCATGTACCGCTGTGAAAATTGCGGTTTCCGTGCAAGGCAGTTTTACTGGCGTTGCCCGGCTTGCGGTGGCTGGGAGACTTATCCGCCGCGCAGGACCGAAGAGGGCGAGCTGGCGGCATGAATGAACCCAAGATTATAGTTGCGTTGGATTATGCCGACGCGCATGCTGCTTTGCAGTTTGTGAACCGGATCGAACCTCGAGCCTGCCGTTTAAAGGTAGGCCAGGAATTGTTCATTGCCGCCGGGCCGCAACTGGTCGAACAATTGGTGCGGCGCGGATTCAAAGTGTTTCTGGATTTGAAATTTCACGACATTCCGCATACCGTAGCGCAGGCATGCAAAGCAGCTTCCAAACTCGGCGTGTGGATGTTGAGCGCGCACGCGCTGGGAGGAAACACCATGCTAGCAGCGGCGCGCGAAGCTCTGGGCGGGGTCATGCCGCGGCCGCTGCTCATCGCAGTCACTGTGCCGACCAGCATGGGGCGCGAGGAATTCGGCCAACTGGGCTTAGGCGGCGAAATTGATGTTGCCGTGCTGCGGCTCGCGCGTCTTGCGCATCAATCCGGCACTGACGGAGTGGTTTGCTCAGGGCATGAAGCGCAGCAATTGAGAAAACAGTTTGGCCGGGAATTCTGCCTGGTCACTCCCGGTATCAGGCCGGCACAGACCGGTCACGACGACCAGCTGCGCGTGGTAACGCCGCGCCAGGCCGTGCTCAATGGGGCGGATTATCTGGTGATAGGCAGACCGGTTACACAGGCAGCAGATCCGCTGCGGGTTTTGCAGGATATCAATAGGGAGATGACGGGGAATCTAGCATGAAAGCAAGAAGCGGCAGCGAAATGCCGGCCAAAGTTGATCTTCGCGCCATGAGTAAAGCACGCGTGCTGGTAGTGGGCGACGCCATGCTTGACCGATATTGGTATGGCGAGGTCGACCGCATTTCGCCTGAGGCGCCGGTACCAATCGTAAAAATTGACCCTAAGAAGGAAGATGAGCGACCGGGCGGTGCGGCAAATGTTGCATGCAATGCGGCGGCGCTTGGCGCGCAAGTAACCCTGCTTTCGGTTTTGGGCGCGGACGAGCCAGGAGCAAGGCTGGAGAATCTGCTCAAACGCAATCGCGTCCATGCCTTGTTGCACCATGATCGTGGCATCATGACTACGGTCAAGCTGCGAGTGGTAGCGCGCCACCAGCAGCTGGTCCGGGTGGATTTCGAGACCTCGCCCAGCCATGAAGTGCTTGCTTCCAAGCTCGCCGATTTTGGAAAAAAACTGCCTGCATGCGATGTGGTTATCCTGTCCGATTACGGAAAAGGGGGCCTTACACACATCGCGCGCATGATTGCGCTTGCCAACCGCGCCAGAAAGTTGGTGCTGGTCGACCCCAAGGGCAACGATTACGAACAATATCGCAACGCTACCATGCTTACCCCTAACCGCGCCGAATTCCAGCAAATGGTGGGGATCTGGAAAAGCGACAAAGAATTCGCCGCCAAGGCCCGGCAATTGATGCGAAAACTCAATCTCAAGGCGCTGCTGGTAACCCAAGGCGAGGAGGGCATGACGCTGTTTACTGCCGGCGGCATGCTGAAGGTAAAGGCGCAAGCGCGTGAAGTTTTTGATGTCAGCGGAGCAGGGGACACGGTGATCGCGGCGCTGGGTGTGATGATGGCAAGCGGCGCGGATTTGCCCGATGCGGTGCGAATCGCCAACCGCGCCGCAGGTATTGTGGTCGGCAAGCTGGGCACGGCGGTGGTGCACCGTGATGAGCTGTTTGGGAGCTAAGGAAAGTCTATCATGTACATTGTTGTAACCGGAGCTGCCGGGTTTATCGGCTCAAATCTGGTAAAAGCGTTAAATAAGCGCGGAGAAACCAACATCCTTGCAGTGGATGAGCTAAAACCCGCCGACAAATTTACCAATCTGATCGATTGTGATATCGCCGATTATCTCGATAAGGACGCTTTTCTTGAGCGCCTGGTTGAAAGGGAATTAGATGGCGCGGTCAGTGCCATCCTGCACCAGGGCGCGTGCACCGATACCACCGAGAGCGACGGCCGCTTCATGATGCAGAACAATTACCATTACTCGGTGCAGCTGCTGGATTATTGTCAAGAAGAGGACGTGCCTTTTATTTATGCATCATCGGCTGCGATATACGGCGCAGGAAAGGTGTTCAAGGAAGCGCGCGAACATGAAGCGCCGCTTAATGTTTACGGCTATTCCAAGTTTCTATTTGATCAATTGGTGCGGCGCAGACTGGTTGAGCGCGGCGCGCAAATTTCCGGCTTGCGCTACTTTAACGTATACGGACCGCGCGAGCGCCACAAGGGTAAAATGGCTTCGGTTGCCTTGCATTTTTTCGATGAATATCGCGCAACCGGGAAGGTAAACCTTTTTCAGGGCAGCGGAGGCTACGCAGACGGAGAACAGCGGCGGGATTTCATATCGGTTGAGGATGCAGTCAAAGTCAACCTGTTTTTCCTCGATCACCACGAGAAATCGGGGATTTTCAACGTTGGCACCGGAGCGTCACAGACCTTCAATGAAGTAGCGGTGGCTACGGTCAATGCTTGCCGCAAGGCCGAGCCTAACTTGAGCCTGAAGCAAATGCAAGGACAGGGTATCATTCATTACATCCCTTTCCCGGAAACGCTGCACGGCAAGTACCAGAATTATACCCAGGCGGATATCAGCGCCTTGCGCAGCGCAGGCTACCAGGAGCCTTTTCTGAATGTGCAGCAGGGCATCGCCCGCTACGTCGAGCAGTTGCTGAAACAACCTTAAGCGTTTTCCTGCCGGCTTAGCAAGTTCTGTGCAGCGTTGGGTATGATAGCGAATTGTGAATTTTGAAAGCACCACATGTATAAAACCATCGAGCAATTTGTCGGCGATACCCCGCTGGTCAAGTTAAAGCGCATCCCTGGAAAAACCACCAACGCCGTTCTTGTCAAACTGGAAGGCGACAATCCGGCGGGGTCGGTGAAAGACCGACCGGCGCTTTCCATGATCACGCGCGCTCAGGCGCGCGGTGATATTAAACCGGGAGATACCTTGATCGAGCCGACCAGCGGCAATACCGGCATTGCGCTGGCGATGTGCGCAGCGATGATGGGCTATCGCATGATTCTGGTAATGCCTGAACATTTGAGCCTAGAGCGGCGGCAGACCATGCGCGCTTTCGGCGCAGAATTTGTGCTCACGCCGGAAAAAGGGGGAATGGAGACGGCGCGGGACACTGCCGAGCGCATGCGCGATGAAGGGCAAGGCATCATCCTCGACCAGTTCGCCAATCCCGACAACCCGCTTTGCCATTATGAAGGCACCGGCCCTGAAATCTGGCGCGACACCGGGGGCAAAATCACACATTTCGTTTCCAGCATGGGCACCACCGGCACCATCATGGGCTGCTCGCGCTTTTTCAAGGAAAAAAACCCGGCGATCCAGATCATCGGTTGCCAGCCTACGGAGGGTTCGCAAATACCAGGCATACGCAAGTGGCCCGAAGCCTACCTCCCCAAAATCTTTGACCGCAGGCGGGTGGATCGCGTCATTGAGGTGAACCAGCAGGACGCCGAGGAAATGACGCGCCGGCTCGCCCGCGAGGAAGGCATCTTCGCAGGCATCTCTTCCGGCGGCGCGCTGTGGGCGGCGCTGCAAGTTTCCGCTGAAGCGGAAAATGCTGTGATCGTGTCCATCGTGTGCGACCGGGGCGACCGTTATTTATCCACCGGCGTGTTCCCGGCGTAATCAATGACGCCTGTTCTGGCTTTTGACATTGAGACGGTTCCTGACATCGAAGGTCTGCGCACGCTGCACTCGCTGGATCCCGGGATGGCGGCCAACGACATTGCCGAAATGGCTTTCCAGCGCCGCCGCCAGTCGAGCGGCAGCGATTTTCTTCCGCTGCACCTGCATCGAGTGGTTGCCATCGCCTGCGTCTTGCGCGACCGGGATGGCTTTACGGTTTGGTCATTGGGGGATGCAAAAGCCGCGGAAGCTGATCTGATACGGCGCTTTTTCGAAGGCATCGAAAAATATACTCCACAGCTGGTTTCCTGGAATGGCGGCGGATTCGATTTGCCGGTATTGCATTATCGCAGCCTGATTCACGGTATTCCCGCTGCACGCTACTGGGAGATGGGCGAAGAGGACAAGGAATTCAAATGGAACAACTACATCAGCCGCTATCATCTGCGGCACCTGGATTTAATGGATTTGCTGGCACTTTATCAGCCACGCAATAACGCGCCATTGGATGAAATGGCGAGACTCAGCGGTTTTCCCGGCAAACTCGGAATGGATGGATCAAAAATATGGGATGCCTACCGGAGCGGAAAAACCAATTCGATCCGCAATTACTGCGAAACCGACGCCGCAAATACTTATCTGCTTTATCTGCGCTTTCAACTGGTGCGCGGAGTATTCAGTAATGAGCAGTACCGGCGCGAATGCGAGCTGGTGAAGGCGAGCTTGAGCAAGAATACCGAGCCGCACTGGCGCGAATTTTTGAACGAATGGCGCGCCGCCTGATTCCCGGATTTTGAATTGTTCGCCGAAGCTGTCATTGAATCCCTGGACCAGGAAGGCCGCGGCGTTGCGCATGTTGAAGGCAAGGCCGCCTTTATCGAAGATGCGTTGCCGGGCGAAGCGGTGTTTTACTCGGCGTACCGCAAAGAGCCGAAATACGAGCTGGGCAGAGCGGAGCGCATCAGGCGCACGAGCCCCATGCGGGTTGCGCCGCGCTGCCGCTATTTTGGAACTTGCGGCGGCTGCAGCATGCAGCATCTTGACGCAAAGGCCCAGGTCGCGGCAAAGCAGCGCATACTTGAAGACAATCTCTGGCACATCGGCAAAGTCAAAGCGGAAATGCTGTTGCCGGCCATCTACGGTCCGGCATGGGAATACCGGCAGCGCGCGCGGTTTGCGGTGCATTATGTTGCTAAGAAAGGCGCAGTGCTGGTGGGATTTCACGAGAAGCGCAGCAGCTTTGTCGCAGATATGCAAAGCTGCGAAATTCTGCCCCGGCGGATTTCAGAACTGCTTAATCCATTGCGCGAGCTGATTGCTTCATTGTCGCTGCGCGAACGAATACCACAACTGGAATTTGCGGCAGGAGAAGCAGCGGATGTGCTGGTACTGCGAATCCTGGACGGACTGAATGACGCCGACAAGAAATTACTCAAAACATTCGCCGACTGCCATCTTCTGCAGTTTTACCTGCAGCCGGGGGGTCGCGACTCGGCGTACGCTTTTTATCCAGAGAAATTGCCCGGGCTTTATTACACGCTGCCTGAATTCAACCTGACCCTGGCGTTTCATCCCACAGAGTACACTCAGGTGAATCACGCCATGAACCGGCTGCTGGTGCGCCGTGCCATGCAGCTGCTTGATCCCGCGCCGGGGGAAAGGATTGCGGATTTGTTCTGCGGTTTGGGAAATTTTACTTTGCCTGCGGCGCGCAGCGGGGCGGCGGTGACGGGCATAGAGGGTGATGCTGAACTGGTGCGCCGCGCCGCTGAAAACGCCGCGCGGAATGGATTATCTGAAACAACCGATTTTCATGCTGCAAATCTGTTTGAAGCGACCGAGGGTTCCTTGGCAAGCTACGGCCGTTTTGACAAGATGCTGCTTGATCCGCCGCGCGATGGCGCGGTGGCGGTGGTGAAAGCGCTAGAGGACAGCGCGCCGTCGCGCATCGTTTATATTTCCTGCAATCCTGCGACATTGGCGCGGGACGCGGCGGTTCTGGTGCATAGAAAAAATTACCAGCTCAAGGCGGCGGGAGTGATTAACATGTTCCCGCACACTTCGCATATCGAATCCATCGCGCTGTTCGAGAAAGCCAAATAACAAATAAAAAGGGCAGCCTGAGCTGCCCTTTAATAGTCAATAGAGTATTTAATCGCGCTGTCCAGAGAACGCCAGCAGCAAATTCAGCAGATTGATGAAAATATTGTAAATGTCGAGGTATATCTTCAGCGTGGCCATGACGTAGTTGGTTTCGCCGCCTTGAATGATCTGGCTCACGTCATACAGGATGTAACCCGAGAACAGCAGAATCACCAGCGCTGAAATCGTCATGGACGCCGCGGGAATCTGGAAAAACAAATTGGCGATCGAGGCGATGATCAGCAGAACCAGCCCGACCATCAGGAACTTGCCCATGAAGCTGAAATCTTTTTTGGTGACCGTTGCGATTCCCGCCAGGGTAAAGAAAATCACTCCGGTTCCTCCGGCGGCTATACCCACCAATTGCCCGCCGTTTCTGAAGTTCAGGGCATATTGCAGCATCGGTCCCAGCCACCAGCCCATCACAAACGTGAAAGCCAGCAGCAGTACCACGCCCCAGATGCTGTTGCGGGTTGCGGCTACCGCGAACATCAGCCCGAACATTGCCGCCAGCATCAGCAGCGGCCCCATGATCGGGTGTTGCGCGAGGAATGAGAAATTGGTTGCGGTTCCGACAATGGCGCCGATCACCGTTGGAATCATTGTTAATCCCAGCATCATGTAGGTATTGCGTAATACCTTGTGCTGGATCAGCGCTAGTTGTGTCGTTTGCGCACTTGCCTGAATATCCGGTTGCATCGAAACTGCTCCTCAATAAACTTGAGCACATGCTCAGTGCTTAAGACTACTCGGCCCAGGATAAAGTTGCAAGATGGAGAAAAGTGGAATCTAGCCAAAACAAGGCGTTAAGAGTTATGATGCAGCCCTCCAGAAGGTTGGCCGAGCGGTTTAAGGCACCGGTCTTGGAGCATGCGCAGCCTGCTCCAGTGAAGGCTAACCTGCTTGCAGGTTATGCCGGAGCTAAAACCGGCAGGTTTCCAATGGTAATAAACGGAAGGTTGGCCGAGCGGTTTAAGGCACCGGTCTTGAAAACCGGCAGAGGCGCAAGCCTCTCGTGAGTTCGAATCTCACACCTTCCACCAATTCAAGCCATCAATGCCCGGGAAGATTATTTTTCAAACCTATGCCATTGGCAAGTTATCTCACCGGATTACAGACAGACAGAAGTGCTTGTGCGCTACACGGAGGTGGGGGAGGGTAAGACACTGCTCACCGATGCTCAGGGGAACGTCATTGTTCAAGCGAATGATGACCACGATACAAAATATCCATGCCTGCACCATTTACTAAAAAAGGAGTGAGCCCCCTTTATGAGTCTCGATGGAACATATGGGTCGAGCTATTGTTGTATCCGGGGCATTCATTACCGACAGCTGCGGCACCGGTCGTTGTAGGCGCCGGGCTTGCGATTCACCAACATGTATTTGCCGCCGAAACCGCGCTGCTTTGCTTAGTCGGAAGCTGGCTTATCCATGTCGGAGGCGTGTTTACCGACAATTATGAGCTTTTGCGCAGGCATCCAAATATCCTGGAACACCCCCAATTAACGGCATCACTCGAGACCAAAACCCTAACGCTGTCCCATCTTAGATGGGCCATACTCGCGTGTTTAGTGCTTGCGGCTTTTACCGCACCTTATTTCTTCCGCATCGGAGGCGCTCCTGCGTTAGTTATCGGCATGATTGGCGTAGTCGCAAGCCTTGGGTATGCAGGAGGGCCGTATCCCTATGCAAAG
>DATHDD010000043.1:0-3108 GCA_035319205.1 Burkholderiales bacterium | reverse complement strand
CAAGGTTTTCACTACTTTGCGGCAGATTTTGGAGATTTCCCTCTCTAAACCGCGCACCCCGGCTTCGCGGGTATAGTAGCGTGTGATATCACGCATCGCACTCTCTGAGATTACGAGTTCGTTTTCCTTTAAGCCGTGGTTCTTCATTTGCTTGGGCAGCAGGTAACGCATGGCAATGTTTATTTTCTCGTCTTCGGTGTAACCCGAAAGCCTTATCACCTCCATGCGGTCCAGTAACGCCGGCGGGATGTTCAAGGTGTTTGCAGTTGCAACAAACATAACGTCGGAAAGATCGTATTCCACCTCGATGTAATGATCGGTGAAGGTATGGTTCTGCTCGGGATCCAGAACTTCCAGCAATGCTGAAGACGGGTCGCCGCGAAAATCCATTCCCATCTTGTCCACTTCGTCTAGCAGGAACAATGGATTCCGCACGCCGATCTTGGTCATGTTCTGCAGGATTTTCCCGGGCATCGAACCGATGTAAGTGCGGCGGTGGCCGCGGATTTCCGCTTCGTCGCGTACTCCGCCCAGCGACATGCGCACGAACTTGCGGTTGGTGGCGCGCGCAATGGATTGCCCGAGCGAGGTTTTGCCGACCCCGGGTGCGCCCACCAGACATAGGATAGGCGCCTTGAGCTTATCCACGCGCTGCTGCACCGCCAGATACTCGACGATGCGTTCCTTGACTTTTTCCAGGCCGTAATGGTCTTTTTCCAGTATCGCTTCGGCCGCAGTGAGGTCCTTGCTGATCTTGCTTTTTTTCTTCCACGGCAAAGTCACCAAAGCTTCGATGTAGTTACGCACCACAGTAGCCTCCGCCGACATTGGCGACATCATCTTGAGTTTCTTGAGTTCGGATTCGGCCTTGGTGCGCGCTTCCTTGGGCATGTGCGCGGCCTTGATTTTCTTTTCCATTTCATCCAGGTCGCCCCCTTCCTCAAGTTCACCCAGTTCTTTCTGGATTGCCTTCACTTGCTCGTTCAAGTAGTACTCGCGCTGGCTTTTTTCCATCTGGCGCTTGACACGTCCGCGTATGCGCTTTTCCACCTGCAAAATGTCGAGTTCAGTCTCAAGCAGCCCCAGCAGATGCTCAAGGCGCTGTTTCACGTCGAACATCTCAAGCACTTCCTGTTTCTGCTCAAGCTTGAGCGGCAAATGAGCGGCGATGGTATCGGCAAGACGCCCGGGTTCATCTATACCAGCAAGCGAGGTCAGGATTTCCGGCGGGATTTTCTTGTTTAGCTTGACGTACTGGTCGAATTGACTCAGGGTGGCGCGGCGCATCGCCTCCACTTCGTGGCTTTCCAACTGATCGGGGGGCACAGGTTCCGCTTGCGCCATGTAATGCGTCTTGGCGTCTATGATTTGCCTGATGTTGGAGCGCTGGCTGCCTTCCACCAGCACCTTGACGGTACCATCCGGCAATTTCAGCATTTGCAGGATATTCGCCACGCTGCCTATGTTGTACATATCTTCCGGGGACGGATCGTCCTTGGCGGCGGATTTCTGCGCAACCAGCAGAATGCTTTTGCCCGATTCCATGGCGATTTCCAACGCTTTTATGGATTTGGGACGCCCCACGAATAAAGGAATCACCATGTGCGGAAATACCACTACATCACGCAGCGGCAAAAGCGCCAGCATCTGTTCGGCAACCGGATTTGGCTGATTCATGTTGTTTTACCCCAAAAGTGAATGTAAAACGAAGATGAGGGCAGTCTTACGGAATTCAAGAAGCGCAAGATTTTGTTGCGAAGCCAGCCAAGTCGCGGTAATAATCCCGTTCACGCCGAGCCGGCAACCTTAGTTTGGTCGGAATATATAAGCAGCGGCTTGGCATCGCCGTGGATCACGCCTTCGTCGATCACTACCTTTACCACGTTCTCCATCGAAGGCAGATCGAACATGGTATCAAGCAGGGTCAGCTCGAGAATGGAGCGCAAGCCGCGCGCGCCGGTTTTGCGGGCGAGCGCTTTCTTGGCGATCGCTTTCAGAGCCTGATCGCGAACTTCCAGCTCCACTGCTTCCATGCCGAACATTTTCTGATACTGCTTGAGCAACGCGTTCTTGGGCTCGGTAAGAATCTGAATCAGCGCCGATTCGTCAAGCTCCTCGAGGGTTGCAACCACCGGCAGGCGCCCGACAAATTCCGGTATCAGCCCGTACTTGATGAGATCCTCCGGCTCCACATCGCGCAACACCTCGCCGATGTCCTTGCGGTTATCCTTGCTTTTTACATCCGCACCGAAGCCGATGCCCCCTTTCTGCGAGCGGTTGCGAATGACCTTGTCCAGCCCGTCAAAAGCGCCTCCGCAAATGAACAGGATATTGGTGGTGTCCACTTGGACAAACTCCTGGTTGGGATGCTTGCGCCCGCCCTGCGGCGGTACCGAAGCGATGGTGCCCTCGATGAGCTTCAGCAGCGCTTGCTGCACGCCCTCACCCGAGACATCGCGGGTAATCGATGGATTGTCGGACTTGCGGGAGATCTTATCGATTTCGTCTATGTAGACGATGCCGCGCTGCGCTTTCTCAACTTCGTAATCGCATTTCTGCAGCAGCTTCTGAATTATGTTTTCCACGTCCTCGCCGACGTAGCCGGCTTCAGTAAGCGTAGTGGCGTCCGCCATCACGAACGGTACGTTGAGGAGCCGCGCCAGCGTTTGCGCCAGCAGCGTCTTGCCCGAACCGGTGGGTCCAATCAGCAGGATGTTGCTTTTAGCGAGCTCGATATCGTCATTCTTAGTCAGGCTCTTCAGGCGCTTATAGTGGTTGTACACCGCCACTGAAAGGATTTTTTTCGCCTGCTCCTGGCCTATTACATACTGATCGAGAATCTTGCGGATTTCACGCGGCACCGGCAAATCAGATTTTCCTGGCTTGCCGCCGGCCTCGCCGTGAGTCTCTTCGCGAATAATGTCATTGCAGAGTTCAATGCACTCATCGCAAATAAACACTGAAGGCCCGGCAATGAGCTTGCGCACTTCGTGCTGGCTTTTGCCGCAGAAGGAGCAATAAAGCAGTTTTTCCCCACCGATTTTATCCGACATAACTGGTTTTCCCTTGGCTTCTTAAGCTATAGGACATCAGGCAGCGCTTTCAGTT
>DATHDD010000042.1:0-14350 GCA_035319205.1 Burkholderiales bacterium | reverse complement strand
AACAAACGATGCATCCCCGACTGCCGAAATCGCTGTTTCAATGGCCGTCGAGGTTTTCTTCGTTCTGAGTGGTTTTGTGCTTGGCCCGCAGCTCCTGCTATGCGCACAGCGAAAGAACTGGACCACGCTGAAAATATTTTTTATCCGTCGCTGGATGCGGACAATTCCATCATATTTTGTCGCGCTACTTGCAGTATCAGTGATATTTGGATCGATCGGAACAGCAGATTTTTTCCGCTACACCTTCTATGTCCAAAATCTGTTTTCTCAGCACAACGCGTATGACTATTACCCGGTCGCGTGGAGCCTGTCGGTAGAAGAATGGTACTACGTGTCCTTTCCGACCCTTCTACTGCTCGTTGGCAAACTCGTAAAACGCAAAGACGTTTGGCATCAATGTCTAATCGCCGCGTTACTTTTCATCATGACGGTCAGTGCCTGTCGGCTTTATTTCGGAAACACGCCTGACTGGGGCGCCAGCGTCAGACGGGTTGTCGCGTTTCGCGTCGATTCGATTGGGTATGGTTTTCTGCTGTACTTGCTTTTGCAGCGCTCAAAGATTGTCTGGAACAATCTCTCGCGCTTGCTTTCACTGACCTTCTTGATCGCGGCAATAAGCGTACTTTTCTGCGTCAACATCAAAATCTTCTCGGATGGGCAGGCATGGCCCCGAGCGCTCTATCCGTTTGCCTCGGCTGCCTTCGGCATAGCTGCGGTGTTGTTTTTTCTCTCTCTCAACTCACTCGTTGGCTGGATGTCACTGGCGTGCGATTTTCTAGGCCGCATTTCATACCCGATGTATCTTTTCCATATTGCCATTTTGTATTTTCTGGCACACTTCGGAATTTCGAGCGGCTTTCCAGGGCTGCTCCTGTATTCGTTTGCAGTCATCGCTTGCGCCACGCTCTTTCACTATGGATTCGAACAGCCGATCCTTGCTTACCGTCCACGCTATAAAGCGCACCCATCTGGATCGCCGGCGATCGCCGGCATGACCACAACATGAAACGTTTTATCATTTCTGTAGGCGTCATCATCATTGTGCTAATTGCCCTGGCGTTCTTGATGAAGGGAAATGATATCGTGCCATTCCTATACCGCGTTTTCTAACTGGGACTTGAAAAAGATTCTGCAACAGGTCGCGTTTTATTTGGCGGCAGCGGTCGTTGCCTTTCTGATCGTCGAAATTGGCTATCGCGCCAATATGCTCCTTAAAGATCCTCGTATTCAATTAAGACCGGAGAACATCACGGAATTGCCGATAACTGCATACACGCGTTCTCTGTGGCAGTTCAATGCCGCCAAGGGATTCTATTATGCGGACCGCACTGGTATTTTCGTCGCCACAGTATCGATGGGTAGAATAGCAGGATGTAGCGCGGTTGATCCAATCAATAAAGATGGTAGTCCCGGGATTTCGGAGGGCAAATATGAAAACGCGGATTTCAAGGTCGCCGTTTTCGGAGACTCCTTCAGCGTCTTTGTTGATGGTAGCAATAGCACCTGGGTTAATCATCTGCAGGTGCGCCTGCAAGAGAAGCTCGGTTGCTCTGTACATATCCTTAATTTTGCTCATGATGGCAGCGGTCTTCTGCAGATGTTTGATGTCGCCGCATTCGAGTTACCCAAATGGAAGCCAGATCTTGCGATCATCGCGTTTAATACAGTTTCTATGATGGAACCGCGCATTTGGCGCGTTGCAAAATCCATCGCCGGAGAGCCACGCGTCCTCACAACTCTTAACCAAACCGAAAACCCTAATTTGAATGATCCTTATTCTGTCTATGACACTGCGATCTTAGATTCTGATATCGATGCGGAATGGTGCGATAAGAACAAGAAAGGAGGCGAACTGGATCGGGTTGGAAGAGACATAGTTGACAAGTACCTGAGATTTCGAGCGCGACGATATTCAGCGTTCACCCTCTCTCATTCTTTCTTCTGGAACAGGGTTGTCAACGCAGATGCCTTCTATTCTGGCGGTAAAGGGCGCGTCCTTGCCGACGAGATCGCCAACGATCTCAAGTTCGCAACGGACATCAAGACCATCCTAGAGAGCGGCACGCCACTATTGCTCGTGCACCTGCCATATTCGCTTGAGGTCTCTGCAGGTGTCGAGTTCGTCGATAAGAAATCAGAGCAATTCGCGAAGGAAGTATCGCGTATTGCGGGACAGCCTGTGCATGGTCTTATAGACCGGATCGGACCCATTGATCGACCGGATCGCATGAACAACAGTTCGTCCGATAGGCACCCATCCACATTTGGAATGGATTTGTATGCTGAAGCGGTGTCGAATATCGTTTTGCAGGACATTCCGCTTTGTCAACGAAAACAACATTGAACTAAAAAAAGGGTATACGAGTGGGGTCACCTTTGAGACATCTTGAGTCCGAAACTGGCGCTTTCAGTCGTCAGAATACGAAGCGGGTAGATGTTACGTGTTGATCTGACGATGACAGACAACTGGAATCAAGTTTCTCTCAGCAGTTAACTCAAATGACCAACAATAAGATTGAAAAAGCCGTAGCTATTCTACGCGCAGGCGGACTGGTCGCGTTTCCCACTGAAACGGTGTATGGTCTGGGTGCCGACGCTTCGAATCCTGCTGCAGTGAAAAAAATATTTGCTGCCAAAGGCAGGCCGCAAAATCATCCGCTCATCGTCCATCTTCCCGATGCTTCGCATCTCGCGCATTGGGCGAGAGAGATTCCCATTGCAGCCCACCGGTTAGGTGAACGATTCTGGCCTGGACCCCTCACGTTGATTTTGCGCCGTGCAGAAAATGTTCCTGATGTGCTCACAGGCGGCCAGGACACAGTGGGTTTGCGTGTTCCTGCGCATCCTGTGGCGCATGCCCTGCTTCAAGCATTTGGTAGTGGAATCGCTGCACCATCAGCCAACCGCTTTGGCCGCATAAGTCCAACCACAGCCGAGCATGTGCGCGCAGAGCTGGGCGATCAAGTGGATATGGTACTAGATGGCGGTTCCTGCGACATTGGCATAGAGTCCACCATTGTTGATCTATCCGGCAGCCAACCCATACTGTTGCGACCTGGGAAAATTTCGGCTTCCGAGATTGAAGAAGTATTGAAGAGGCCGTTGGCGCAATCCGGACCTTCGTCGCCTCGCGCACCGGGGATGCTGTCAGTCCATTATGCGCCGCAGACACCTTTGCAAGTTGTTTCAGGCAAGGCTTTAGCTGAGACCGCGCATCATTTCAGCGCACAGGGCAAGCGCGCGGCAGTTCTTGCATGCCATCATGCGCCGGTTGTTGGTGCGAATATCACCTGGTTTGCAGCGCCATCACAAGCCGACAGCTATGCGCACGAACTTTACGCCAATTTACGCCGCCTCGATCAATCGCAGTATGACGTAATTCTGGTTGAGCAAGTACCGTCCGGAGAAGCATGGGATGCCGTGCGCGACCGCTTGGCCAAGGCAGCGGTATCCAAAGAAATTTTCTAAGACAACCCCACCAGCATTTTGGCGGCGATGATGTAAAGGAAAATGGCAAAGATTTTTTTAAGCCGTTCGACCGGCAGGCGGTGCGCCAGCTTGGCTCCATAGGGTGCAGTGAACACGCTCGTCACCACCACCCCCAGCAGCGCCGGCAGATAAACAAAACCCAGGCTGTGCGGGGGTAGGCTGGCTTGGGCCAATCCAGTAAAGATATAGCCCGCAGCGCCGGAGGCGGCGATGGGGAAACCGATTGCCGCCGAGGTGCCAATGGCGTCATGGGTTTTTATATTGCAGTAAAGCATGAATGGAATCGACAATACCGCGCCGCCCCCCCCTATAAAGCTGAAAATGAAGCCGATTATGATTCCCACAAGGAATGTACCAAAGCTGCCAGGCAACTGACGGTGGGGCTTGGGTTTGATATCGAGCAAAATCTGGGTGGCGGCGAAAGAGACGAACACCGCAAAAAACAACGCCAAGACGGAACCAGAAAGCATGGCAGCGAATCCTGATCCCAGAAGCGTGCCAATGACGATGCCGGGAGTGATGCTGCGCACGATCTTCCAGTTCACCGCGCCATGAGCGTGATGGGTGCGAAGGCTGGACATCGAAGTGAACATGATGCTCGCCAGCGATGTGCCAAGCGCAAGATGCACCAAATTAGTTTGCGGAAAATGCTGCGAGTTGAAGATGAAGATAAGTGAAGGAACGATGACAAAACCGCCGCCAACCCCCAGCAATCCTGCGAGAAAACCCGCCAGCACACCAAGCGCAAGATAGGCAGTCCACCATTCCATAGTCAGGCCTTTGCGTTAAGACAGGCGTGAATCGGCGTGTTCACTTCAGGAGAACACGGGTGATGAATTCCCACTCTCTCGGATCCACCGGAGTAATGGAAAGGCGGTTGCCTATTTGTAGAACGCGCATGTTCGCGAGCTCGCGGTGACTGCGCAGTTTCTTGATGCTGACGAGATGCGTCTTTCGCACCAGCCTCACATCAACGTTAAACCAGCGCGGGTTCTGTGCCGTGGCTTTTTGATCGTAATACTTGCTATTGCGGTCATATTGGGTTGCATCTGGATAAGCGGGCTTGCATACTTCGGCGATTCCCGCAATTCCGGGTTGTTCGCAGTTTGAATGGTAAAAAAAAGCCCTGTCGCCCACTCGCATCTGATCGCGCATGAAATTACGCGCCTGGTAGTTGCGCACGCCATACCAGGCCGTGGTTTTCCCGGGTGCTGCCGCAAGATCGTCTACGCTGAATTCGGACGGTTCCGTTTTCATCAGCCAGTAACGCATGGGGCTTGGTCACGGGTTCACAGGGCATAAAAAATGCGGCATAGCCGCATCATGAGATAAAGCCCCCCG
Organism: Burkholderiales bacterium; assembly: GCA_035319205.1. Classification (GTDB taxonomy): domain Bacteria; phylum Pseudomonadota; class Gammaproteobacteria; order Burkholderiales; family JAHFRG01; genus JAHFRG01. The sequence continues at coordinate 9,520 of DATHDD010000042.1, read as the reverse complement.
CAAATGCCGTCAAGGCCGACATCTTGAACCTTGGGTTCAAGGTGGTTCGCTCACCGAGCACATCAGGCGCTTCCGTGTAGGACTCGCACAACAGTACTCTTCAGGCTAGCGACCCAGGCGAAAATATTGGTTCAAAAGAATTTTAGCCCGGACAAACACCGCAGGGGACAACCTGTTGCAGGTGGGCTTGATAAGCTAAAAAAGTTTTTCCTGATCGGACATCGCTTTCTCAAGCGTTGCCTGCATGCTGGCCATTCTACGCTTAAATTCCGCGATGTCAAAACCGTCCGCAACGCATGTCGAAAAAAGTTCATAAGTGATGTTGAGCGCGGCCATGATTGCAATTCGCTCAAGTCCGACCACTTTTCCCTGGTCGTGAATTTCGCGCATTTTCTTGTCCAGGTAGGACACCGCGTCCAGCAGTTGTTTCTGCTCGTTTTCCGTGCAGGCGACACGGAATTTACGGCCCATGATGCTGATATCCAGTCCTTTGCCTTCAGCACTCATTTTTCATGCTCGGGAATATGCTTTAACAAGGCTTCCAGACGTTTTTTTGCGTTGTCGATCTTGACTGATAGCTGCTTGTTTTCATTGAGTGAAGTGGCAAGTTGCTGACGTAAATAATGGTTGTCGGCGCGAAGGTCATGGCAGACCTGCACAAACTGATTGATTTTTTCTTCGAGCGCCTTGAGTTCTGCTTCCATAAGCACACTATAGGTTGAAAAATCCTGAAGAGTCAACTGCTAACGGTATTTTTTGAATGTATTTTGATACCAATGCTTTGGCTAATACCGGATATTATCTTTTAATTTGCTGTAGTCCTTAAGGGGCAAGGAGAATAATGTAAGCATGTATTCACTTACAGTTCGCTAACAGTTCTTGTGTATACTGCGTATCAAGATATGACTTGGTCTGTTATTCAAGCCAAGTACGACTTGATGTAGGAATTCGTTTGCAGGTGCCTGTGCTGCTTTCTTTAGCTCAGGTTAAACGGGAAACAGGTGCGCGTTTTTTGCAATGCCTGTGCTGCCCCCGCAACGGTAAGCGATGCTGGCGTATCAGCAAGCCACTGTGAGTTATTCATGGGAAGGCGATACGCTAAATCTCGCGAGCCCGGATACCGGCCTGGAAACACGGTTTGGAAATACCGCGGGAGGCGGTATCCGGGACTCATCCTGATACTTTAGTTTTTCTTCCCCCGTGTATTTCCTTGATGCGCCTGCGGCGGGCATGCATTGCTGTTCAGGAATTACACGTGAAAAGTTTTTACACGCTTGGTTTGATGGTACTGATTTTGGGAAATACCGTTCATGCGGATGACGAGCTTTCGGTTGTAACAGAAAACGTCGTGGTGACCGCGGCGCGCGTACCGCAGCAGGCTTCACAGTCCCTGCAGCCGGTAACCGTGATCACATCTGATGAAATCGCTGAAAGCGGGCAGCAGACATTGGTTGAAGTGCTGCAATCGCGCGCCGGCCTGGAAATCACCAGCACCGGCGGCTTTGGACAGCCCAGCGGTGTGTTTATGCGTGGCGCGAACAGCAACCAGACGCTAGTCTTGATCGATGGGTTGCGGGTGGATTCGGCAACAACCGGCGCCACCGCGCTCGAGAATATTCCGCTCAACCAGATCGAGCGCATCGAAATCGTGCCCGGCCCTTTGAGCAGCCTCTATGGGTCGGAGGCAATAGGCGGCGTAATACAGATTTTTACCAAAAGCGCCAAGTATGCTCCTGGCGCAAGCCTATCAGCCGGTTACGGGAGTTTTAACACACGTTCGGTAAGCGGTGGCATTAACACCAGGTACAATGACACTGACTTTAGCCTGAATGCGGGCTATTTTATCAGCGGGGGTTTCGACGCCACCAAGCCTTCTATCGACGCACCGGGCACCCCCCCTGCTTTTCAGATACACAATCCCGACTCGGACGATTATCACAACTCGAATTATTCGCTGAAACTGGCGCAGCATTTTACAACCGACCACGAATTCGGGTTGACCGCATTTCAAAGTTTCGGCAACACGCGGTTTGACTCAGGCCCATCTACCGATGACATCAATCGGCAAACTCTTAGCGCATTCTCCCTGTACAGCCGCAACCAACTCACTACGAAGTGGCAAAGCCTGCTGCGAATCGGTATGGGACGCGATAATCAGGATATTAGCGGCGCATTCCCGGGTTTTTTCCGTACCACCCAACCGCAGTTAACCTGGCAGAACAGTTTCAGCTTGAGCGGCGGGTCGCTGATCGCCGGCTTTGAATATCTGGACCAGAAGCTGGCGAGCAACACGCCTTATAATGCCACTCAACGCGACATACGCTCGGTGTTCGGCGGCTATGTCGGGGAATTTGGACCGCACGGTGTGCAGCTCAATGTACGCAACGATGACAACAGCCAGTTCGGCAACCAGACCACAGGTTCAGTAGGCTATGGCTATCGCTTGAATCCCTACCTCAGGCTGAGGGCGAGCGGCGGCACGGCATTCAAGGCGCCGACGTTCAATGACCTTTATTTCCCCGGTTTCAGCAACCCGAACCTTCAGCCCGAGCATTCGCGCAGCTATGAAACAGGGGTTGACGCGAGCGTGGGAGAACATCAGTTGCGCCTCATATATTTCGACAACCGCATTACCGATTTGATCATCCTGGTGCCTGATCCCAACACATTTACTTTCACGCCGGAGAACGTCAATGAAGCGCGCATCAACGGCGGAGAGATTTCATATCAGGGAAGTTTTGCCGGATTCGTGACGAATATGCATATCACCGTGCAGAATCCGGTTAACTCCCTAACCGGCCAGCAGTTGCAGCGCCGGGCCAAACAATACGGAAGTTTTATTGTTAACAGAAACCTGGGCCCGTTGAAAATTGGCGCTGAGCTGGTAACAAGCAGCGAGCGTTTCGATTCGGCAAATGAAGACCCCACCACACGCTTGCCAGGGTACGCACTTTACAATCTTACGGTGAACTATGCTTTAGCCCGCGAGTGGTCGTTCAACCTGCGCTGGAACAACATATTCAACCGGAACTATCAGCTGGTACAGAATTTCAACACGGCGGGCAGCAATGTATTTTTTGCCTTGAGATACGAGCCGCAGCTCAAAAACATTCAACCATGAAGTCCGTATGAGCTAATCCGGGGTTCCGTAATGGTGGGACAGCATGTCCCAGGTTGAGCCTGCCGCTTTTTATTTTCAGCGAAACTCTGCTATTGTTCGCGCCATGACCCAAATGAGCAGCACTCAGTTGTATCTGCGCTTGTTGCGCTATGTCGCGCCGTATTGGCAGGCGTTTTCGGTTTCGGTAATCACGTTGATTGTGGTGGCGGCGACTGAAGCGGCGCTGCCGGCACTGATGAAGCCGCTGCTCGACGGCACATTTGTGGAACGTGATCCGTTCCTCATCAGGCTGATTCCGGTGTTGATCATTCTGTTGTTTGTGGTTCGTGGTGCTGCAACTTTTGCCGGTAGTTACACCAGCAATTGGGTAGGCAACAAAGTAGTAATGGATTTGCGCAATGAGATGTTCGGGAAACTTTTGCGTATGCCGAACCATTATTATGCCGATCACCCTACCGGCAACCTGATATCCAAGCTGACTTTTGATGTGACTCAGGTGACCACTGCGGCGACCAGCGTGGTCACGGTGGCAATCAAAGACAGCCTTACCATAATCGGCCTGCTAGGCTGGATGTTTTACCTCAACTGGAAACTCACGCTGCTCGGGCTGATCATCGCGCCGCCCATTGTCTACATCGTACGCGTAGTCAGCCTGCGGCTCAGGAACATGAGCCGCGAGACGCAGCGCGCCATGGGCGAGCTCAACCAGGTGGTCGAGGAGGCAATCGAGGGCCAAAAGGTAGTAAAAATTTTCGGGGGCCAGGACTACGAAGCGCAGCGCTTCCACGAGACCAACAACTGGGTGCGCCGCTACACCATGAAGCAGGTCTCCGCCGCCGCCGCCAATGTGCCCATCGTGCAATTGCTTGCTGCTATTGTTATGGCGGGAATTATTTACCTGGTGACTGCACAATCCGCAACTGGCCAGACCACGGTAGGCGGCTTCGTGTCTTTCATCGCAGCCATGCTGATGCTCACCGCGCCGTTGAAACGCCTGACCGGAGTCAACGAATATCTGCAGCGGGGACTGGCTGCTGCAGAATCGGTTTTTGAATTGCTGGATCAGCAGGCGGAGAAGGACCAGGGGCGGGTCGAGCTGCAGAGAGCCAAAGGCGAGATCCGCTTTGAAGGTTTAAGTTTTTCTTATGGCGACCCGGCGCGTCTTGCGCTAAAGGAGATTAATCTGACGATCCGCCCCGGCGAAACTGTCGCATTGGTGGGCGCCTCGGGCAGCGGCAAGACTACACTGGCCAACCTGGTGCCGCGCTTTTATCATCCTACCCGCGGCAGAATTCTGCTTGACGGGCATGATTTGGAAGAGCTCCGGCTTGCCAGCCTGCGCGCCAACATTGCGTTGGTAAGCCAGGATGTGGTGCTGTTCAATGACACTGTGAGGGCAAATATTGCCTACGGCGTAATGAGCAAATTCTCGGAAGCGGAAATTACCGCTGCGGGGGAAGCGGCGCATGCCATGGAATTTATACATCAACTGCCGCTGGTGCTCGACACCCTGGTGGGTGAAAACGGAGTCAAGCTCTCCGGTGGCCAGCGCCAAAGGCTTGCGATTGCCCGCGCCATGCTTAAGAACGCGCCGGTTTTAATTCTGGATGAAGCAACTTCGGCTCTGGATACCGAATCGGAACGACATGTGCAGGCGGCTCTGGATACACTGATGCGGGGCCGAACCACCCTTGTCATAGCACACCGCCTTTCAACCATCGAGCGCGCCGACCGCATTGTGGTGCTGGACCAGGGCCGCATTGCAGAAATCGGCAACCACCAAGAGCTCCTCGCCAAAAACGGTGTTTACGCCAGGCTCTATGCTTTGCAGTTTGCACCGGGGAAAAATCGAGAGACGGCAAACGAAATGTAAAAAAGACGGCTATAAAACGGGTTTCTTCTATTTTTAGAACCAATCAAAATATCGTGAACATCCATGCTTTTTAAAGGATTGCAGCAAGCTCTTCATCCTTACAAGGATTACAAGCTCAAAGATTTTAAAAAAGCTTGGGTGAGGAGACTCAAGCTGCCTGCTTATAGGGGCACAGCCTATAGCTGCCCGGTCTGCGATGCCGAACTGAAATGCTTCAAGCCCATTTTCAAATCTTTTTTGCGCAAGCTCGAGCAGTATGGTTTTGTTTACCCGGTGAGTTCCTTTGAGACCCTTAATATTGCTGCGTATTCCTGCCCTTCATGCGACGCATCCGATCGTGACAGGCTTTATGCTGTTTATCTGGAGCGGCGGTTCGGAGCTTTGGACAGGTCCAAGGTTTATAAATTTGTAGATTTTGCTCCATCATTACCGCTTTCAAGCAAACTGAGGAAATACCCTTTTTTAAACTATCGCAGCGCAGACTTATACCGAAAAACAGCGGACGACCGTGTTGACATCACCGACATGACAATCTATCCCGATGCATCGGTGGATTTCTTTTTGTGTTCCCATATCCTCGAACATATACCTGATGACCAGAAAGCGATGCGCGAACTTTACCGGATACTGAAGCCCGGAGGTTTCGGGATCACTATGGTCCCTATTATTACCGGCTTGGAGGACACGCATGAGGATCCGTCAATAACCACACCTGAACAGCGCTGGAAATACTTTGGACAGGACGATCATGTGAGGGAATACTCGCGAGAGGGGAAAAATGGTTTTGTCCCAAGACTGAAACATGCAGGATTCACCGTTTATTTGCATGGAGTAGAGTATTTTGGAATCGAGAACTTCAAGAAGCACGGAATCGCAGAAAATTCGGTCTTGTACGTGGTTGAAAAGTGAAGTTCAACTCGGGCGCAAAACAGCAAGCATGTCCTGGCCTTTGCCGAACAGCTGCGCGGGGAAGTTCAACAATTCAGTGACGACTTTTGCGGTACGGTAAAGGGCCGGCGCAACGTCGCCTTTCTCATAAAAACGCACGTTACGGGTTTCCACGGCTTCAAGCGTAAAGCCCGCGCGCACAGCGAGCAGACGCAAAGAGTACGGATTGAAAAAGCTCACATGCCCGCCGTGATGCTCAATGTGAAAATACCGCCAGCGCGATTTCATAAATGCTGCTGTCCAGCTGTCGGTATTACCGGTGCCAATCATCAGAACTCCGCCCGGGCGCATGATGCGACGGCATTCATTGAGAAGCGTAATGGGGTCTTTAATGTGCTCGATGACTTCAAACAGCGTCACGGCATCAAAGTGTTGTGCGGGAAAACGTGCCTCATGCAGAGTGCCGATATGCACCCTGAGCCCGGATTGAATCGCGCTTTGCGCCGCTTTTGCCGCCGGCTCAACGCCTTGTGCGCGAAAACCGAGCACCAAAGCGGTGGAGAGAAAGGCGCCGCTTGAACAGCCGACATCGAGCAGGCTGATTTCTTGTGCCGGTTTTTCCAGCAGCAGCAAAATTTTGCCAAGCTGCTTGCGGTTTTGCCATGAACGACGCTCGCTCGAATCAATGGTGGGCAAAGTGCCGCGGGGATCATCGAATTCCTGCATCGATTGCCGATATCTTTCAACGCCGCACTGGCTTATCAATTGTCCGCATTCCTGGCAAACCAGCAAGGCTCCTTCAGAGAGCACTATGTCACTTGGGACAAGGGTTGCCGTGCAGCCAATGGGGCAGGATTCGAGGTAACGCGAGTTCGACATTTGTCAGGCTGAAATGGTGTTCTGCCGCAGGAGCGTTTGCATGGCAGCAATGGCCTTCTCCGATTTCAGTTCCTGCAGGCAATCGCTGAAGCTCTCGATATGCCTGTCGCACCCCTCCAGCAGGCATGGCACGCAGGCGCCCGGACCTTGTAGCAGGACGACATTGCCGACGCGCTGGCTGCCGAGACGTTTCCAGGGGTTATGTTCTCCGTTGTGATTTTTGGGCCAAGGTCCCCATTTCACGGGATTGGAAGGACCGTAAAGCGCGACCGTGGGCACGCCCAGCGCGGCGGCGATGTGGGTGACAGCAGTATCAGGACCGACATAAATCGCCGCGCGGCTCAGCAGACAAGCTGTTTGCTGCAGATTCAATCGCCCTGCCAGATTCAGCGTGTCACGGGGAAGAATTGGGATGATTTTTTCGATATAGCCCAGCTCATCGGGCTCGCTGCTGCCTGTGAGCACAACCCTCAGCCCACGATCGGCAAGCCAGTGTGCGAGCTCGCTCCAGCCTTGAGCGCGCCACATTTTGTAGTTGAACTTCGGGTAAACATGCAAAACAGCCAGGCGCTGATTCGGCGCCTGGCGTGATAACAGCTCATCGAGAGATGCCGCGGTTGCATCGCTCCACGATACGACCACTTCATATCTTTTCGGCACGAGCAGAAGCTCGGCAAGCTTCATGTTCATCAATACGGTATGAGTGTTGAGGTTGTCGAAAAACACCCACTGAGAGAGCAGGATTTTTTTCCAGCGGTGTTTCGGATCGTAAAGCAGCGGGGCGATGCGCCTTTTCCCAAAGAGCCAGGCATAGAGCGTCTGGCGGTCACCGGGCAAGCAGGAGACGGCGAGGTCGTAGCGACGCAGCAACCCGGCAATGAGTTTGAAATGACGCCACAAACCGGGGCGCTCGGCGATGGTGATGACGGAATGGAGATCAGGATTGGCGGCGATGACGCTTTCGGTGCCAGTAAATACCAGCGCATCGATGTGCGCCTGCGGCCAAGCCTGCTTCAAGGAACGAATCAGCGGCGTGGCAAGCAGTACATCGCCTATGCGCCGCGTGATGATCACCAACACGCGTTGCGGCGTTTTCATGAATACTGGTCGACCCCGAGAATGGCGCGGGTGCGGTCGGAATGCAGCACTTCGTCCAGCCGCCGCTGATTTTCGGCAAATCGGCTGCGGTCGTTTTCTTCATGCCACAAATGCAGCACGGGCGCGGCAAAGCGTGCGCTTTTATGTTTGATTCCGGCTCGCAGCAGACGCACCACCAGATCCGAGTCTTCCAAACCCCAGCCCGAATAAGTTTCATCCAGGCCGTTTACCATCAGCAGGTCTTTGCGCCAGGCGGCAAGATTGCAGGTTTTCACTCCTTGCCAGCGGTTCATAGCCAATTTGCGCACCGCTGAAAAATTAGGGACAGAAAGCAAGGGCAGGATGCGATTAATATCGCCGCGCGTCCAAGCACCAAACCATTTATTGAGATTCCATAGGTGAACGGGCAGTTTGTTTTGCAGAGCCAACCGGGTGAATGCATCGCTCAGCAAAACGCGGTTTCCCGCAACAAACCATCCGGACTCGGCGAGTTTGCGGTGCCGCGACACAAAATACGGCACTGGGATGCAATCGCCGTCGGTGAAGATAATGTACTCGGCTTCCGCGCGCGCCAGTGCGCGGTTGCGGATTGCAGCGGCGCGGAATCCTTTGTCTTCCTGCCAGATATGATAGATATCGAAATTGGCGCGAGCTTGGTATGCATCCACGATTTGAGCTGTTTCCCCGGTCGAGCCGTCGTCAGCAATGTAAAGTTCAAAGTCAAGGTCGTTTTGAGCCAGGTAACCTTCCAGCACCGCAGCCAGGGCATCGGCGCGGTTGTAGGTCGTGGTAATGACGGCAATCTTCACAGTTAAGGTTTTTGTTTTTCCCGAAGCAGCATCGCCTTTAGATAGCGGTAATACGCACCTTCGGCGTTGGATACCGCCAGCATGAAACCTTCCCTGCCATCGAGAAAGCCGGCGCGCAGGAAATAAGTGCGGATGAACGTCCACAGTCCATGGCCGATGGCGCTCGCCAGCGTGACTTTGCGTCCACGCTGCTTCAGCATGGACGCACCGGCGCTGGAATAGCCATTGAGCTTTTGCAGAACTTGCTCCAGATCTCGGAACGCCTCGTGCAGCAGCGGCTGATTGAGTTTTGCGGTTTTGCCCTCGACGACGAGGTGTTCGTGCACCAGATCATCGCTGAAACGGGCATGGCCTCGCTTGAAAAGCCGGGTCACATAGTCCGGCCACCAGCCGGAATGGCGCATTATCCGGCCGCAGTAGCTGGAAGAGCGCGGGATGAGGAAAGCCGCGGCTTGTCCCGGATTGGACACAGCTGATTGGATTTCGCTGCGCAATTCGGATGACACGCGCTCATCCGCATCGAGCGACAGCACCCAATCTCCGGTTGCCAGATTCAGGGCGCGGTTTTTCTGCGGCCCGTACCCCGGCCAGTCCATGACATGAACTTGCGCACCCAGATTCTTGCAAATCCCAACGGTATTGTCGCTGCTGCCGGAGTCCACTACGATGATTTCATCGGCCCATACCACTGATTCCAGGCAGGCGCGAATATTCTGTTCTTCGTTCTTGGTGATGATGATGACCGAGACAGTCATGTTGAGGGATCGTTATTTTTGGAATTTAATTTCAATCCGGCGTAGAGCAGCCCGCTCATCCACCCATAAAGCAAACCTTCGGTATGATCCAGAAGCA
>DATHDD010000041.1:0-2153 GCA_035319205.1 Burkholderiales bacterium | reverse complement strand
CGCTATGAAACTTCCTGACACGCTGCAGCGCTTCGTTTTTGAGCATGCGCCGGTCAGAGGGGAAATCGTGCACCTTGGGGCAACCTGGCGGGCCGTTCTAGAACGCCACGATTACCCGCCAGCATTGCGCTGCCTCCTGGGGGAACTCATGGCCGCAGCCGCGCTGCTCGCTTCCACGCTCAAATTTTCCGGCACTTTGACCATGCAAATGCAGGGCAGAGGGCCGGTACAACTATTGGTAGTGGAATGCACGTCCGAGCTTAATTTACGCGCCACTGCCAAGTGGGAAGGCGAGCTTCAGAACATGCCGCTTAGGGAATTGCTCGGTGCTGGCCGCTTCGTCATCACCATAAACCCCCTCGAGGGCAAACACAGCTATCAAGGGATCGTCAATCTCGAGGGCAGCACGGTAGCCCAGGTATTGGAGCACTACATGGCAGGGTCCGAGCAACTGGAAACGCGGTTATGGCTCGCGGTGGACGATACACAAGCTTCGGGCCTGCTCCTGCAACGACTGCCTGCGCCAGAAAGCAACGACCATGACGCCTGGAACCGTGCAGTGCTGCTCGCATCCAGCATCGAGCGCGATGAACTTCTGCAGTTTTCAGCGCAACAAATAATTCACCGCTTGTATCACGAGGAAGACATTCGCGTATTCAGGGTAAAGCCCGTCAGCTTTCGGTGCTCCTGCACTCGCGAAAACGTTACCGCAATGCTTCGAATATTAGGCTATGCGGAAGTACGCTCAGTTCTAGACGAACGCGGTGCTGTCGAAGTGCACTGCGAATTCTGCAATCGCCTATATCTCTTTGACCGGGTAGATGCGGAACAGGTATTTGCAGCCGAGGTCATCACCGAGATAAACGCGACTCGCCATTAGTCCACTCGGTCTCTCGACAAGAGTCTTTCATCAGGGTAAACTATCATTGTGCAGCGCAGCATTAAGCAAGCAACTTGCAAGTAAATATCTCGCTTTATTTTTTTACCGAAAAAAGGGACTGGGACTATGAACAACTCGCGTGAGGTCGTGGTATTAAGCGGTGTGCGCACAGCCATTGGGGATTATGGCGGCAGTCTGAAGGATTTTCCGCCAAGTGAGCTCGCAGCCCGGGTAGTCAAGGAAGCAGTGAACCGCGCCAAGGTCGATCCCAAGGATGTAGGCCACTGTGTATTCGGCAATGTGATCCATACCGAGACGAGGGATATGTACCTGTCCCGCGTAGCCTGCATCAAAGGCGGCCTTCCCCAGGAGACACCCGCGCTGACAGTGAACCGCTTATGCGGAAGTGGTCTGCAGGCCATCGTCAGCGCTTCTCAACATATTTTGCTCGGCGACACCGACACTGCTGTGGCCGGCGGCGCAGAAAGCATGAGTCGCGGCGGATATCTGGTGCCGGGCTTGCGTTGGGGCCAGCGAATGAATGACGGCGCACTTGTTGACATGATGGTGGGTGCGCTGACTGATCCGTTTGATACCGTACACATGGGTATCACCGCTGAAAATGTAGCCTCGCGCTGCAAGCTTTCGCGAGCAGATCAAGATGCCTTCGCCGTCGAAAGTCACAAGCGCGCTGCCAACGCCATTTCCAAGGGTTACTTCAAGGAGCAGATTCTTCCCATTGAACTCAAGACCAGGAAAGGCCCTGTTGTCTTTGATACTGATGAGCATGTTCGCGGGGACGCCAGCATCGAAGGCATGGCAAAGCTGAAGGCCGTTTTCCAAAAGGAAAACGGAACGGTTACCGCCGGCAATGCATCCGGAATTAACGATGCCGCTGCGGCTGTCGTTTTGATGGAAAGAAAAACGGCCGAAAGAAAAGGGCTCAAACCCATGATGCGCTTGGTTGCCTACGGCCACGCTGGAGTCGATCCGAAAATCATGGGCATGGGGCCGGTACCGGCGGTCCGCAAAGCGCTGGAAAAAGCTAATTTGAAACTAGATCAAATGGATGTCATTGAATCCAATGAAGCGTTTGCTGCCCAGGCGATGGGGGTGAGCAAAGAACTCGGAATGAACCCGCAAAAAGTAAATCCAAACGGTGGCGCAGTCGCTTTGGGCCACCCGATCGGAGCCACCGGTTGCATACTCACCGTCAAAGCCATGTATGAGCTGCAACGTTCCGGCGGGCGCTACGGCCTGGTTACCATGTGTA
>DATHDD010000040.1:0-6193 GCA_035319205.1 Burkholderiales bacterium | reverse complement strand
CGGCATATTCGGCGCTGAAGCCGCGGCACGGCACTACTACGGTATTTCGGCCTCGGCGCTTTCAATGGAACAGTCGGCGCGGCTGGCAGCCATGGTGCCGAAACCCCGTTATTACGACCGCAATCGCAACACCCCCTGGCTAAACCGCAAGACTGGCATCATCCTCGAACGAATGAGTACTGTCGATGCGCCTTGAATCTTTCACTCTTCAAAAAACTGGCGAAGAAGGATACCAGTTGTCGCAGCTTTTGGGCTTAAGGGCGCTTTTACCCCCGCACGTACAACTTGCATAAAGTCGTCTTAAGCCAGCGCTAAACATCCTCAGCCAAGGTTTTTCTCAGCCATTTCTTTTGCAGCGCCCGTTTTGCCTTCTTGGTTTTAAGCGCATGTGCCCCACCTTTGCGCAGCAGCGGGCTCAATGCTGCACGGTTGCGGGGCTTAAGCGAGATGCGTCGGCTTGATTTCATATTGTGGACGGGTTTGATCGCGGAACCGGTATGGACAGAAAGGGGACTTGTGGAGCCGGAAAAAATTCAGGCGGTCAAAATAACCGCCTGGTTGAGAAAAAGGCTGGCTTACGAGAAACCAGCCTTGTGTTTCATTTATATATTCTTATTAAACCTTTTTCTTTTTGGACTTCTTTGCCTTCTTTTTGGCTGCCATTTCTGACTCCTTTCATAGGTTTTTCTAGTTTCCAACGTGTGGAGTATTTCATCCGCACTCCCGAAGCATTAGTATTAAGCTATTTGCTGTTTCTCTCAAAAAACATGGTAAGAGAACCACAAATAATGCTCGGTGCGCCAATTCTATTCCACTTTTTTAAAGAAACACAACATATTTTTTAACTTTTTTTAAATTTTTTCTTGGCAGGGATAAAATGAGGTACAGGGCTGATGAAATTTTCGAACTCGCGATTGCGTGGATGAGCGAACAAATCTTGCGCGAGAAAAAAGCGCGTTCAGGAAAGCAGCATTTCGCCGGAGAAGAGCTGATCCGCCGTTTCGCGGCGGCGTATGAGTGTGGTTTTATCATCATCCACCATCACTTCTGCGGCGCGCGGCCGGGTATTATAGTTTGAGCTCATGCTCATGCCGTACGCGCCGGTCGACATCACCGCCAGCAAATCGCCTTCAGCCAGCCCGAGCTTGCGTCCGCGGCCGATGAAATCAGCGCTTTCGCACACCGGCCCTGCAATTTCGTAAGTGCGCCGGGGCCGGGAGGACTGACTGACCGGCAGGATCTCGTGGTAAGCGCCGTATAAGGCCGGACGCTGCAGATCATTCATCGCTGCATCCACAATCGCGAAGTTATTGCCGCGGTTGTGCTTGAGATACTCAACACGGGTGAGCAACAACCCGGCATGCCCTACCATCGCGCGGCCGGGCTCGATCAGGATCTTTTGTCGGCGCTTTCCCAGTTTGGCGAACAGCGCGGCTGCATACTCGGCGATATTCGGCGGTGTTTCATCTCGGTAGCGGATGCCCAACCCTCCTCCGATATCGATATGTGAAATGGCAATCCCGGCTTTTTCCAGTTTATCAAGCAGAACAAGGATTCTTTCTAGAGAGTCTATAAACGGGGCGATCTCGGTCAGCTGCGAGCCGATATGGCAATCGATGCCGGTGATTTCAATATGCGGCAGCGACTTGGCCTTGCGGTACAAGGCCAGGGCATCGGCGTAATCCACCCCGAATTTGTTTTCCTTAAGCCCGGTGGCGATATAAGGATGGGTCTTGGGGTCCACATCCGGATTGATGCGCAGGCTGAACGGAGCTTTTTTCCCAATTTTCCCGGCTACCTCGTTCAGCCGCAGCAATTCGCCTTCTGATTCGACATTGAAGCACAAGATGTTCGCCTCAAGCGCCGCGCTCATTTCCTCGGCTTTTTTGCCCACACCTGAAAAAACTATTTTGCGCGGATCGCCGCGCGCGGCCATGACCCGCTTGAGTTCCCCCCCGGAAACTATATCGAAACCGCTTCCCATGCGCGCAAACAGGTCGAGTATCGCAAGGTTGGAATTGGCTTTGACCGCGTAGCAAATCAAGTGCTCGCGTTTTCTGAGCGCTTCGCTAAAACTGTTGTATGCGGAAACAAGCGCAGTCTTCGAATAGACATAACACGGCGTGCCGAATTTGGTCGCGATGTCTGCCAGCGCCACCGCCTCAGCATGGAGCTGTTTATTCTTGTAAGAAAAGTGTGTCACTGGGCTTGCGGCCCCTGTTGCGGGTCCTGGTCCTGCTTTTGCGGTTTCTGTGGCTGGGGCGCGGGTTGTGATTGCGCAGCAGGTGGTTGCTCCGGGAGATAGAGAGGCCCCTTGTAGCCGCAACCCTCGAGCAGGATGGCCAATAATATTATTAAGGCGGGGAAACGCATGATGCTGTTGCAATCACAAAAAGCGAATCTTAACACAGGACCAGCAACGACAAGTTGGGTAAGAGATTTGCGCGGAACCGCTCAGGATTTTGAGATGCGCGCCATTTCATGCTCGATCCAGGTTTCCACCCTGGAATTGATTTCGTCGGCTTTCATTCCTGCGGGATCAATCGGCTTGCCGATGCTCACGGTAATGGTTCCAGGCCGTTTGAGAAAAGCTTTCCTGCCCCAGAATTCTCCCGAGTTGAGTGCCACCGGCAAAACTGAAGCGCCGCTGCGTGCGGCAAGCCACGCGCCGCCTGGGTGATATGCGCCTTTAGTGCCCGGCTTGATTCGGGTTCCTTCCGGGAAAATAATGATCCAGAAGCCTTGCTTGAGGCGCTTGATTCCCTGTTCTTCAATTTGTTTCAACGCACGCGTTCCGGCGCTGCGGTCTATGGCTATGGGAGAAAACACCGCCAACCCCCAGCCGAAAAACGGGATGCGAAGCAGCTCTTTTTTGACCACATACGCCTGCGGCGGAAAAATTGTCTGGAATGCCAGCGTTTCCCAAGCCGATTGATGTTTGGACATGACTATGCAGGGTTTGTCCGGTATGTTTTCCGCGCCCAGAATGCGATAACGGATGCCGCAGATCACCCGTGCCGAGGCCATGATGAGACGCGACCATACAGTGATTATGCGGTAGCGGGTAAACGGATCGAGAAAGATAATAAATAGCGCAATGCAGCCGAAAACCGTGGTGACGACAGCGAGCAGCAGCGCAAACAGCAGCGAGCGAAGAACGATCATTGTGTTAAAGGCTCTAAGCGGTAAGCGATTGCACTGCTTCCGCAAGGTCGGAAAAAACCAGAGTATTATCGGGCATACCGCCGGCGTCCCTGGTTTTTTTCCCTTTGCCGGTGAGCACCAGGATCGGCAGCGCGCCCACCGCATACGCAGCTTGCAAGTCACGCAACCCATCGCCGATGCAAGGCATACCTGCAAGATTCACGTTGAAACGCTGCGCGATCTCCTGAAGCATTCCGGTTTTAGGCTTGCGGCAGGCGCAGTCTAGTTCCTGGGAATGCGGACAGAAAAACACCGCGTCTATGCGGCCGCCGTAAGGCGCAAGTGCCTTGTGCATCCTGTCGTGAATGGCGTTCAGCGCAGTCATGTCAAGTAGCCCGCGTCCGATTCCCGACTGGTTGGTGGCGACCACCACGCGGTAGCCCGACTGATTGAGGCGCGCAATTGCCTCGAGACTCCCAGGAATTGGTTTCCATTCCTCCGGGCTCTTTATGAAATTGGCGCTGTCGTAATTGATGACGCCGTCGCGGTCGAGTATGACGAGTTTCATTTTTCGATGGCGAGTTTAGAGATGTCGGCGATTCGGTTCATTTTTTCATGAAGATCTGCGAGTAGCGCAAGGCGATTGTGCCGCAGTTCGGGTGAATCGACCATTACCATGACGCGATCGAAAAAAGCGTCCACGGGAGATTTGAGAATCGCGAATGTCTTCAAATAACCGGTGAAATCGCCTTGCTTGAAAAGGGAATCAGCTTGCCGCGTTGTAGTTTTAAGCGCATCAAATAGCGCTTTCTCTGCAGGTTCCTGCAGCAAGCTCTCTTCGGCAACTGCGAAGGATTCTCCGCGAGCCCCGGCCTGTTTGAGAATGTTCACCACGCGTTTGTTTGCGGCAGCAAGGCTTTGTGCTTCCGGCAGAGCATTAAAAGCGTGCACGGCCTCGATTACGCGAAGAGTCTGATTGATTCCAACTTGATGCCGATCCACGACTGACGCGACTTCCAGCGGCGAATATCCCCGGTCCTTCAAATATCCGGCAAGGCGTTCAAAGATGAATAATTGGAGGTCAGTGTGGGCATCTCCAACGCGCCCGTTGTAGCTCGCGAAAGCAGTATTTATTAATTCCTGCAAAGAAAGGGCGAGATTTCGTTCAATCAAGATTCGTACAACACCAAGTGCCGCCCGGCGCAGTCCAAACGGATCTTTCTCTCCTGTCGGAACCTGACCAATGCCGAATAGACCCGCCATTGATTCGAGTTTATCCGCAAGCGCGACCGCACACGCCACCAGGCCATCGGGTAATCTGTCACCGGCAAACCGCGGCCGGTAGTGCGCTTCAATGGCATCAGCCATCAATTTAGGCTCGCCATCATGCAGCGCATAGTAACGCCCCATCACGCCCTGCAGTTCGGGAAACTCGCCAACCATGTCGGTGAGCAGATCAGCCTTCGCCAGCCAGGCTGCGCGTTCAGAGAGAGCCACGTCCGTCTTGAGGTCGCGTGCGATCCGCCCGGCAATCAACTGAACCCGCTCGGTCCGCTCGAGTTGGCTGCCGAGCTTGCTGTGGTATACGACTTGGGCAAGACGCGGCACGCGTTCTTCGAGCCGGGTCTTTTGGTCCTGGTCATAAAAGAATTTCGCATCCGACAGTCGCGCGTGCAGCACGCGCTCGTTGCCGTGAATGATATTTCCCGGACTTGCGGCCTGGAGATTGCTCACCATCAAGAAGCGAGGCAGGAGCTTGCCCGCTTTGTCGGTGAGCGGGAAATACCTTTGGTGCTGCTTCATGGAAAGCTCCAGGCACTCCTGCGGCAAATCCAGGAATGACTTGTCAAAGGCGCCTGAATAAACCGTTGGCCACTCCACCAGCGCGGTGACTTCGTCCAGCAGCTCATCGTCTCGAATAACAATCCCGCCTTCGGCCTTCTTTAACAATTCGACGTAGATTTGCCTTTTGCGATTCTCAAAGGATGCGATTACCGAACCTTTTTTTTCAAGCACGGCTTCGTATTGATCGGCGCCGGGAATTTCAATTTTGCCGCTGCTCAGAAAACGGTGTCCTAGCGTGTAATTACGGCTTTCAAGGTCCCAAATTTTGCCTCGAATAATGCGCCTGCCGTGCATCATCACCAGTCCATGAACAGGGCGCGCGAACTGGGCTTCATTTTTGCCCCAACGCATTAGCTTCTGAACCGGTAGTACCTTCAGTGCTTCCTCAACCTTTTGAACAAGAATATCGTCCAGCACTGCACCGGCTCTGGTATAACTGGCGCGCCACTTTTCTCCATCCGGCGTTGAAATCTTCTCTAACAAATCGACGGGAACCCCCCACTTTTTCGCAAATCCTTTGGCTGCCTCGGTTCCAGCGCTGACCAATGGACCAGATGTTTTGCCGGATTCATCAGTTGCCTTCCCGAGCACATCTTGAATCAATACTGCAAGACGTCTTGGCGTCGCGAAGCATTGCGGTCCAGCTACAAATGGGCGCGGCAACAGGCTTACCCCTTCTAGGCCCGCGGAGAGTGCATCACAAAACCTCTCCGCTAATCGCTGCAGCGACATCGGCGGCAACTCTTCGGTGAGGAGCTCGACCAGAAGACTCTGGGCCCCGGTATTCCTAACCAACCTCTTTTTCGGCATCGTCTAAGCCCGGGCTCTCTTTTTTGTCGCTTGTGGCTGCTTCATCATCGGAAAGCCAAGCCTCTCACGAGATTCGAAGTAAGCTTGCGCGACCAGCCGGGAGATAGCGCGTACGCGCGCGATGTAAGCCGCCCGCTCAGTGACTGAAATCGCGCCGCGCGCATCCAGCAAATTGAAAGTGTGCGAGCACTTGAGCATCATCTCGTACGCAGGGAGCACGCACTGGGCCTCGATGAGCCGTTTCGCTTCGGATTCGAACTGGCCGAAGTGCTGGAACAGCATCTCGGTATTGGCGAGTTCAAAATTGTATTTTGACTGCTCGACTTCGTTCTGGTGGTAGATGTCACCATAAGTGATGCCGTCTACCCAGATAAGATCGAACACGCTTTCCTTG
>DATHDD010000039.1:0-5333 GCA_035319205.1 Burkholderiales bacterium | reverse complement strand
AGCGAAAACCAGCGCATCATCCTCAATCCGCAGAGCGAAACCCTGACACCCGCGCAATTGGCACAAGTAGTCGTCCTGCATAAAAATGGAGCCAGCGTGCGGCTGGGAGACATTGCCAATATCGACTACGCTCCGGCGCCTTCCATTGGCGGCGCGTTGATCGAGGGTAAACGGGGCGTGATCCTGATGATCAACAGCCAGTTCGGCGCGGACACACTTACAGTATCGCAAGCCGTCGAAAAAGCCCTGAAGAGTCTGAACTCGGTTTTTGCAGCTAACCAGGTAGTTCTCCATGCCGATTTGTTCAGGCCTGTTAATTTTATTTTGGTGGCTATTAATGGATTAAGTACAGCACTATTGTTGGGCGCTGTCCTGGTGGTTATCGTGCTGTTTCTGTTTCTCTTTAACGTCCGCACCGCATTCATTTCTGCAACCGCGATTCCGCTGTCGCTGATCGCAGCGGTTATCGCTCTGCACTATCTGGATGTGAGCCTTAACATCATGACGCTGGGTGGTTTGGCAATTGCTCTTGGCGAAGTCGTGGATGATGCCATCGTCGATGTGGAAAATATTTTCCGCCGTCTGCGGTTAAATCGGACTCTGCCGCAACCCCTGCCGGTAATCCAGGTAATCGTAAACGCTTCGGTCGAAGTACGCAGCGCTGTGGTTTACGCAACCTTCATCGTAGTTCTCGTTTTCATGCCGGTGCTGGCTCTTTCAGGGGTTGCCGGCAAGCTGTTTGCTCCCCTTGCACTCGCTTACATCCTTGCAATCCTGACATCGCTTGCAGTTGCGTTGACGGTGACCCCGGCGCTTGCCTTTGCCTTGCTGCATCGGGTGTCTTTCGCAACGGAGGACCCGTGGTTGATCAGGAAATTAAAAGCGGGATACGCAAGCATCATTACTCGAGTTGAACGCCGCACCGGTGCCGTTATAACCGTGGCAGCCTTGCTTTGCGTCGGCGCACTGGGAGTTTTGCCATTTTTCTCCATCAGGTTCCTGCCGGAGTTGCGGGAAGGGCATTACATCGTTCACATGACAGGGATACCTGGAACGTCCCTGAATGAAGCGCTGCGAGTTGGCGCCGAGGTTACCGCCGTGTTGCGCAAGCTTCCGGGTGTACGCTCGGTTTCCCAGCGCGCAGGCCGGGCCGAAAAATGGGTCGATACCACCGGGTTGCATGTCAGCGAATTTGACGTAGCCCTCAAGCCCTCAAGCGGCGAAGAGCAGCGGCAATTACTCAACCAAATCCGGCACACGCTCGGTCGGTTCCCGGGTGTCGATTTTACGGTTCGGACTTATCTAACCGAGCGAATTGAAGAAACTATCTCGGGCTATACCGCCCAGGTCATCGTGAATATCTTCGGCAACGATCTGGATGTGCTTGACGTCAAGGCCGCGGAAATCGCCAAGATATTAAGCAGCATTCCCGGCGCAACGGGTGTGCAAATGCAATCTCCGCAGGGCACCCCGCAACTGGTAATTCGCCTGCGACCGGAACCATTGGCACGCTGGGGCTTCGCGCCTCTCGATGTGCTTGATTCAATCCAGGCAGCCTATGAAGGAGCGGTTGTTGGACAGGTTTACGAGGGCAGCCGCGTTTTTGAAGTCTCCGTTCTATTAAACCCCGCTTCGCGCCTGAACCCCACTGAAGTTGGGGATCTGCCGTTGAGGAGCCCGGAAGGAATAATGATTCCCCTGCATGAGATAGCCGACATCTATCAGGCGTCGGGCCGCTACATCATATTGCACAGCGGAGCGCAGCGCCTGCAGACCATCACGGCTAATGTGACGGGCCGGGATGTGACCGACTTTGTAGAGGAAGCACAAAGGCGCATCAATAAAGAAGCATCTTTGCCCAAGGGTTTTTATGCAGTTTTTGCGGGAGAGGCCGAAGCCCAGGCGCGCTCGCAGTGGGATTTATTCGTGTACTCGGTCATGGCGGGAGTATTCGTCATCGCGCTGCTTTATTTGGCTCTGAGGAGCTCTAGGGCGCTGCTGCTGGTCATGGCCAATCTTCCGTTCGCGCTGGTCGGCGGGGTGTTGATTGTTTGGGCAACGGGGGGAACGCTGACTTTGGGTTCACTGGTGGGTTTCGTCACGCTGTTCGGCATTACCCTGCGAAACTCCATCATGCTTATTTCCCATTACCAGCATTTGGTCAATGAAGAGGGAATGACATGGGGAATGGATGCCGCCATTCGCGGCGCGACCGAGCGCCTTGTCCCTATCTTCATGACCGCTCTGGTGACGGCGCTTGGGCTGCTGCCTCTGGCTGTCCAGAGCGGCGAGCCCGGCAACGAAATAGAAGGGCCCATGGCCGCGGTCATACTCGGCGGTCTTATCACTTCAACTTTATTGAATCTGTTTGTCTTGCCGCCCCTGGCGTTGCGCTACGGGCGATTTACGCAGACCCGGTGAGCCTTTTTATCCAGATCTCATGCGTTATGCGAAAAAAATTGCAGTGCAGACAGCCTGTTTTTCTGATTCCTCGGTTGCCATTTCAATCCAAATCCTTTTGTCTCTTTGTGGTACCCAACGAGTAGCGGATGCCGAAAAATCCAGCAATCGGCGCGCCCGGTCCCACGAAAAGCTCGGGCGTTCCAAATGCATTGGTGGGAATATAGTTGTTAGGTCCAGTTAAGACATTGCTGCCCAAGATGCCCATGTTCGCGTACTTCTTATCGAACAGGTTGTTGATGCGCGCAAATAGTTCCAGTCCCGGGATGATTTCGTAGCGTCCGTTCAGGTTTACCACTGCGTAACCAGCCACCGTGCCCTGGCTGTCCAGGTTGTTTTCATTGCCGCGTGCGATCTGGCTGCTGTAAGCCTGTATGCTCGCGCCGACAAAAAACTTGTCAGTGAAGGAATAGCCCATGCGCGCTTTGAAACTATGGCGGGGAATCCCTGGAATGCGGTTGCCGGGGTTCACCTGAATCTGCCCGTTTGCATCGGCCGTGGTGTTGTTGGGGCTGTTCTCGGTGAACGGGGTTTGGAAGGTGGCGTCAATGAAGCTGTAATTGGCGGCTAACGACCAACGGCTCTGCTTGGTGCCGACACCGAGTTCAATTCCCTGGCGCCGCGTGTCCCCCACGTTCTGGAAAAAACCGGTGCTGTTGCTGGTCGAGCTGCTGATAAACGCGATGTCGTTGGCAAGATTGGTGTGGAAGACAGCGGCGCTCCAGCTTGTGTTCTGAGCGAGCGTGCCGCGCGCGCCGATTTCCCAAGTTCTGGAGATCACCGCCTTGAGCGGCGGGTCGGAGAGGAATGCATTGGGCAGGGTGCAAGGGGTGCTGGGGTTGGAGCAGGCGAGTTCCACCGGAGTGGGCGCCCGCATCCCCTCGTTATATGCGGCATAAGTGGTGAGCGCTTTATTGGGGTTATAGTTGAAGCCCAGGGCCGGATTAAAGCGCGTGAATACGTTGTTGCTGTTTAACGTCGGGGCCGTGCCGGTCAAGTCTTCGAGGTCGACCGTGGCGTAATTGTAGCGGCCTGATGCGGTGACATTGATTTTGTCGGTTACCGAATAATTATTTGTGAGGTAAAGGCCGTAATAGCGGTTATCGCCCTGCACGTTGTTGATTAATGCATACGGCGTCAACAAAATGGTATTGGTGTTCCCATTAGTGGTGATGTCGACTTCCTGCTCTGATTGTGTGAGAGTAGTGCTGCCTATATCCAGGCTCGCTCCGGCGGTGAACTGGTTTTTATGGCTGAATAAATTGCCGAGATAGCTGTATTGTAGCGAGCCTCCGTAAGAGGTCTCATCAATAAGAGTGAGCTCATTAAAGGCGGGGGGATTGCTCGGAGAGACTGGCAGGGTTGGATCGAAATTATCATTCGTGTTGCCGCTTAAGTTGCTGGTCCTCAATCGGCGGTAGTAGGTATTGGCAGCGATGAGATTATTGCTGGTGAGGAAATGGCTGCCTTTTAGATTAAGGAAAGCAAGGCGGTTTGTGGTGATGTCGGGAAACGTGTACACCAGGTCCTGATTAACGTTGTAAAAAGATATCGGAATGGTTTGCCCGCCCTGCAGGTTGTTGTCTGCCCCGGTGTAACTCAGATCAATGTCGGTAGTGCTGTCCTGGTAGCCAACCTTGCCAAACCATTGCTGCACCGTGCTCGCGCTCGCATCTTCGTCGCGAAAGCCGTCCGAGTTGAAATAATTGCCGGTAACGAAATAGTCCACACGCTCGCCGTGTCCACCCGCTTCGAAGTTAACCGTGTTCGTGCCGAAGGAACCGCCATAGCTCTCGATCGAGTAACCGGGGTTTTCAAAACCTGATTTGGTGCGTATTGCCAGTGAACCGCCAAGCGTGTTGAGACCAAACAACGGATTGGAGCCGGGGATGAGATTGATGCTGGAGATGGCCGATTGCGGAATCAAATCCCAGTTGACCGTGTCGCCGAACGACTCGTTGACCCGAACACCGTCCTGAAAAACGGAAAGCCCTTGCGGGGTACCGAGCAAGGGTGATGCGGTGAAGCCGCGGAAATCGATATCTGGCTGAAACGGATTGCCTTGCGATGAGTTGATATTGACGCTGGTCAGGTTTTGCTCGAGGAATTCCGTCATATCCTGCGTGTGCTGTTTCTGCATTTCATCGCCCGTCGTCGCCTGAACGTTGGCCGGAACCTCTTGAATGGGAGTGCCGATACTTGGCAGCGGAGTAGTGCTGATGACTTCCACGCTGGGCGCCTCAAGTTCTGTGGCCGGATTCTCAGCCAGGGCAGGAGCTGCCAGGAAGCTGGTGATGAGTAAAGCTATCTCCACCAGTTGTTTTTTTTGCATCGTTGTTCCAGAGTTGTTATTGCAACGGCACAACCGCATCGTTCGTGAATAATTCCCGATTTGTCAGTGCAAGTTTCTCATATTAGGATTGGTTAAATATAGTGGGAAATCGGGGAAAGCACCAGTTGCCGCCGTTTAATAGATTCGTAGAATTATTTCAAAAATAAATTTCTATAGAGAAAAACCATTTCTTGCGCCACATATGGTAGCCATTGGATTTAGAATACCCGACTGCTTGAGCAATTCAGACAGGGTTTTAAGGAACGGGCACGTTAAATTTCCGCACTTATTCCGCTTTTTCTGGAAGCGGTCCGCTTGGCATTGAATTTTACTCAATTGTAAGTGATGGACTCAACCATCGCGAATTTGTTTCAGATTGTGGTTTAATTGCACTCAGCAATCTTGAACTAATAAGCCAAGAGGGACAAAACATGCCTTATGCAATCCGCATCCATGAGACGGGCGGGCCCGAAAAAATGCGCTGGGAGGAAGTCAGGGTCGAAACACCCGGATCCGGGCAGGTGCTGGTGCGCAACACCGC
>DATHDD010000038.1:0-8610 GCA_035319205.1 Burkholderiales bacterium | reverse complement strand
CCCAGGTCTATGACCCAGTCCGCAGTTTTAATCACGTCGAGATTGTGCTCGATCACCACCACGGTGTTGCCGTGGTCGCGCAGGCGGTGCAGCACCTTGAGCAGCAAATCAATATCGTGGAAATGCAGCCCGGTGGTGGGCTCGTCGAGGATGTACAGCGTCCTGCCGGTGTCGCGCTTGGAGAGCTCGAGCGAGAGCTTGACGCGCTGCGCCTCGCCGCCGGATAAAGTAGTTGCGGACTGCCCAAGCTTGATATAGGCCAAGCCGACATCCAGCAGCATGTGGAGTTTTTTTGCGACCACCGGCACCGGTGAGAAAAATTCATAGGCCTGTTCCACCGTCATTTGCAGGATTTCGTGGATGTTCTTGCCCTTGTATTGAATTTCCAGCGTCTCGCGGTTGTAGCGCTTGCCGTGGCATACATCGCAAGGCACATAGATGTCAGGCAGAAAATGCATCTCCACTTTTAGTACGCCGTCGCCTTGGCAGGCTTCGCAGCGCCCGCCCTTGACGTTGAAAGAGAAGCGCCCCGGCCCGTAACCGCGCTCACGTGCCTGCGGCACGCCGGCAAACAGCTCGCGTATCGGAGTGAACAGCCCGGTGTAGGTCGCGGGATTGGAACGAGGGGTGCGGCCGATGGGGCTTTGGTCCACGCTGACGGCCTTGTCGAAAAACTCCATGCCTTCAATTGCCGTATGAGGCGCGGGCTCTATGGGGCTGCCGTAGAGATGCCGTGCCGCAGCGTGATATAAAGTATCGTTGATCAGCGTGGATTTGCCCGAGCCGGAGACCCCGGTCACACACACCATCAGTCCGAGCGGTAAATTCATATTGAGCTTTTTGAGATTGTTGCCGCTGGCGCCTGTGATGCGCAGCATGCGTTTGCGGTCCGGTTTGTGACGCAATCCAGGCAGCTTGATGCTCCGTTTGCCCGCGAGATACTGGCCGGTCAGTGATTCCGGATGTTTCTGAATTGCAAGCGGCGAGCCTTCAGCAACCACCCGGCCGCCGTGCTCGCCTGCGCCCAACCCCATGTCCACCACATGATCGGCGCTCATGATCGCTTCATGATCGTGCTCGACTACGATCACGGTATTACCGATATTGCGCAGCTGCTTCAGGGTATCCAGCAGGCGCCCATTATCGCGTTGATGCAGGCCGATGGAAGGCTCGTCCAGCACGTACATCACTCCGGTCAATCCAGAACCGATCTGGCTTGCCAAACGGATGCGTTGCGCTTCCCCCCCTGAGAGCGTATCGGCGGAACGCTCGAGTGAAAGATAGTCCAAACCGACATTGTTTAGAAACTGCAGACGGCTGATGATTTCCTTGACAATCTTTTCGGCTATGGTCTGTCTGGCGCCGCTCAAGCTGATATTCTCGAAAAACCGCACGGTTTGCTGCAGCGGCATTGCGCTTATTTCATAAATTGTCCGGTTTGCCACCCGCACAAAGCGCGCTTCGCGGCGCAGCCGGGTCCCTTGGCACAGCGGGCAGGGCTGGCTATTGAGATATTTCGCCAATTCCTCGCGTACCACCAGCGAATCGGTTTCGCGGTAACGCCGCTCGAGATTGGGAATGATGCCCTCGAAAGCGTGCTCGCGCTGGTAGTTGTTGCCGCGCTCGCCGAGGTAGGTGAATTTGATTTTTTCCCTGCCGCTGCCGTTCAATATTATTTCCCGGGTGCGTTCCGGAAGCGTTTCAAAAGGGTCTTCCAGGTTGAATTGGTAATGGGAGGCCAGGCTTGCGAGCATCTGGAAATAAAACTGGTTGCGCCGGTCCCAGCCTTTAATGGCGCCGGATGCGAGGCTTAAATGCGGGAAGGCGACCACGCGCTTGGGGTCGAAAAAGCTGATCTGTCCCAAACCATCGCAGCGCGGACAGGCGCCCATCGGGTTGTTGAAGGAAAACAGCCGCGGCTCGAGTTCCGGCAATGAATAGCTGCATACCGGGCAGGCAAATTTGGCGGAGAACAGGTGCTCGCGCCCGCTCTCGATTTCCACTGCCAGTGCGCGTCCGTCGGCATGCCGCAGTGCGGTTTCAAACGATTCGGCCAAACGCTGCTTGACTTCAGGGCGCACTTTCAGGCGGTCCACCACTACTTCGATGGTGTGCTTGCGGGTTTTTTGCAGCTTGGGAAGATTATCTATTTCGTATACTTTGCCGTTGATCCTGAGCCGTACAAAACCCTGCGCGCGCAATTCGTCGAAGAGTTCCGTCTGCTCCCCTTTGCGTCCCACAATCAGTGGTGAAAGGATCATCAACTTAGTGTCCGTCGGCAGCTGCAGTACGTGATCGACCATTTGCGAGACGCTTTGCGCCTGCAGCAGGATTTCATGGTCGGGGCAGTAAGGTTCGCCGACGCGTGCGAACAAAAGCCGCAGGTAATCGTGGATCTCGGTGACAGTGCCGACAGTTGAGCGGGGGTTGTGAGAGGCTGCTTTTTGCTCGATGGAAATCGCGGGCGAGAGGCCCTCGATCAGGTCCACGTCGGGTTTTTCCATGAGCTGCAGAAACTGACGGGCGTAAGCCGAGAGCGATTCCACATAGCGGCGCTGGCCTTCGGCATACAGCGTGTCGAACGCCAGCGAGGACTTGCCCGAGCCGGATAAACCGGTGATCACGATAAGCCTGTTGCGTGGCAAATCGAGATTGATGTTTTTCAGATTGTGCGTGCGTGCGCCGCGGATTTTTATGAAATCCATGAGCTACCCTGGCGGTGGTCAACCTGTTAATATACGCGAGTTTTCAGTTTTTTCCCAACCCCTTATGTCTTTTTCCGACAGGATGAACCCTCTGGAACTGCGCGCCAGTCTGGGTCTTGCCTCGATTTTCGGCCTGCGCATGCTGGGGATGTTCGTGATCCTTCCGGTATTTGCGCTGTATGCCGAACATCTGCCTGGCGGCGCCAGCCATACCCTGGTGGGAATCGCGCTTGGCGCATACGGGCTTACCCAGGCGATTCTGCAAATCCCGTTCGGTTGGCTCTCTGATCGCATCGGGCGCAAGCCGACAATATACGCGGGCTTAATTCTGTTTGCCGTCGGCAGTTTTGTCGCCGCATGGGCACATGATATTTACATGATTATTTTCGGGCGCGTGCTGCAGGGGTCGGGTGCGATTTCCGCAGCGGTTATCGCCATGACTGCAGATTTGACTCGCGAGGAACAACGCACCAAGGCGATGGCACTGATTGGTTCGACCATCGGGCTTACCTTTGCGCTTTCATTGGTCGCTGCGCCGCTGCTTAATCAGGTCCTCGGCGTGCCGGGCATTTTTGCCATGACCGGCGTGCTGGCGCTGTCGGCGATTGGCGTGGTGTACGCGGTGATTCCAGATCCGCAACACAGTTTTTCTACAGGGGGCGATGGTCAGAGTGTAAGACTGCTCGCGGTATTTTTTGATAGCCAGCTGCTGCGATTGAATTACGGGATTTTCGCGCTGCATGCGGTGCTGATGGCCCTGTTTATGGTGGTGCCGTTTGCTTTGCGCAAGGCAGGGCTCGGCGTTGACCGCCACTGGCTTATGTATCTGCCAGTGATGCTGGGTTCTTTCGTGTTGCTGCTGCCGGCTATTTTGTTTGCGGAAAAGAAAGCCAGGCTCAAACAAGTGTTTTGCGCAGCGGTAGTATTGATGCTTGCCACGCAGTTATTGCTGCCGTGGCTGCTTGACAGCCTGTGGGAAATCTTTATTGCGTTGCTCGCTTTCTTCACTGCTTTCAATATACTCGAAGCGTCGCTACCCTCGCTGATTTCAAAAATTGCGCCGCCCGGTGCCAAGGGCACTGCAATAGGCGTGTACAGCAGCGTGCAGTTTTTAGGCATTTTTGTCGGTGCTGCGTCGAGCGGGTACCTGTCGCAGCATTACGGCACAAAGGCGGTATTCGCTTTCGGCTTTGTATTGCTGGCAATATGGCTCATACCGGCGTTCACCATGAAAATGCCGGTTGCCGTGGAAACCAAGATCTATCCGATTCCGGCGATGGATAGCCACCGCGCCAGCGGTTTGTCGCGGCAGCTTGCTTCGATTGCGGGAGTGCAAGAAGCGCTGGTGCTCGCTGCCGAAGGCGTG
The DNA here is from genome assembly GCA_035319205.1 of Burkholderiales bacterium. GTDB lineage: Bacteria > Pseudomonadota > Gammaproteobacteria > Burkholderiales > JAHFRG01 > JAHFRG01. Next base: position 4,539 of record DATHDD010000038.1, on the reverse strand, counting down.
GCGTATCTCAAAGTGGACAGCAGCGGTTTTGACGAACAGAATGTCATACGATTGATAGCAGGGGAGGTTTGAATGGACTTGATCAGAGGTTCCATATGGCTTCAGTGAATAAAGTGATAATCATCGGCAACCTCGGGCGCGACCCGGAGGTGCGCTATATGCCCGACGGCGGGGCTATCGCCAATATCAGCGTCGCTACCACCGATAGCTGGAAGGACAAAAGCGGCGAGAAGCAGGAGCGCACTGAATGGCACCGCGTGGCTTTCTTCGGCAAGCTCGCTGAAATCGCCGGGGAGTATCTAAAAAAAGGCAGCCAGGTGTATGTTGAAGGTTCGCTGCGCACACGCAAGTGGCAGGATAAGGAGGGTAAAGATCGCTACACCACCGAAATTGTCGCGGACCGCATGCAGATGCTTGGCAGCCGCGCTGGCGGTTCGGAGGCCATGAGCCAGGAAGCACCGGTAAAAGAGCAAGCTGTCTCCAAAACTGAGGGCAAGGGCGGCGGAATTGAAGATCTGGAGGACGATATTCCTTTTTAGCGGGCTGGGCAAGATCGCATGAAAAAGTGGCCGTTCACTTCGCTGGTGCCTGGCCAGTGAAGGAAACTTTGGTAATCATGCCTTCGGCTATCCAGCTTTTGAGCATGCCCGCGGCGTACTGCGCGACCTGAAGTTCATCTATCCATTCGCAAAGTCCGCTGCAGATTTCCGCAAAAGTATTGCCGATTCTCATCGCATCCAGCGCCCACGCTTCTTGGACGCTTATCGAGCGGAAGTAAGTATTAAGACCGCGGCGCCACAGTACCCAAGCTACCGGATACTCGTTTTTCAGCGGAAGTTCATGCTGATCTTTTTTATCCACCGCTTTCCAGAACACCGGGACGTTCCATTCCAGGTTCAAGCGCTGCAGTGACGCGTGGGGCGCAAATACCAGTGCAGGCCAGGCGACCGCTGGAATTTTGGCCATTTCTTCCACTGTTACTACCGGATCATCAGGAGCGTCAAACGCGAGCGCCATGATCCACTCGAAAGCAGCCATTTCACTTAACGCCGGATGCTTGTTGTAAGGCGGCGTGATTTTCAGGAATTCCGCCAGTTCACCGCCGTACCAGCGCATGTTGTAATACGGGGAGGGGTGGCTTTCTATATAGTCGTACCCCAGCTTCTCGAACTCATCATCACCTGCCAGCGCGCGCAAGGCGGGATAATCGGTATCCAGCGCTTCCAAGAGCCGCAGGCGGTAGGCGCCGGAATAAATGCCAAGCCGGGTTTTGGCGCTGGCGCGCCGGGTGCCCACGACTTCGCGTTCCATGCGCTCGCCGCGCTTGAACACGTAGTTCTGGAATTCCTTCTGCAGATTCAAAAGTCCTTTCATGCCGCTTTTGCCTTGGCGAGAATCGGCTTTGCAATTGTTCTAGCGAGATCTAGTTCGGCGAGAAGCTCTTTGAGGGGCGGGATGTTGTCGTCCCGCTCTATCATGGTGGAGATGGGGCCAAAGCGCTCAAGGGCTTTTTCGTAGAGCGCCCACACCGGATCGATTATCGGGTGATCATGGGTGTCCACAATGTAATTGCCGCAGTTTTGGTGGCCTGCCAAGTGGAACTGCTGCACTCTCTCGACGGGAATGCCATCGAGATAGTCCTGGGGCTCAAAGCCGTGGTTGAAGCTGCTGACATAAATGTTGTTGATGTCGAGCAGGATCAGGCAGTCGGCTTGCTCTGCGATATGGGTCAGGAACTCCCACTCGGTGAGTTGGGACTGCTTATAGGTGACATAACTTGAGACGTTCTCCAGAAGGATTTTGCGTTCCAGGAAATCCTGGACTTGTTTGACTCTTGAGACCACGTGCTGCACCGCTTCTTCGGTATAGGGAAGCGGCATCAAATCATGCAGGTTTAATCCGCCCACTCCGGTCCAGCATAAGTGGTCGGATATCCATTTAGGCTCGATTTTGTCTGCCAAGGCCTTGAGTTGTTTCAGATAATTTAGATTCAGGGCATCAGTACCACCTATCGAGAGCGATACCCCGTGCATGACCACAGGATAAATTGCGCGAATGCGCTCCAGATAATGGAGAGGTTTCCCGCCCGGGACGAAATAGTTTTCGGACAAAACCTCAAACCAATCTACTTTGGGACGGGTCGCAAGAATCTCGTCGTAGTGTGGAATCCTCAACCCTAGGCCAAAGCCCAAATAATCGGGTTTGCGGGATTTGGTTGAGTGGAGCATAAAAAAAAGAATAACAGAAGCAAAGAAACGTGACACCCTGCGGGCTCTTGGAGCAGACAGGATGTTGGGTTGCGTTTAATTAGGTAGGCTTAGCCTTTGCTTTTGCGGCCTTGCAATCTTTTTCGCTCATCAGCACATAGCCTTGACCTTTACAAGCGTTTTGGCCTGGGCTGCAAGCGTTCTTGGCGGACTTGCAGTCGCTTTTGCCTTTGCACGCGTTCACGCCTTCACAGCGAACCTTACCTTCAGCTGCAATGGCATTGCCGTTGCCGGCTGTTACAAACATGCCGGCAGCGGCGCAGGCTAAAGCAATTCCCGTAAGCTTCTTAACTGCTGTCATGATCAATTGTCTAGAGTGATTTAAGATAAAATTAGCTTTTGCTGCAGTTATTATGGAGTAAAAGTTTGGAGCCGGATTTATAAAGAATGCCCGAATTTCAGGCAGCGACAAACTAGCATAGTTCCCGCGTTTTGTATAGAACTTATGTATAGAACTTATCTGATCAATAACCGCGTGTGCAACAGCTAAATAGTAGAAAACCCACAGTTTCAGCCAACCATTCATTAATGAGCGACTACGCTATATCAGTTGAAGGCCTGACCAAGCGTTTCGGCAGGCTGCTGGCTGTGGATGCAGTGAGCTTCAGCGTGAGCCGAGGCAGCACTTGCGCGCTCTTGGGCGGCAACGGCGCGGGCAAAACTACCACGCTTTCGGTATTGCTGGGTTTGCTGCTGCCGACCGCAGGCCGTGTGACTGTCCTGGGCGAGGATATTTTGCGGCACCGTTACCGCGTGCTGCCGCGCATGAATTTCACTTCTCCCTACGTGGATTTGCCCAAGCGCCTCACTGTCGCTGAAAACCTGACGGTGTATGCGCGCTTATACGGCTTGAAAAATGTCAAGCCGCGTCTTGAGGAACTCTCGGAAGAATTGCAAATCGGCGTTTTTATGCACCGGCCCTACGGCACGCTGTCCGCGGGGCAAAGGACGCGGGTTGCGCTTGCCAAGTCGCTGCTCAATAAGCCAGAAGTGCTGCTGCTCGATGAGCCTACAGCTTCGCTTGATCCTGACATGGGCGATCGCATGCGCGGCATGCTCATAAATTATCAGAGGCACAGCGCTGCAACGCTTTTGCTCGCCTCACACAATATGCTGGAGGTGGAACGCATGTGCTCTGATGTAATCATGATGCGCGAAGGAAAAATCGTTGACCAGGGCACGCCGCAGGCTCTGCTGACACGTTATGGACGCAACAATCTGGAAGAAGTATTCCTGGATGTCGCGCGCCGCCGCGCAGATGAGCAGGCAATGAGAGGAGCAACATGAGAGCAGTGGTGTTCTCCCCGCGGCGCATCGGCGCGATGGTGCTGCGCCATGTGTATCTCATGCGCAAATCATGGCCGCGTATTCTGGAACTTGCCTATTATCCGTCCGTGCAAATGATTCTGTGGGGATTTATCGCAAAATTCCTGACCACCAACAGCTCTTGGGTGGCGCAGGCGCCTGGGCTTTTGATTGCTTCGGTTTTGCTTTGGGACATCCTGTTCAGAAGCCAGTTGGGCGTATCGCTCACCTTTTTTGAAGAGATGTATTCTCGCAACCTTGGCCATTTGTTTGTGAGCCCGCTGCGCTCATACGAGCTGGTGTGCTCGAAATTGGTCATCAGCCTGCTGCGAACTTTAATCGGCGTGGGCGCCGCCGCGCTCCTGGCAATCCCGCTTTACCATTATTCTATTTTCAGCATGGGGCTGCCGCTCATTGCTTTTTTCGCCAATCTCATGATGATGGGCTGGGCAATCGGCCTGATGGTGTCGGCGCTGGTGCTGCGCTGGGGCTTAGGCGCGGAAAACCTGGCATGGGCGCTGATTTTCGCCTTCGCGCCGGTGAGCGGTGTGTATTACCCGATTAACGTACTACCCGGCTGGCTGCAGCCTCTCGCGCTGGCGTTGCCATCCAGCCATGTGTTCGAAGGCATGCGTGCAGTGATGATCGAGCATCAGTTCCGCACCGATCAGCTGCTGAGCGCGCTGCTGCTAAACTTGATCTATCTCGCCGCAGGGATTGTGATTTTCCTTGCTGCTTTCCACGCCGCGAGGAAGCGCGGGCTGTTGTTGTACATCGGAGAATAAGCCCTTGAGTTTGCTGCAAACTGCCCCCATTTATTGGTCGTGTAATCGCAAGCGCTTACGCTATAATATGCAGTCTTTTGAAATTGAGGAATATTTATGCCGATATACGAATATCGCTGCGCTTCATGCGGCTCTAAGACAGAAGTATTGAGGAAAATCAGCGATGCCCCGCTGACTATCTG
>DATHDD010000037.1:0-6040 GCA_035319205.1 Burkholderiales bacterium | reverse complement strand
TTTTACCAAGATATACCTCTTCCACGCAGCATTCAGGTGCGCTGGGCTGGCATGGCTCGCAGTAATGAATACTGCGTGCTGTACAATAATACCAAGTGGCTGACAAAGGAGTGTCACGTTGCCAAGGAAACGGAATCCGGCTCATACCGCAAGTTCCAGTAAAGCAAGCAAAAGTAAATCCTCCAGGGGACGCAAACATCGGCGTGGTGCTGCTGTGCACAACAGCGATGAAGTATTGCTGAGGCTATTTGAGTCAGCGCCCGATGCAATCGTCGTAGTTGATGCAGAGGGACTGATCGTCCGGGTCAACGCCCAGGTGCAGGCCTTGTTTGGCTACAGCCGAAACGGCCTGATTGGGAAACCGGTGGAAATCCTTCTGCCTGAGCGTTATCGCGATAAGCATATGAGCTATCGCGTGGATTATGCCGCTCAACCACGCACCCGTTCCATGGGCGCGGGCCTGGAGCTCTTCGGGCAGCGTCGGGACGGGGTCGAATTCCCCGTAGACATCATGTTGAGCCCATTGAGAACCTCAAAGGCCAACCTGGTTACTGCGGTCATTCGCGATATCAGCGAACGCAAACAAGCTGAAAACGCGCTGCGCGAAGCCCGCGAACAACTGGAGATAAGGGTGGAAGAGCGCACCCGGGAACTGGCTGAAGCCAACCGCGCTTTGCGCAATGAGATGTCCGAGCGCCTCCGCGCCGAAGAAGCGCTGCTGCAAGTTCAGAAGCTGGAGGCAATAGGACAGTTAACCGGCGGCGTGGCTCACGATTTCAACAATCTGCTCACGGTGATCAGCGGCAACCTGCAGATGCTTCAGGAACGTGTCGCTCACGTCCCCTTGTTGCTCAAGCTTGCCGACAACGCGGCAAAAGCTGCGGCGCGCGGCGCAGAACTGACCCGGAATCTGCTTGCATTTTCCCACAGGCAACCGCTGCAGCCTCGGGAGATAGATATCGGCGAATTGGTTCACAACATGACCGACATGATGCGAAGGACTTTGGGGGAATCCATCCACATCGAAACCGCAATTCAAGCTGGTTTGGCAAAAGTTGCAGCCGACCAGGGCCAGCTGGAAAACGCCCTCCTCAATCTCGCACTCAACGCGCGCGACGCCATGCCTCGAGGGGGAGAACTTACCATCAAAGCAGCTACTGCGTTGGCGGATACTATACCCGGCGAGGACATGAGCGACATGGTGCCAGGAGAATATGTGATGCTCGCGGTGTCGGACAATGGCAGCGGTATGCCACCGGAAGTGATGAAGCGGGTGTTCGAGCCGTTTTTCACCACCAAAGGCCCCGGAAAGGGCAGCGGCCTCGGCTTGGCGACAGTGTACGGCTTTGTCAAACAATCGGGGGGGCACGTCAGGATCTACAGCGAAATTTCGCGCGGAACTACGGTACAACTTTACCTGCCACAGGCAAAGAGCAACAACGAAGCACTCATGAAAGAATATGCGTCAAGCTCCGCGCCACGAGCTGAAGGCGAAACCGTGCTGCTGGTTGAGGACGACGAAGGCGTGCGGGAATTGGCTGCTGCCTTCCTGCAAGATCTGGGTTACTCAGTATTCGAAGCGGCGGACGCGCAACAGGCGCTTGCCCTATTGGAAGAAGGGCGCCCTATCGATCTATTGTTTACCGATCTTGTCATGCCGGGCGGAATGAACGGATTGGAGCTTGCGCGTGAAGCCTTGCGCCGCCGCCCTGCTATGAAGGTCTTGTATACATCCGGTTACATGGAAAATGTCTTGGCCCATGACGGACAGTTTGATGTCGGTATTCAACTCGTCACCAAACCCTACACCAAGGAAACCCTGGCTCAACAAATCCGCCTCATGCTGGAACAATAATAACAACGGAGTTAGGACGAAACCTAGGCCTATGCCATGGCGTGACGGATACAATCAATCAATAACTGATTATCAAAAGGCTTGCTTAAATAAGCCATCGCATTGATGCTCTTGGCCCGGCTCGAGGTTAGCAAATCCCCCCTGCCGCTCACGATAATAATCGGCAGCCTTGCTCGCTGTGCCAAAAGCATTTCCGCAAGTTCCAGGCCGTCCATCCCCGGGAGATCAAGGTCCAGTACCAGGCAACCGGGTCGGGAAATCTCATAGTCGGCAAGAAATGCTTCGGCCGTGCGCCAAGTCTGCACTTTGAAGCCGTCCGCCTCAATCAGGGTTCTCAGCATGTCACACACTGCCTCGTCATCATCCACTACGAAAACTGTACCGATGCGAGCGCCCTGACTGCTGGCCATTTGTCGGAACCTCAGAGGATCAAGCAACTGCATGCAGTGCTCCCGGGCGCGCCGCAAAATCGCGCATGCTCACGTCGTTTTTGCCGATCAATTTCCTCAGGCCTGGTACGTTCTTGAGGCAGATATCCCGTTTTTGCACGCTGACATAACCTTCTTCCTGGAGCCTTGATAAAACGCGGCTCACGGTTTCGATCGTGAGTCCAAGATAGCTGCCGATTTCTCCCCGGCCCATGCGCAGGGAGAAACTGCTGGCTGAATAACCCCGCGCCAGGTAGCGTTTTGAAAGCTGCAGCAGGAACGTTGCTATGCGTTCTTCCGCGCTCATCGCACCGAGCAGGAGCATCACTCCGTGATCGCGCACTATCTCCCGGCTCATGATTCTGTGGAAATGGTGCTGCAGAGAAGGCATGTCGCGCACCAGCCGTTCCAATTCGTAAAACGGCAGTTCGCAAAGCTCGCTGTCTTCCAGCGCTACTGCATTCACGGTGTGGGTATCAGAGCTTATTCCATCCAGACCCATGATTTCTCCGGCCATATAAAAACCCGTGACCTGCTCCCGCCCGTCATCATGCAGAACAGAAGTCTTGAACGAACCCGCTCGAATGGCGAACAGAGAGCGCAGGGGCGCTCCGGCCCGGAACACATAACCGCCGCGCTTGATGGGCCGCCTATGCTGAATCAGGCCGTCAAATCGCGCGAGCTCGTTTTCCTCCACGTGGGACAGAAAACATAAATCATTCAGGCTGCAAACATCGCAACCCACCTGAGCGTCACAGGGGACAGAGGTAACGCTGTGCAGCTTGATCGGCGTAGACATAAAATCCTCCAAATCAAAATAAAACCGTTTTTATTTCAATTGATTAACTAACTCAGCCATTTGCCTGCAGGTTTCCCTGATCGCAACATCTGGGCTATGATTGTTCTTACGAGAATTTTCAGCAGATGTCACGAGCGTAGATTAAAGCGACTTTGTAAACCGGGAATAACAAAAACCGCACATATTGAAACAGTATGTAACAGCGTTACGGCTCAACTTCCTCTATGACGACAGAAAAACACATCTTGGTGGTGGATGATGAACCGGCGATCTGCGAACTGGTGCATAGCTACCTTTCGGCGGAAGGTTTCCGTGTTAGCACTGCAGGTGACGGCGAGGCGATGCGCCGGGTCATGGCATCGACGCCGGTGGATCTGGTCATTCTCGATCTCATGCTTCCCGGCCAGGATGGATTTACCCTGACTCGCTACTTGCGGGAGCACTCCGATGTTGGAATCATCATATTGACCGGCAAAGGAGCAACCGTAGACCGGGTGGTGGGACTGGAAATGGGAGCCGACGATTACCTTGCCAAGCCGTTCGACCTGCGCGAGCTCCTGGCCCGGGTACGCAGCGTTTTGCGGCGCGCCGGTGCAAGCCACAAACGCGCCAACACGGTCACCATCGTGCGCTTTGCAGGATGGCGGATGGATTTTTCAACCCGGCGACTGTTTTCTCCGGGAAATATCGATACCCCTCTTACCACCGGAGAATTCGATTTGCTGGCGGTATTCGTGAACCACCCGAACCGGGTATTAAGCCGGGATGAACTGCTCGATCTCACACGCGGCCGCGCGGCCGGGCCGTTTGACCGCACCATCGATGTTCAAGTCGGTCGCCTGCGGCAAAAAATCGAGCCCGATGCGCAACAACCCACTTTTATCAAGACGGTACGGGGGGCGGGTTATTTATTCACACCCCCGGTAGAGCGCTAAAGACCGTATTAGTGATCAACAAACTGGCATCTATTGCCGCCGGCTTTTTTGGCCTTGTACATCGCACGGTCCGCCAGAGCGAGTAGCCGTTCGGGTTCGTTTCCATTTACTGGAAATATTGCAATCCCCACGCTGGTCTTGATGTTCACTTTCACTCCGTGAAAATTATAGGGCTGGCCGATTCGGTTCACCAGTTTCTGGCCCAAGACCTGCACTGCCTCAAGATTCGCCAGGTCGGCCTGAACAACGACAAACTCGTCTCCCCCGATACGCGCCACCATATCCGTTTTGCGCACCGCAGAATTAAGGCGTTCCGCCACCGCCTTCAGCAGGCGGTCACCGACACGATGACCCAGCCTGTCGTTGACGCCCTTGAATTCGTCCAGGTCGAGAAACAGCACCCCTACCATGTGCCCCTCCCGCTTAGCCAAGGATATAACCTCCTCCAGGAACTTGAGCAGGAACGCACGATTGGCAAGACCGGTCAGGCTGTCATGGTAAGCGAGAAACTGCGTTCGCTCCCTCTCCTTTTCGCGCAATGTCAAGTCGTGCTGTATAGCGATGAAGTGAGTGATGCTGCCAGACGGGTCCATCAGAGGCGTGATGGTTTCTTCCACGACGAAAAGCGTGCCGTCCTTCCTGCGCTCGACCAGTTTGCCTCGCCAAACCTTGCCTGAGCGGACGGTATTCCACATTTCGCTGTAATAGCTTGCGTCCTGCCGTCCCGACTTGAGAAAGCTTGGGGTGCGGCCCAGGACCTCCCGTTCGGAATAACCGCTCAATTGCCAGAAAGCGCTGTTAGACCAGACGATGCGTCCGTGCGCGTCTGTAATGAAGATCGCGTTGGCGACCCTGGCAAGCGCCTCGGCCAGCAGGTCCAATTTCGCACCGTTCAGGACATTCTTCCGGGCGCGTTTCGCATCGGTCATAAAATTACGAGCAACTGGCCGTTATGGGCATTTGTTTGATCCAGGTCAAAAACAGCACGTTATTCCTGGATTATATTGTAATTACGTGAAACAAGTGGTTATCTGGCCTGCTGTAAGGCCGGATTGGGTTTCCGCAAAATTTCGTTTAATTTTTTGATAAGGAGCAAGCCATGACTGCCAATATTACTCGTTATGATCCGTTCGCAGATACCGACCTTGATGATTGGTTCAAGGGGTTTTTCCTGCGCCCGATCAGCCTGCAGGGGCAACCCCCTTTGCAGATGAAGATTGATGTTAGTGAGAACGACAAGTCGTATACCGTGCGCGCCGATATTCCGGGCGTGAAAAAAGAAGACATCGCCGTCAACATCGATGATAACCAAGTTTCGATCAGCGCCGAAGTAAAAGAGGAAAAGGAAAAGAAAAACGGCGATAGAGTGGTTCATAAGGAACGCTATTACGGCAATGTTTACCGCAGCTTCACGCTGCCCCAGGATGTCGACGACAAAGCCGCGAAGGCGCACTATGAGCAGGGCGTGCTGGAACTCACCCTGCCCAAAAAGGCTGTGAGCAAGGCTAAACAGCTGGCGATCACCTGACATTTTCATGCGCCGGGAGTGTCTGCTTCCGGCGCATGATTAGAAAGTGAGCAAACCCGGTAGCGCCGTCTGAAATGCACGGAGTTCGCGCGCACCGAATTGCAATTGTCTTGAGCGCAGTAGGCGATGCCGGGACTGCGAAATTCCTACCGAGGGCGCACTTGTGCACCCTAAGTATCTGATGTTTCTTCCAGCAAGCTTAATATCATTTTGTTCCCGGCGTCAGTATCAAGTAAGCTTGCCGCATTACGTATATCTTCGATGTCATGTGTTAAACAGGAGAATTGTCCGCTGGAGAGTGCTATGCGCGCGATGATGCTCAATGCACCCCACGAGATGCTGCATCTGTCTGAATTGCACGTAGTTCGTGCGCACTGAATTGCGATTGTCTTAAGCGCAATAGGCGATGCCGAGACTGCGAAATTCCTACTGAGGGCGCACTTGTGCCCCTTAAGTATCTGATGTTTCTTCCAGCGAGCTTAATATCATTTTGTT
>DATHDD010000036.1:0-12632 GCA_035319205.1 Burkholderiales bacterium | reverse complement strand
CATCGACAACATCTACCGCTTTACGCTAGCGGGAGTTGAAGTATCAGCGCTGCTCGGCCGCATGCCTTCAGCGGTGGGCTACCAGCCGACGCTGGCTGAAGAAATGGGGCGTCTGCAGGAGCGAATCACTTCCACCAAGACCGGCTCGATTACTTCGATTCAGGCGATATACGTGCCTGCTGACGACCTGACCGACCCGTCTCCCGCCACCACTTTCGGTCACCTCGATGCCACCGTGGTGTTGTCCCGCGATATCGCGTCGCTCGGCATTTATCCTGCAGTGGATCCGCTGGATTCCACATCGCGCCAGGTGGACCCGCTTGTGGTGGGTGAGGAGCACTATAATACGGCGCGCTCAGTGCAGGCGACGCTGCAGCGCTACAAGGAATTGCGCGACATCATCGCTATTCTCGGCATGGACGAACTTTCGCCTGAGGATAAGCAGATCGTGTTCCGCGCCCGCAAGATCCAGCGCTTTCTGTCGCAGCCTTTCAGCGTGGCAGAAACCTTTACCGGCCAGAAAGGCAAATTTGTAACACTCAAAGACACCATCAAGGGCTTCAAGGGCATCGTCGCCGGCGAATACGACCAACTGCCCGAGCAGGCGTTCTACATGGTGGGCACTATCGAGGAGGCAGTTGAGAAAGCGAAAACATTGTAATAGTGAATGTAGAGAGTTGAGTGCAAAACCGTTGCTTCATCACCACTTCAAACGCTGAACACTCAACGAGGTTTTGATTAATGGCCCATACCATACATGTAGACGTCGTCAGCGCTGAAGAATCGATTTTCTCAGGCGATGCGGAATTCGTGGTGCTTCCAGGCGAAATGGGCGAGCTCGGCATTTACCCACACCACGCGCCGTTGATGACCCACATCAAACCCGGCACGGTGCGGCTCAAGTTGCCGAACCAGGAAGAAGAAATCCAGGTTTTTGTGGCAGGCGGTATTCTAGAAGTGCAGCCGAACCTGATTACTGTGCTTGCCGACACCGCGATCCGCGGCAAAGATTTGGACGAAGCGAAAGCGCTGGAAGCGATACAGCGAGCAGAAGAAGCCAGTCGCAGTGTCAAGGGCAAGCAGGAAGTGGCGCTGGTCGAGGCCGAGCTTGCCATGCTCGCGGCCCAGCTTGCCGCGATCCGCAAATTGCGCAAAAAGTAATTTGGTGGCGATCGTCCCCCGGTCAAAATTGCAAAGGCAGTCTCGGCTGCCTTGTTTGCGGGCGTTGCAGCCATGGCGCAGGATACGATTGACCTCCTGATCATCGGGGGCGGAATTAACGGCGCAGGCATCGCGCGCGATGCCGCGGGCCGCGGGCTGTCTGTGCTGCTCTGCGAACAAGGAGATTTGGGCAGCGCCACCAGTTCGGCGAGCAGCAAGCTGATTCACGGCGGGCTGCGTTACCTCGAGAATTACGCCTTCCGCTTGGTGGCGGAGGCGCTGGCCGAGCGCGAAATCCTGCTGAAGAGCGCGCCGCACCTCATCTCTCCATTAAACTTCGTTTTGCCCCGCGCCAAGGGAATGAGGCCGGCCTGGATGTTGCGTTTGGGATTGTGGCTTTACGATCATCTGGGAGGCACGGGCATGCTTTCAGCATCCCGCGCGGTTGACTTGCGCCAAAGCGATTATGGCGGCGCATTAAAGGCCGAGTTTAAGAAGGGCTTTGTTTATACCGATTGCCGAGTGGATGATGCCAGGCTGGTGATCGCCAACGTGCGCGGCGCCGAGGATCTGGGTGCAAGATTATTACCGCGCGCCCGCTGCGCCTCCGCAAAACGCAATGGCCAATTTTGGGAAGCGATAATCGAGCGCGGCGGTGAAAGCATCGAGGTAAAGGCCAAGGCTGTGGTTAACGCCAGCGGTCCTTGGGTTCACTCGCTGTTTAATGATGTCATTCAGCAGAAAGCCAAGCACAACATCCGGCTGGTGAAAGGCAGCCACATCGTAGTGCCACGGCTGTACCAAAGAGATCATGCCTATCTGCTGCAGAATTACGATCAGCGTGTCGTACTGGCCATTCCATTCCAGGAAAAATTCACCTTGATTGGCACCACCGACATTTCTTACCAGGGCGATCCCGCTGCGGTGGCCGCTTCGGATTCCGAAGTCGAGTATCTTTGCGAGGCGGTGAACCGCTATATTGCAGGCAGGATTTATCCATCTGAAGTAGTGTGGCGCTACAGTGGGGTGCGCGCGCTTTATGATGACGGGCATCCCAATCCTTCTGACGTGAGCCGCGACTACAAGCTTATCGTGGAAACGGACGACAAGGGGCGGCTGCCGCTGCTTTCGGTGTATGGCGGCAAGATTACGACTTACCGCAAGCTTGCCGAGGCCGCGCTGAAAAGCCTCGCCCCGTGGTTCACGGCGATGAAATCTCCCTGGACCGCGCAACAGCCTTTGCCGGGCGGCGAAATTCCCAACTATGATTTCCAACGCTTCCTGGTCGATTTGGTGAACTCTTACCCGAAGTTGCCGCCGGTTTTTTTGCGCGGGATAGCGCTGCGCCACGGCAGCCTCGCCCGCGATGTGTTGCAAGACGCGCGCGACGTTTCCGACCTTGGGGAAAATTTTGGCGCTGAATTGTTTGGCCGCGAAGTGGATTACTTCATCGAACGCGAATGGGCGCGGACTGCCGAGGATATTCTGTGGCGAAGAAGCAAAGCCGGCTTATTTCTAGGCAAGGCGGAGAAACAAGCATTAGAGCGCTACGTGTTCAATAAGATCGCAGCTGCAGGCCTGCGCTGAAATCCGCTGTTCGTTGTGCCATAATCTCATAGTAAAACATGTTGAATACCGTCATTCTCGCTGCCGGCAAAGGCAAGCGCATGCACTCGAATTTGCCCAAGGTGCTGCACAAACTTGCCGGTAGGCCGTTGTTGCAGCATGTGCTGGACACTGCGCGCGCGCTGAAACCTGCGAAGCTTTGCGTGGTGTATGGTCACGGCGGCGGCGCATTGCCTGAGCAGTTTAAAGGCGCCGATGTGGTGTTGGTCAGGCAAGAGCCGCAACTCGGCACCGGCCACGCGCTGAAGCAGGCGCTTCCGCATTTAACCAAGGACGGAATCACTCTCGTGCTGTATGGCGATGTGCCGTTGATTGCGGCAGGCACACTCAAGCGCATGCTCAAACCCAACCAGCTCACGCTCATGACAGTGGAGCTGGATGAACCCGCCGGCTACGGCCGCATCGTGCGCGACGATTACGGCGCTATATCGCGCGTCGTCGAGGACAAAGACGCCAGTGTCTACGAACGGAAGATCCGCGAGGTCAATACCGGCATCATGGCGATTCCAACTTCACGGCTGCAAAACTGGCTGAGCAGGCTCGGCAACAAAAACGCGCAGAAGGAATTCTACCTCACCGACATCGTGGCGCTGGCAATCAAGGACGGCGCCAAAGTTTCCTCCATTCAGCCGGAACATGATTGGGAAACGCTGGGCGTCAACAGCAAAGCGCAGCTTGCCCAGGTCGAGCGGCTTTATCAGCGGGAGCGCGCCAACCAGCTTCTCGAGCAGGGAGTGACCCTTGCCGATCCGTCGCGCATAGACGTTCGCGGGGAATTGAATTGCGGTAGCGATGTTGAAATTGACATCGGCTGCGTGTTCGAAGGAGAAGTAACGTTAGGCAACAGGGTCAGAGTCGGCGCAAATTGCCTGCTGAAAAACGTGAAGATTGCCGCAGACACCGAGCTTCTGCCTTATTGTGTTATCGATGGCGCGGAGATCGGCGGGCATTGTCGCATCGGACCTTATTCACGAATGCGCCCTGGTACCGTGCTGGAAAATGAGGCGCATATCGGCAATTTTGTCGAAGTGAAAAACAGCCATATCGGCAAGGACAGCAAGGCCAATCATTTAAGTTACGTAGGCGATACTACGGTGGGCAAAAATGTCAACATTGGTGCAGGCACCATCGTCTGCAATTACGACGGCGCCAACAAGCACCGCACAGTGATTGAGGACGATGTGTTCATCGGCTCCGATACGCAACTCGTGGCGCCGGTTACCGTCCGCAAAGGCGCGACCATAGCCGCCGGCACCACTGTGACACGAGATGCGCCTGCCGGCGAGCTCACGCTGTCGCGGGTCAAGCAGGTGTCAGTCCGCGGCTGGAAGCGCCCTCAAAAGAAAGTAAGGAGTAAGGGGTGAGGCGTAAAGGGAAAGCATTGACCAAGGAAGACCTTGTTCATAGCGTGAGGCGCCAAGCAAAATCAAATCTTAATTCCCTCTCTCCGGGGGAGAGGGTCAGGGGTGAGGGTCGGGTATTACCCGTCACCGCTTACCCTTTACTCTTCACGGGTTCTTGATATGTGCGGGATAGTCGGCGCCATAGCTCAGCGTGATGTAGTCCCGGTATTGCTGGAGGGGCTGCGCCGCCTTGAATATCGCGGATACGACTCCGCGGGACTCGCGGTGGTAAACGGTGGCTTGAGGCGCATTCGCAGCGTGGGGCGTGTCGCTGAATTGAGCAACCAGGCACAAAAGCAAAAAGTGCACGGGCAGCTCGGCATCGCGCACACGCGCTGGGCGACGCACGGCGCGCCCACCGAGAACAACGCCCATCCCCACGTGAGCGGAGGCACGCTGGCAGTGGTGCATAACGGCATCATCGAGAACCACGAAGCGCTGCGGGAGAAGCTCAAAAAGATGGGCTACGAATTCACTTCCGACACCGATACCGAGGTCATCGCGCATTTGATTCACTCCCATTACCGCACCAGCAAGGATTTGCTGGATGCAACGCGCAAAGCGGTGGCGGAGCTTAGCGGAGCGTACGCAATTGGCGTGGTGGATTCCAGCGACACGCAGCGTCTGGTGTGCGCGCGCAAAGGCAGCCCTCTGCTGCTGGGTCTGGGCAAAAAGGAAAACTTCATCGCCTCGGATGTCTCCGCGCTTTTGCCGGTCACGCAAAAATTCGTGTATCTCGAAGAAGGCGATATAGCAGACGTCAGCTTATCCGGCTACCGTGTGATTGATGCCAAAGGCGATGCGGTGGAGCGCGCAGTGCATGTGAGCGAGTTAAGTCCGGAAATGGCAGAGCTCGGCAACTACCGCCATTTCATGGAAAAGGAAATTCATGAGCAGCCGCACGCCGTTGCCGACACCCTGGAAGGGGTGGGCGCGCTGCTCACTCCGGAGATTTTCGGTCCGGGTGCGGCCGAAATCTTGGCAGACATCAAAAGCGTGCTGATTATCGCTTGTGGCACCAGCTACCACGCCGGACTGGTTGCCCGTTACTGGCTCGAGGGCCTCGCTGGTATTCCGTGCGCTGTTGAAGTGGCGAGTGAATACCGTTACCGCGACAGCGTGCCTGATCCTGAAGCGCTGGTAATCACCATTTCGCAATCCGGCGAAACCGCCGACACTTTGGCAGCGCTGAAGCACGCGAAAAGACTCGGCCAGAAGTATTCGCTTTGCATATGCAACGTGCCGGGGTCCGCGCTGCTGCGCGAATCTGGTTTGCGTTTCCTGACACGCGCCGGGCCTGAAATCGGTGTCGCCTCCACCAAGGCGTTCACCACGCAGTTAACCGCGCTGTTCCTCTTGGCTCTGGTACTGGCAAAGCTGCGTAAAAAAATCACGCCCGCGCATGAAGCGAAATGGGGCACCGCTTTGCGTCATCTCCCTAACGCCATTCAGCATGTGCTAGGCCTGGAAAAACAGGTATCGGCGTGGGGTGAAAAATTCGCAGCAAAGCGCCACGCGCTGTTCCTCGGCCGCGGAATGCACTATCCGATAGCCATGGAAGGAGCGCTCAAGCTGAAAGAGATTTCTTACATCCATGCGGAAGCCTATCCGGCGGGAGAGCTCAAGCACGGGCCGCTGGCACTGGTGGATAGCGACATGCCGGTGGTGACGGTCGCACCCAACGACGCGCTCCTGGAGAAGCTCAAGTCAAACATGCAGGAAGTGCGCGCCCGCGGCGGAGAGCTTTATGTATTTGCCGATCTCGATACACGCATTCAGGAAGCAGACGGCGTGCATGTCATCCAGTTGCAGGAGCACGCCGGCTGGCTAAGCCCCATTCTGCACGTAGTGCCTTTGCAGCTCCTCGCTTATCACGCCGCGCTGCAAAGGGGCACCGATGTGGACAAGCCGCGCAATCTCGCCAAGTCAGTCACGGTGGAATAACGGGCTTATTCCGCCGATTACTTTCACTAAAATTCGTTAGTGGCTGCAGCAGTCGAGTACGCCCGTCACTAGCGCCTGCCACCGCTTCAGTGCTTGATGCCCATCAACCAATCGGGCAGCCAGGTGGCAATGTCTGGAAACACACACAGGATCACAATCTGCAGCATCATACAAAGCGCATAGGGAATCGTGCCCCACATGACTTTGGTTACCGGAACGTCGGGAGCGATCGCGTTCACGATGTAGATGTTCAGCCCCACGGGCGGGTGTATCAGGCCGATCTCCATGTTGATGGTCATAATGACGCCGAACCACACCGGGTCGAAGCCGGCGACCTTGATGATGGGATAAAGAATCGGGGCGGTCATCAGGATGATCGCTGCCGGCGGAATGAAAAATCCGCACACCAGCAGGAACACGTTGATCATTCCCATCAGTACCCAGCGGTTCACATGCATGTCGGCGATCCCCTGCGCCAGCGTCTGGGTGAGGTACAGCGAGGTGAGCATGTAGCCGAACAGAACAGCGGCAGCGATGATCATGAGGATCATCACTGACTCACGGGTCGTATCGCGCAGGATCTGCCACCACTGTTTCGGCCGCCACATCCGGTAGATCATGACCGCCATCACCATGCAGAGCGCTGCTCCCACGCCCGCCGCCTCCGAGGGCGTCGCGATCCCGCCATAGAGCACGTATATCACAGCGATGACGATGGCGAGGAAGGGCGCCACTTTCGGCACGGACTGGAACTTTTCCTTCCAGCTGTAGCGGAAATTCGCCGCATGCGCGTGGAATCCCCGCTTCCAGATGATGAACACCGTCCACAGTATGAACAAGCCGGTAAGCATCACGCCGGGGATCACGCCGGCAAGGAACAGGCGCCCGATAGAGGTCTCGGTCGCGATGCCGTATAGAATGAACGTGATCGAGGGTGGTATCAGGATTCCGAGCGTGCCGCCGGCGCAGATCGAGCCGGTCGCCACGTCGTCGGGGTAGCCGCGCTTGCGCATCTCGGGAATGCCCATCCTGCCGATGGCGGCACAGCACGCTGGCGAGGAGCCGGTGAGCGCGGCGAACAGCGCGCAAGCACCAAGGTTGGAAATCACCAGTCCCCCGGGCACCCGGTAGAGCCACCGGTCAAGCGCCTCGTAGAGGTCCTTGCCCGCGGGTGAGGAGCCGATCGCCGCCCCCATCATTACGAACATCGGGATCGCTACCAGCGTGAAATCGCTCAGCCCAGCATAAAACGTTTCGGCCACCACGTGCAGCGAGTCGACCCCATGGAAGATGATGAGAAAAACGATTGATATTGCCCCGAGGCCGAATGCGACCGGTGCGCCCGACAAAAGCGCGACCAGCGTGATGACGAGGACGATCACACCCTGGGTGGTCGGGCTCATGTTTGGCGCACCGCTTTAATGCCGAACGGCGGCTCGCGGCCTGTTACCAGATTAATCAGGTCGGCGACATATTGTAAGCTCAGAATGCCGAACCCGATCGGCATCGAGCTATAGGGAATCCACAGCCGCGCCCGCCACATGGTGTCGGAAACCCACCTGTTGGTCCAAGCCTCATGCCAGAACATGAAGGTAAGCACTGTCATGATGATACAGAACGCGAGCGACACCACGACGGAAGCGAGCGCCAGCCAATAGCGCGGGCGCGGGCCGAGATAATGAGGGAGAACATCAACGTTCACGTGCCCGCGCATCATCAGCACGTAGGGGCTGCCGATGAACGTCGCTGCCACCAAGCTGTAGGTGACGAAATCGGTCTGCCAGATCGTGTTCTGATTGAGGAAATAACGCAGGAACACCATCTGACAGACGACCAGCACGCCCGCGCCGATCAGCGCGGAGGCGATGATTCCGCAAAGACGCGAGACCAGCGTGACTGCCCGAGTGAAACGATCCATGCGTCCCCCCAGCGCGTGAATGGAGATTCGGTCAATAACAATCGGCCGGCGAGATAGCTCGCCGGCCGACTGCGAAATCGAGGCTTACTTAACGGCGAGCGCCTCGTCGATCAGCTTCTTGCCGTCCGGAACTTCCTTGGCGAACTCCACGTAGGAGCTTTCACGCGCCACCTTGAGCCAGGCGTCGTATTCTGCAGCGCTCATGGTCACGACTTCGACATTGTTCTTCTTGAACGTATTAATCATTTCCTCGTCAAGGCCTGGAGCAGCCTTGGCAAAGTAGTCCTGCGCTTTCTTGCCGGCCTTGAGTAGTACTTCCTGCTGCTTCTTGTCGAGCTTGTCGAAGCTCTTCTTCGACATCAGCACCGGCTCGTACATGAACCACAGCGCGTTGTCGCCGGGCGCAGTTATGCACTTTACCTGCTCGTAGATGCGGAACGATACGAAGCTGCCCGTGCTGGTATCGGTCGCCTCGATGACCCCTGTTTGCAGCGCGTTATAGACTTCGTTGCTAGGGATGTTGATGACCGAGCCGCCGGCCTGCTGCCACATGGCGGCGAAAGTCGGTCCAGCCGAACGAATCTTCTGGCCCTTAATGTCCTCAGGCTTACGGATGCAGCCCTTCTTGGAGGCAACCGCGCCAGCAAGCCACGCATCGGCGAGCACGATCGCGCCCGCCTTCTCGATCTTCGCCTTGATGTCTTTCATGAAGGGCGAGTCATTGAGCCGCGCCGCACGAGCGTGGCTGCGGACGAGACCGGGCATCAAGGTAGCACTGAAGTCGCGCACCTTGCCGCTCGCGTAATCGAGCGGGATCGAAGTAATGTCGAGCTGGCCGTTCACTATCGCGTTCCACTGCTCGTTGGGCTTGAACAGCGACGCGCCGGGATAAACCTGAATTTCGAGGCCAACATCGGCCGCCTTGGCTTCGCGCGCGATCATCTGCACCATCTCGTCGCGTGCGTCGCCCTTGCCGCCTGGGAACTGGTGCGAAGCACGCAACACGGTCGGTCCCGCAAGGGCGGAACCGGCCAGCGCAGCGGCCGCCAGCGTGGCCAATATGCCCATTCGCTTGAACTTCATCACTGACCCTCCTCCAGGATTGTCGATAAAAGCATTTCTCGACCAATCAATCCGCCATGTGAGGCCATTGTTGGAAACTGCCTTGTGTATTCTATTCCGCCACGGGCGACGCAACAAGTCGCAAACATCTTGTTTGGTTCGCGCGGAAATGGATTCCCAGGCCGGCGCGACGATGTTGTCTGCTGTCGAATTCCCCATTCTTTAATGATTAGCTTAAAGGGGCGCCTGTTTGTTCGTTGATAACACGTCAAGTCGTCCTAACAATGCGATTGTCCCCTGCGGCTATAACCCCGCATAACTATCTTGCCAAGATTGATAAACACGGCTTGCGTGATATCTCACCTGACATTATGCTGTGTAATAAGGAACCTAAATACCGTTAGAATTTGCATTTTGCAATTTCTCCCGATTCTATTTTTTCACGAAAATTGGTGGTGAAATCCCTGTGACGATTCAAAAGCTAGGGCGCTACGAGATTTTATTAAAACTGGGGCGTGGCACCATGGGTACCGTCTACAAGGCGGTTGACCCCGTAATCGATCGCACCGTAGCTATCAAGGCGATTAACCTGGATTTGCCAAAAGACGAATTCGAAGACTTTGAAGAGCGTTTCTATCGCGAAGCCAAGTCAGCCGGCCGCCTCAACCATCCTAACATCGTCACAATTTATGATGCCGGCGAATCCGAAAACATTGCCTATATCGCGATGGAATACCTGGAGGGACAGTCCCTGCGGGAAATTCTCAAAGCCGGCACAAGCATGTCGTACGACCGTATCAGCGAGATTGTGGCCCAGATCGCTGACGGCTTGGCTTATGCGCAGCAGCATGGCATCGTGCATCGTGATATCAAGCCTGCCAACATCATGATCACGAAAACAGGCCAGGTGAAAATCACCGATTTCGGTATTGCTCATTTGCCTACAGGCTCAAAGACTGAAACGGGGACAATCCTCGGTTCACCCAAGTACATGTCGCCAGAGCAGATTGTAGGTAAATCGGTAGATGGCCGGTCGGATATTTTTTCGCTAGGTGTAGTGCTGTATGAGATGTTGACCAAGAAAGCGCCGTTTGACGGAGATTCAATCAGCAACATAATGTACCGCATCTTAAACGAATCACCGGCTGATATAAGGAAAATCAACAAGCAAATCCCCATCGCGTTCGATTTTATTGTTTCCAAGGCGTTGGCCAAGCTTCCTGAAAATAGATACCAGAAAGCAAGCGAACTTGCACGCGATCTAAGGCATTACAAAACGTTGTCGCCCCCACCCTCGCAGCTTGCGGCACTGAAGCAACCTCAACAGCAAACGCTGGAGCGTAGGGGGACCCGCAGAATAGAACCAGCTGTAACATCTCTTGAATTAGTGCCTGATACCAGAAAGGAGCCCGTGTTCCCGACGGCGACCACAATGGAAAGCACGATGAAGCTGACAAATCGCGCTTATCCCATCATCGAATTACCGGGTGCGAAAAGCAAGGAAAGCCAGTTAAAACTCACGCCGGCGCCGAAAGACCATAAAGGGAGCAAAACGGCCTTGATAGCAGCAGGCTGGCTTGCGGTTGTAGCAGTGGCTTTATTTATGTTCTTCAGCGAATGGTGGCCGGCCTACGAGACACGTATCGCCGGCATCCTCGGTATACCGCCAGCCGCCAAAAGCGAGACACCTGGTAGTGATAACATCGAGACGGAGCGCTCGCTTTCTACGACTACTCCGCTTGGAAAGAAAACCCCAGGAACTGCGCAAAGCAGCAAAATAACAACTGCACCGTCAGCCACTGAGGGTGAAGTAGGCTACTTGAATTTAGATGTAACGCCGAGAGGCGAGGTTTATGTGGACGGCTTTAAAATGGGTATTTCGCCACCGCTTAAAAAGCTGGCGGTACCAACCGGCAAGCATAGGGTTGTAATAAAAAGCAAATTGCCTCCCTATACATTTATGTTCAGGGTAAAAATTGAAGAAAACCAATCCACCTCTGTCAAGGCACATTTTGAGCCTGAAAGCTGAAACTCCCCCACTAGGCAGGAATTGCATCATCACGCTTTGAACGCTCTACATTTTTACTTGTTGTATTGTCCCTGAACTCTAGCAATCTCAAATATGCTCGCATCATTTCCCCCCGGTTGCTCTATCAATATGAAAAAGAAGCGCACAATTATTTGATTTGGTAATGCCAGTGAAAATTTCGTAGTGAACTTTCATAGCGATATGTTCCGAAAGCAAGTAAAAATAAGCAGCATTAATAGGCTATTGCCATATATTAATTATGGCGTTGCTAAGTACTAACTAATTGATTAAGTGGCAAATTAAATCTATGATTTATTTATTTAAAGGATGGGATTGCTTCTTTTAATAAGAATGATTATCATTTGCTTTTCAAGAAGAGGGTATCTTAATGCGTTACTTATTCCTAGTCTTTATGCTCTTTTCGGGTCTAACTTTTGCCGCAGATCTTGAATACAGGTTGATTATTCGGGACCACCGGTTCGAACCGGCTGAACTCCAAGTTCCGGCAGGGAAAAAAATCAAACTCATCATCGATAATCAAGACGAGTCTGCCGAAGAATTCGAAAGTCATGAGCTGAACCGCGAAAAAGTAATTCCAGCGAAGTCTAAAGCCTCTGTCTTCATCGGGCCGCTATCACCCGGCCGATACCCGTTTATCGGCGAGTTTCATGAGAAAACTGCCAACGGCGTGATCATCGCGGAGTAGAAATTTAGTGATCGCGGCACTTATTATTGTCTTCCGGGAGGTTATCGAGGCCGGCATCGTGGTCGGTATCGTGCTCGCCGCTACGCGTGGCGTTACAAGTCGAGGTCTATGGGTCGGCTACGGAGTCGGCGGTGGTGTTGCCGGCGCCTGCCTCGTGGCCGCATTCGCGGGAGTGATCGCCAACGCCTTTGCCGGGTCGGGGCAGGAACTCTTCAATGCCTTGATTTTGCTGGCCGCGGTCGTGATGCTGGCTTGGCACAACGTCTGGATGGCGCGTCACGGCCGCGAGATTGCCGCAACGATGAAAGCCGTCGGTAAGGCAGTTGCTGCCGGCAGCCGTACGATGGCTGCGCTCGCTATTGTTGTCGGCATTGCGGTGCTGCGGGAGGGTTCCGAGGTAGTGCTGTTCCTTTACGGCATCGCGATGTCAAGCAAAGAAACAGCCATCGCGATGGTGATGGGCGGTGTGACAGGCGTACTGCTCGGCGCCGGTGTCTCGGCACTGATGTATTACGGACTACTTCGTATCCCTGCGCGGCACCTTTTTTCTGTCACGAGTTGGCTGCTCGCGCTGCTTGCAGCAGGCATGGCTGCTCAGGCGGTCGCTTTCCTTCAACTCTCCGGCGTCGTGACGGCGTTTGCTCAAACGCTCTGGGACACGTCGAACTTCCTCGCTGACAACAGCGTCCTGGGCAAGGTCCTGCATACCTTGATCGGCTACACTGATCGGCCGACCGCCCTCCAGCTTCTAGTCTATCTCGCCACGCTCGCGATGATCTTTGT
>DATHDD010000035.1:0-7990 GCA_035319205.1 Burkholderiales bacterium | reverse complement strand
CGTTTCACAATGTTTCTTGCAGCAGCTTGCGCCCCTTCCCGCTCCACGCTTTGCGAGTCCGAGTCCGGGGCGCCTTCGCGGGCGGACTGCTGTGTCAGGCTCCTCGCGAAGGGAAGTGGCCCTTCGCGTCGTCGCCTTTCTTGCATTCCATCCCGCCAGGCCGCCGTCGTGGCCACGCGGGACTTGTTCAGAGGTCCCTTAGCGCTTGAACGGACTGTGCTCGGTGAGTTCATCAATATAGTGCGCGATGCCGCGGGTTTCCTGGTCCAAATATTTTTCTATGGCTTGCGCGAATTGCGGGTGGGCCAGCCAATGCGCTGACCAGGTTTTTACCGGCAGAAAACCGCGCGCCATCTTGTGTTCCCCTTGTGCGCCGCCTTCGAAACAGCGTATCCCGCGCGCGATGCAAAACTCGATTGCCTGGTAATAGCAAGTTTCAAAATGCAGTCCCGGCACAAACTCCAGCGCCCCCCAATAGCGCCCGTATAAGCGTTCTGGGCTGTGGAAATTGAGAGCAGCAGCCAGCGGCACGCCCTCCCTCCGCGCAACCATCAATAGCATATGCTGCGGCAGGTTTTCCCCCAGCCGCATGAAAAATTCCAGATTGAGATAGGGCGTGGAATAGTGCTCATGGTAGGTTCGGTTATAGCAGGCGGTGAAAAACCGCCAATGTGCTTCAGTGATGGAGGCTCCTTCCAGCCATTCACAGGTGATTCCGGCACCTTGCACATTGCGGCGCTCGTGCCGGATGTTTTTTCTTTTGCGATGGTTCAGCGTATCGAGAAAATCGGCAAAATCGCGGTAGCCGGGGTTTTCCCAGTGAAACTGCACCCCTTCTCTTAATAGCAGCCCGCGCGATTGCAGCTGCTGCGCTTCCGCATCCAGCGGAAACAGGCAGTGCAGCGAGGATGCGCCCGATTCCCGCGCTAGCTCCAGCGCTGCATTAAGCATCAGCGATTTTTGCTCGGGTGTTTGCGCCAACAGGCGTGTGCCGGTAATGGGCGTGAACGGCACCGCGCAAAGCAGCTTGGGATAGTAACGATGCCCGGAACGCCGGTATGGATCCGCCCATGCCCAGTCGAAAACATATTCGCCGTAGGAGTGTGCTTTCAGGTAGAGCGGCATGGCGCCTGACAGTCTGCCGTTTTGCCACAGCGTGATAAAACGTGGAGTCCAGCCGGTTTGCGGGCAGGCGCAGCCGGTGTCGTGCAGCGCGCTGAAGAATTCATGGCGCAGGAAAGGCGCATTTCCGGCCAGTTCATTCCAGCTTTGCGCCGGAATTTCACTGAGCGTTTCAACAATCCTGATTTGGTATGAGTGGCTCATGCTGCTTTAAAGCAACGCGGGCTCGTACAATGCCGTATCGTTTGCCAGAGCGTTGATATTGTAATGCTCAGTTCGGGCCGCGCAAGCAAAAAATGCTATATTGATGCGATGAAAATAGCGATCGCTCAAGTCAACGCCACGGTCGGCGATTTTGCCGGCAATGCGGCAAAAATCCTGAGCTTCGCCGATCAGGCCAAAGCCGGGAAAGCAAGCTTGATGCTGGCGCCGGAGTTGTGCCTTTCCGGTTATCCGCCTGAAGACCTGCTGTTGCGAGAGGGTTTTTATCGCGCCTGCGGAGAAGCCCTGCAGGATTTGGCGAATAAAGTGCATGGCATCACCGTGGTGGTAGGCCACCCGCTTGCGGTTGGAGAGAAGCGCTATAACGCCGCCTCGGTAATCAGGGATGGCAAATTTATTGCTACCTACCATAAGCTGAAGCTCCCGAATTACACCGTGTTCGACGAACAGCGCTATTTTGTTCCGGGAACGGACGCATGTGTGTTTGAACTCGAGGGGGTGTCTTTCGGTGTGAATATCTGTGCTGACATCTGGGAGCCGGACGCAGCGCGAATCGCCAAACAATCAGGCGCACAAGTGCTGCTAGTGCTGAATGCCTCCCCGTATCACATGAACAAGCAATCCATACGCTACGAGGTGGTGGGGGAGCGTGTGCATGAGACCGGGATGGCGATTATTTATACCAATCTGGTCGGCGGGCAGGATGAGTTGGTGTTCGACGGTGCTTCATTCGCGGTGAACCAGAAAGGCGAGCTCACCCACCAATTTCCGGCGTTTCGCGAAGGGATTTATTGGGTGACACTTGAAAACGGCGTTCCCCTAACCGGCGATAAGGCATCTGCGCAAACGTTGGAAGCCACCGTGTACCAGGCGTTGTGCCTGGGGGTGCGCGATTATGTTACGAAAAATGGTTTCCGCGGCGCTCTAGTGGGCCTTTCCGGCGGCATTGATTCGGCGTTGACGCTTGCCATCGCAGCGGATGCACTGGGAGCTGACAAGCTGCACGCGGTGATGATGCCTTCAGCCTATACTGCCAGTATGAGTTTGGAGGACTCGCGCACCATTGCCCGAAACCTGGGCGTGCGCTTAAGTGAGATTCCCATCAATCCGATGTTAGATCAATTTCTCGACGCGTTAGCTTCCCAGTTTGCCGGCCTGCCCGCTGACACCACTGAAGAGAATTTGCAGGCGCGTATCCGCGGCACCCTGCTCATGGCGCTCTCCAACAAATTTGGCTCGATTGTGCTTACCACCGGCAACAAAAGTGAAATGGGAGTGGGTTATGCAACGCTCTACGGTGATATGGCAGGCGGCTTTGCGGTGCTCAAGGACATAGCCAAGACTATGGTGTACCGGCTTGCTCGCTATCGCAACAGTCTGTCCCAGGTAATACCGAGGCGCGTGTTGGAGCGCGCCCCTTCTGCCGAATTGAAGCCCAATCAAACCGACCAGGACGTCCTGCCGCCGTACGACATCCTGGATGCCATTATGGAGGCCTACGTGGAGCAGGATTTGAGCCCTGAAGAAATTATCCGCAGCGGTATCAGTGCGGACGATGTGCGGCGCGTGGTGCGGCTTATTAAATCCAGCGAGTACAAGCGCCGACAGTCTCCGGTCGGCATCCGTATCACCCACCGCGGTTTCGGCAAGGACTGGCGCTACCCGATTACTTCCAAGTACCAGGACATTTGATTCGTCCCGGGGTTCGTTGCGGCGATTTATCTATTTTGTTTTTGGCTCTATAATTACCCTGAATTCCAGCAGCTGAGGATATCTGATGAAAAAAATCGAGGCGGTGATCAAACCTTTCAAGCTTGATGAAGTTCGCGAAGCCTTGTCCGCAATCGGGGTAAGCGGCCTGACTGTTACAGAAGTAAAAGGTTTCGGCAGGCAAAAAGGCCATACCGAACTTTATCGTGGTGCCGAGTATGTGGTGGATTTTCTGCCCAAGGTTAAAATCGAAGTGGTGGTGTCGGAAAAACTCGCCGATACGGCAATCGAAGCAATCATTAAATCCGCACGCACCGGCAAGATCGGCGACGGTAAAATTTTCGTGACTTCGGTGGAACAGGTGGTGCGCATTCGCACCGGTGAAACCGGTGAAGCTGCGATTTGATGAATTAAGCGTTAGGGGTTCAGCGTTGCTTGTTTGATTTTTTGTTGCCAGCGGGAATCAACTCTCAAGCTTTCAGCAGCACAGTCAACGCACCACTTCCGCCGTCCACCGGGCGGGCTTCGCAATACGCCAGAATCTCATCGCGCTGCATGAGCCACGCTCGCACCTTGTGTTTCAGCACCGGCTCGCGGTTTTTCGAGCCCAAACCCTTGCCATGAATGATGCGCACGCAGCGCAGGCCGCATTTTGTGCTGCTGTTCAGAAATGCAACCAGGCTTGAGCGCGCTTCGTCGCTGTTTTGCCCATGCAGGTCCAGCTCGTCCTGAGCGACCCAGTGGCCCCGGCGCAATTTTTTGAGAATCTGCCGTGACAATCCGGGCCGCAGGAAAGAAGCATCGTCGCCTGATTCATGAGGGGGTACCCAATCAGAAAGCGATTCGGATAGCGCCGCCTGCTCGTCGCGCAGGCTTTGCAAAGGCAATGGAGGAGGGGGGGTCGCTGCTGGTTGTACCCGACCGCTATCAGGTAAAGGCTTGACGCCTTCTACCGCTTGGCGAAACAGTCTGCTTTCCTCTTCCGACAAGGGTGGTTCCTTGCCGGGAATGCCTTTACGGGTTTTCATCGGCCTAGTTCGTCCAGATATTTTTCCGCATCAAGCGCCGCCATGCAGCCGGAACCCGCGCTGGTTACCGCCTGGCGGTAAACATGATCCTGGACATCGCCCGCGGCGAATACCCCGGGAACGCTGGTTGCCATGGCATTCCCCTTGCTGCCGCCCTTGGTGACGATATAACCGTTTACCATATCCAGCTGCCCTTTGAAAATATCGGTGTTGGGCGTATGGCCGATAGCGATAAACACACCTTGTAAATCAAGCTTGGTAATCTCGCTGTTCTTGACATTTTTAATGCGGATTCCGGTCACACCGCTGTTGTCCCCCAGCACTTCTTCCAGCACGTGGTTCCATACGATCGTCACATTGCCGCTGCGGGTTTTTTCCATCAGCTTGTCAATCAGTATTTTTTCAGCGCGGAATTTGTCGCGCCGGTGTACCACGACCACTTTTTTGGCGATATTTGATAAATACAGCGCTTCTTCCACTGCGGTATTGCCTCCTCCCACCACCGCCACATCCTGCCCCTTGTAGAAAAATCCATCGCAAGTCGCGCAGCCGGACACGCCTTTGCCCATGAAAGCCCGCTCTGAAGGCAGGCCGAGGTATTTGGCTGAGGCGCCGCTCGCGACGATCAACGCATCGCAAGAGTAGCTGCCTTCGTCACCGATAAGCTTGAACGGCTTTTCAGTGAGTTTTACGGTGTGAATGTGGTCGAAAATGACCTCGGTTTCGAAGCGTTGCGCGTGCTTGAGAAAACGCTCCATCAATTCCGGGCCCTGCACACCCGCGGCATCTGCCGGCCAGTTGTCCACATCAGTGGTGGTCATGAGTTGCCCGCCTTGTGCCAACCCGGTAATCAATACCGGTTTGAGGTTGGCGCGCGCGGCATAAACAGCTGCGGTATATCCGGCTGGACCGGATCCCATTATCAATAAGCGGCAATGTTTGGTGTTCATGATGTGTGGCGAAGTCTAGTACTGCATCATAAGGCAAAGCATGAAGTATATGGGCGGTTGGACTGTTTTCAACCGGCGCAACTTTCAGATACTATTTAATAAATTGATTTGTGCGAATTTAGCAGCAATAGATAACCCTGTCGAGTAATGCCTGAGTAAGGAACCGTATGTTCCCCCGTTTATTGTCTTATAATCGCCGGCGTAGAATTAATTTAGGGGGGTTTGGTGACTCGAGCACTAGTAATTCTGACCTTCCTGGGATTAGCCGTGGTGATGGCCAGCGCTGCAGCGCAGGATGCAAAGACTTCACCCGCCCCACTATTCGATATCACACGCTTTGACGTAGAAGGCAATACTTTGCTCAAAGCCAACGAAATCGAGGAAATCGTTTCGCCCTATTCCGGCACGCAAAAAGATTTTGCGGACGTGCAGCGGGCGCTGGAAGCTCTGCAAAATGCGTACCGGAAAAAAGGTTATGGCACGGTCCAGGTTGTTCTTCCGGAACAGAAGCTGATCCAGGGCGTGGTGCGCCTCAAGGTCATCGAAGCGCGCGTTGGGGCGATCACCATCCAAGGCAACGAGCATCATGATGATGCCAATATACGCCACAGCCTTCCCAGCCTGAAGCAAGGCTTACCGCCCAATTCGCGTGATATTGCGTCCAACCTCAGGGTGGCTAATGAAAATCCATCCAAGCAAACCACGGTGCTGTTCAAAGCAGGAGAACAGCCCAACGAAGTGGATGCCACCATTAAAGTCGCCGACGAAAAACCTTGGAAGGTATATACCTATGGCGACAACACTGGCGACAACCAAACAGGTACTTACCGCGTGGGCGCTGGCTTCCAGTATTCAAATCTTTTCAATCTGGATAACGTTTTTACTTTCCAGGCCCAGACCTCACCGGATCATGCGAGTGACGTGAAAATCTATGGTGGCAGCTACCATGTTCCGCTATACAATCTGGGTGATTCCATCGATGTCATCGCGGGCTATTCCGATGTTAACTCCGGTACGGTGCAGAACTTGTTTAACGTGAGTGGCAGTGGAACCATCGTCTTGCTGCGCTATAATGATTTACTGCCCAGAATAGGGGAAATTTATGAGCACAAGCTGGTCTATGGGTTGGATTACGAAGCGTTCAAAAACAGCGTGACCACAGTGGGGACGACGACTTCAGTGGTCCCCAACGTCAACGTGCATCCGGCAAGCCTGACCTATTTCGGTACCTGGCACCTTCCTTCAGCCGAGGTGGCGTTTAATGCCGGCTATTCGATGAATATTCCGGGGGGCAGCAATGGCGGTTCCGCTGCTTTCGAGGCAGCGCGCTTCGACGCGACCGACACTTATCACATCGTCCGTTACAGCTTGAGCGGGCTCAAGGCATTCGCAAATGATTTCCAGTTCCATGCGGCCATTAACGGGCAGTGGACACCTGATGCGCTGGTTCCCGGCGTACAATACGGTTTGGGGGGCTTTGATAGCGTGCGCGGTTTCCACGAGCGCGCAATCTCCAACGATGCAGGTTACCAAGGAACGGTGGAAGCCTATTCGCCCGACCTCGGCAGCGTGTTCCTCCTGCCGAATGTGCATACACGCCTTCTCCTTTTTTACGACTACGGCGCAGTTTCACGCAACCATGCCTTGCCTGGCGAATTGCAGAACGAGTTTATTTCAAGCACCGGCTTTGGCATCCGCATCAATAGCAAATATTTCAGCGTACGGGCTGATTTCGCCCAGGTGCTCCATCCCGGCGACGGCGAAACCAGGTATAGTAATCGCGCACACGTCGGAATTGTTTTTGTGTATTAAAACATGGCGGTCTAGCGGAGGATGTCGGAGGATTAAAATCATGAATACATCGGTTAATGACTTGCTGGAAAATGTGTCGTTATTTTCCGGCTTGCAGGATGAAGAACTTACGGCAATGTCGCGTGTCGCTGTGGCGAAAAATTACGCCAAGCACGCCATCATTATGCACGAGGGTGACAAGACTGATGCGCTTTACATTATCGTTTCCGGAAAAGTGAAGGTGGTGTTAAGTACCGGCGGTGGCAAAGAGGTGATTCTGGCCATCTTGGGCAAAAACGAGCTTTTCGGAGAAATGGCGCTGCTTGATGAACAGCCTCGCTCGGCCGATATCGTGGCCATGGAGCCTACCCAATTGTTGGCGATCACAAAAGCGGATTTCATAAACTGTCTTGCACACAACCCGCAAATGGCGTTCAAGATCATGCAAGGGCTGATACAGCGGTTGCGCAACGCCGATAGAAAAATTGAAAGTCTCGCGCTGATGGATGTTTACGGCAGGGTAGCGCGTACCCTGCTTGAATTAGCTAAACCCGAGGACGGCAGATTGGTGGTTGGCGAAAAACTCTCGCAGCAAGACCTTGCCGACATGATAGGCGCTTCACGCGAGATGGTGAGCCGTATATTGAAAGACCTCTCGCTCTCAGGGCATATCCGCTTCGAAGCCAAAAGAATTATAGTCAACCAGGGGTTGCCAAAGAAGCCAGCAAGCGCTACTAAATTGTGACGCAGCATGAGTAAGTAGCATGTCGGCGCTTAAATTCCCGCAGTGGGATTGAAGCAACCGGAGTTAAACGGGAAGCCTCCGCTTATCAGGGGGCTGTTTTATATGCCAACCCGGCGGCACAAATTACCCATCGTTGCACCTTCAACTTGATATAATCGTAGTTGCAAGTTGAGTTAGCAAAGCAACGATGCTCTCACCATACAACAGATCCAAATCTGACGAGCGTAAACCGCTGCCGCCCAAGCTCGCGGCGCTGCTGCGAGAATCGTGGTGGCTGGCCCTGGTCGCGGTTGCACTGTATGTTGTGCTGGTGCTGGTAAGCTACGATAAGCTTGATCCTGCCTGGTCGCGCTCCAGCCCTGTCACTGAGGTACACAACCTGGGAGGTTATGTCGGCGCGAGGCTTGCAGATATTCTGCTCT
>DATHDD010000034.1:0-3974 GCA_035319205.1 Burkholderiales bacterium | reverse complement strand
AATTGTCTGTCAGCCATGATTACTAATCCTTTTTAATTCAGATGGTGATTTTACAGTATCAGATAGAGGAAACGATGCCGCCGCCAATACATAAAAACCCAGAGCCGCAACGATTACTACCGTAAATCCCAGATGGATCGCAAGCAGCGTGGCGAGAATCGCGCCCAACACCGAAGCGCAGGCGTTAATACCCCGGGCCCAGGGCACGAGCGGCGCCGAGCGCGAGGCCACGGAACCGAGCCCCAGGGGGAAAGGCATTCCCATGGGAAAAGCGAGCGGTGCGATGAGACCAATAGATATCGCGATTTTGAGAGCGTCCGGGAGGCCTATGAATTGTTTAAATAGAGCCGGGAGCGCCGCGAGATAGAGA
Organism: Burkholderiales bacterium; assembly: GCA_035319205.1. GTDB lineage: Bacteria > Pseudomonadota > Gammaproteobacteria > Burkholderiales > JAHFRG01 > JAHFRG01. Next base: position 3,604 of record DATHDD010000034.1, on the reverse strand, counting down.
AGAGCCACCAGGCAAATTGCAAACACCACCCACGCCACCTGCGAAAACGGAAGGGCATGGTTTTTTTGCGCCAAACGCTGTGAGAAACGGCTGCCCAGCCCAGCGAAAATCAAAAAAGCGCACAGCACCACAGCCACAGCGTAAATCGGGTGGCTCAGGAACAGGATGAATTTCTGAATGAACGCGATCTCGATGAACATGAAGGCAAAGCCGATGGCAAGGAAATACCAGCCTACGCGCACGCGCGAAATTACGGGTGCCGCCGCTTTTTCCCGGCGCAATTCCATAGCCCAAAGCGGGACGATAATCAGCACCAGGCTTGCCAGCAGCGCCTGTGCGAGAGTGGCGACAAGCAGCGGATAGCCCCATTCCAGCAACGGCAACCCGCCACGGTCCTTTAGGGAAAGAAATTCAGGCAGAACGCGCCATTTGAAAAAGTGGAAGAAATAAGGTTTGTCATCGCTGGCTGGCGTGACGTCAAACTTGTAGCGCTCCAGGAAATCCTGTCGTTGAGTACCGAGCAGCGCCTGCGCGCCTTCAAAATAATACGACTGTTCCAGAATGTTGTAGCGGTTGGTTTCAGATTCCTTAATTCCCGGGTAATATTCCAAATCGAAAGAGCGCTCGCGGCAAAAGGTTTTGATCGCGGCGATCTCGGGCTCGCTGAACTCGCCGTTTTTCACCAGGAGAGTGCTGGTTTTCCAGCCGCGGATGAGGACAAGCCGCTTTCCGGGCTGCGAAACCCCATCTTGCTCCAGCGCGGAGACCGCAGTGGCGAAGAGTTTGAGCGCATCGCGCGGGGGAAGCGCAACCCAGCGCGTCAGCGCCAGCATTCCCCCGGGCCGCAAATGGCGAACATAATCCTGGAACGCCTCAACGGTGTACAGGTAGCTTTCGGATAGCGCATAAAGCCCCGCGGAGGAGGCGCCGAAGGCATCCACCAGCGCGACCTGGATGAGATCGTACTGCTCGCGGCTGGCCGCGACAAAACCGCGCGCCTCGGCGACAAAAACCCGGACACCCGGCGCGCTGTAGGGTTTTCCTGAAAATCCGGCGAATCTGTGCTGCACCAAATCCACCACCTGCGAATTGAGTTCCACCGCGTCAATTTGCTTGGCATGGTGATAAAGCCCCTGCAATACATCCATGCCGGCACCTGCGCCCAGCACCAAAACCCGCGGGTTATCGATAAGATGATAGGGAAGAGCGGAAGTGAGATAGTCGAGATAGCCCAAGGCCTGGTACTGCTGGTCAAAACGGTTGAGCGCACTCATTGAGTCGCCGTCGCTGAAAATCCCCAATTGCGGCGGCGGCTCGCCGCTGGCGTTCAAGCTCAAGCCAGGCGCATGACGAAACGGAATCAACGGGCTTTCGACCACCGTGATGAGAGCCAGAGGGCTGGAGGTCTGCTCAATGATCCGCGCGTCCTTAACCTGCAGGGCCTGGCTCAATTCTTTGTAGGGAGAAAGGCGCAGTTCGCTAAAATCCCCGTGCCAAGCCAACGGCATCAGCATTGCGCCCAGCGCCAACAACGCAGGTAGTGCGCGCGGACGCAGCTTGCATTCCACGCATGCCAACGCCGCGGCTGCGATGCCCATGGAGCCCAGTAATTTCAGCGCGCCGAGCGGGGAAAAAACAAAGAGTGCGACGATAATGCCAAGACTTCCCGCGCCGGCGCCAAGAATATCAAAGCTGTAAATGCGGTGAATGTGATCGGGAAATACCGAAAAAGTAAGGCAGATGCAGTTCGCGGCGAAGAAAAAAGGCAGAAAAAGCAGCAAGTAGATCAGCAGCAGGCGATAAGGCTGATGCGGGTCCCACAAAAATTCCAGGGGATTAAACGGCACCTGCTGCGCGAGGAAGAAAGATCCTGCTGAGCAAATTCCGAACAGCACGGCACAGGCCACAAAGACGTAAGCAAAGCGCTGCTTGAGTTTGTTTTGCGCGAGGCTCACCAGGGCGCCGCTCGCGCCATAACCCAAGAGAGCGATGCTGATGATCATGTAGGCGAAGTGATGCCATTGGATGATGGACAACAGCCGCATCAGCAGGATTTCGCAGCCGAGCACCGCTGCTGACAGCAGCGCAATGGAAAATAAGGGAGGCGGGGTGCTGGAGTTAGTGTCCACCGGTCAGCGGGACGAAACTTACCGGAAGAATTTGTTTGCTTGAAATCGTGCCATCCGGATTTTTTTCCACCAGCATCAAGTACTGGGTGAGAAATTGCGCCCCCACCGGGATCACCATCCTGCCGCCCGGCTTGAGCTGCTTGATCAGCGGCGGTGGAATATGGCTCGCTGCTGCTGTGACGATGATTGAATCGTAAGGCGCATACTGCTCCCAGCCGTAATAGCCGTCGCCGACCTTGGTTTGCGCATTACTGTAACCCAAATTTTGCAAGCGCTCTTGCGCTTGCTTACCGAGTGGCTCGATGATTTCAATGGTGTAGACCGCTTTGGCAAGTTCGGCGAGGATTGCCGCCTGGTATCCCGAGCCGGTGCCGATTTCGAGCACGGTATGATTTTTTTCCACGCGCATGAGTTCGGTCATTATCGCGACAATATAGGGCTGGGAAATGGTCTGGCCATATCCAATGGGAAGCGGGCGGTTCTGGTAGGCGTTGACAACCTCGCTTGCCGGCACAAATTTATGGCGTTCGACTTTTCGCATCACCGCGAGTAGCCGCTCGTCGAGCGCTGATCTGCCGGTCTCAAAACGAGTGTCGGTGGTCATCGCCACGATCTCCTGCACCATATGCTGGCGCTGGATCTCATAATCGTCACGAGCCAGCGCCGCCGGACAGGCAAGCAACGCCAATAGCGGGATGAACCTACGGATCAATAGGGTAGCCATAGCGGCCGCTTTGCGGAAATGATCTTGGTGTTCACGCCCACAAAACTTAAACCGCCAAAGAGCCGCGCATATTCGATCTTGATGCAATGGTTCATTACCACTTCCAGCCCGGCTTTCCTGGCTTTCTCTGCGGCGGCTTCGTTGATGATTCCGAGCTGCATCCACAGTACCTTGGCGCCGATGGCAATAGCGGCATCAGCAAGCGGCGGAATGTCTTCGGCTTTTCGGAAGCAATCGACGATATCCACTTTTTGCGGAATGTCGTACAAACTGGGATAGCACCTGAGCCCCATCACTTCGCTATGGGTTGGATTGACCGGAATCACCGTAAAGCCGTGGTCAAGCAGATATTTCGCGGCGAAATAGCTGGGACGGTACCAGTTTTCCGAGAGACCCACTACGGCTACAGTCTTATTTTGTTTGAGTATGCGGCGAAGTGTCGCTATATCGTCCATGAACTTGGATACCGAAGGTGAGTCGCTCTGATCCGGGACTGGAAATTTTAGCGAATCGTAATGCGATTTTTTAAAATACCATGCATTGTAAGGTGTTGGCGATTAAGGTGGCAATTTTGGTGGAAACTTTTCGCTTGGGTCTCACGCTAACTACCTATTAATTCGAGAGCTTAATTGACATTTTGGCAGTGAATTAGGATAATAACCGGTTTAATTACGGAGGGGTTCCCGAGCGGTCAAAGGGATCAGACTGTAAATCTGACGGCTCTGCCTTCGAAGGTTCGAATCCTTCCCCC
>DATHDD010000033.1:0-31338 GCA_035319205.1 Burkholderiales bacterium | reverse complement strand
ATCTATCCTTGGCTGCAGCAGATTCCGCCTGACCCCTTGTCGGATGTGTTGGGATGGCTACTGCGCTCCGTAAGCGTGATTGCGCTGGCTGCCTTGATCCTTGGGCTGGCCGGTCTGTACCGCTCTGAAGAGGTGGTGCAGCGAATGGGGCGCGGTGCGCAAATTGTCTTGTTGCTTGACCGAAGCCGCAGCATGGACCAATCTTTCATCTCACCGCTGATGACCAATATTTTCGACACCAGCCACGAAGCAAAGGGCAGTGTGGCGCGCAGGCTGCTTGCCGAATTCGCAGCGAGCCGCCCTGAGGATATGTTCGGGATGGTTGAATTCAGCACCTATCCGATACGTGTTTTGGAGTTTACTCAGAAACAGGACGTGATCCAGGCGGCGATTTCCGCCGCAGGTCTTGGGCGCGGACTCGCCGAAACCGATATCGGCCACGCTCTGGAAACCGCGCTTAATTATTACTCCAACCGCCCCTACACCGGTTCGCGCATCATCCTCCTGGTTTCTGACGGAGGCGCCGTGCTTGACGAGGACACCCGTGTACACATCGCGCGCCAGATGAAGCGCTACCGCGTCGCGCTGTACTGGCTCTACATCCGCTCGTTCAGAAGCCCGGGCCTGCTTGCCGACCTGGATGCGCCCCCTGAGAACACCGACGCTGTGCCTGAACATTTCCTGCACAAGTTTTTCCAGAGCATGGGCACGCCCTACCGTGCATACGAAGTGGAAAACCCGGATGCCCTGCAGCGGGCAATCGCTGACGTAAGCCGTCTCGAAAACCATCCGCTGCGCTACGACGACGTGCTGCCAAGGCGCGATTTGTCCGGAAAATGTTTCAGTGCGGCGCTCCTGTGCTGCGTGATGTTGGCGCTCGCGAAAATGCTGGAAGTAAAAGCATGGCGTTGAACCGCAAAATGCGATTTGCGCTTTATTTTGCGCTAGCTTGCATCGTTGCCGCAGCGGTGGAAGGCTACCAACTAGACCGCATCCATGCTTTAGACCGCGCGATTCGCGATGGCTCGGTGCTAATGTTAAGCGGCGAACTACCATACGAAGTTTTGTTTGCCAAAGCTTATTTTCTCGACCACGGAGGCAAGCACCAGGAAGCGCTTTCGCTCTACCAGCGCGTGATAAACGAAGGTGGTGCGCAACTTTCCACGGCTGCAATGTACAACAGCGCCAATCTCAATTTTCGAGAAGCACTGGCAAAGCGAAGCGAGCATGCCGAAGGTGAGGCGTTACCGCTTATCGAGCTCGCCAAGCAAAGTTACCGCGAAGTGCTGCGAGCGGAAAGCGGAAACTGGGATGTCCGCTATAATTTGGAGCGCGCGTTGCGCCTTGCGCCGGAGAAGGAGGAAGGAGATGCGGCGGCGTTACTGCCGCCGCTAGGAATGGAAAGGGCGATCACCACCATGAAAGCATTTACCCTCGGGCTGCCGTGATGAAATTCCGTGCTTTCAGAAATTTACTGTGCCGTGATCTGGATTTCGGCTTATTGCCCATTGCTTGCGCAATGCTGGTATTGGCGCTTCTTCATCCTCACGCCCGGCTCAAGCAGGACGTGTTCGATTATCTGGTGGTGGTGGACATTACACAAAGCATGAACACTTTGGATTACCGGCAAAAAAGCAAGCCTGTGAGCCGATTGGTGTTTGCCAAACAGGCGCTGGAGCAGGCACTACTTCATTTGCCTTGCGGTTCTAAAATCGGGCTGGGGATCTTTACCGAGTATCGCTCTTTCGTTTTATTAGAACCGGTGGAAATCTGCGCCAATTACCACGAAATTTCCACTACGCTAGCAGACATTGACGAGCGGATGGCTTGGGTGGGGAGCAGCGAAATCGCCAAAGGGCTGTATTCAGGTCTGCGCACCGTACGCAGCCTGCCGGATCTCCCGGCGCTCGTATTCGTCACCGACGGCCAGGAAGCCCCGCCGGTTAATCCGCATCACCGGCCGGTGTTTGATGGCAAGCCCGGCGAAGCCAAAGGTGTGATTATCGGCGCAGGCGGTTTGGTTCCCATGCCCATTCCCAAATTCGATCCCGACGGCAGGCCATTGGGTTATTGGCGTACTGATGAAGTATTGCAAACCGACCTCTACAGCCTTGGCCGAAGCACGAGCGTCAAGGGCGAGAAGATGGTGGAGACCGAAAAAGCACCGATAGAAAGCCTTGGCGCGACGCCGGGAAGCGAACATCTATCGTCGCTACGCGAGCCTTACCTCATGCAGCTTGCAAAGGAGACGGGCCTTGCCTACCGCAGGCTTGGAAGTCCTGCTGACTTGATCGCAGCCCTCAAGGATCATGCTTTGGCGCAGCAGCAGACGGTGAGCGCCGATCTCGCCTGGATTCCCGCGCTGCTCGCGCTATTTTGTCTCGTAGGAGTTTACGGGATTCCGGCTGGTTATCGTAGTACGTCAGTCCTGAGTTCACCGGTCTGAGCCAGATCCTTCTAGGCGCAGACGAGTTTGACCATACCAACGAGACCATCAGGTCGCGCCTTTAGTCCGCCTATGTCAACAAAACCAATATTTGCTGCAGCCAGCAACCAGGATCAACGGACGTTGACGAAGGAAGGAGTCATGCCGGTTCGAAATCCGGCGGGCTGCATTCCGGAAAATGAGTGCTTAGACGTCATCGGTGTCCGGATAAAATTTGTAGGAAAGATCTGCGATTTCCGCAGATGATGCTGGACATAAACCACGCCCGGTGCATACAGGTAGCCGGGATAGCCATACGGGTAGCCATACTCGACCACCGGCATAGTCACCGAATCAACTGGGTACCCGCGTGTGTAGCGCTCGGCTTCAAGCCGGCTCTCCAGTTGTTCAACCTTTTGTCTGAGTGCGCCGACTTCGGATTGTGCGGCCATCGCAACGCGCCGATCTATCTTGTCAGTCTCGATGACTGACAACGTGACGGAATTCAGGTCTAATTCTTGAGCCTTGCCGTTGGAGGGGGGCTGGTTCGAATAATTGACAACGCCATCTTCATCCACCCACTTGTAGACCTCGGACCACACCGGCCAAGGGGCGAGCGTCGTCAAAAGCAGCAAACCTAATTTAAAAAGTCTAGCCATAATTGCTTCTAACGTATCCTCTTATATTAATATATAGCAGACTGCGCGTTGGGATACAAATATTTTGCTAACCCGCAATGGCTTAATCTCCACCGATTGCAAGCTCGACCGGATCAATCTACTTGAGTTGATCCCGCGCCTGGTAAGCTTTGTCCAGGCGAGCTTTGGCGTCCTTTACAGCTTGCTCCAAGGACTCGAGACGCTGAAAATAGCTTTCCGTGAGACGAATGCCTAATCTTGTGCCTTGCGTTTCACCCGGTTCAGGGGCACGGCCGTTCTCCAATGCGATTTCTGCATTCTTTAGAGCGGCATGGGCGCTTAGGATTTCTTGGTCAATTTCGCGCCACTGTTTTTCTTTGGCGCGCATGCGCTCTAAGGCATCACTATTCTTTGTCTCTTGCTCCTCACGCATCATCAAAACCGCACGCTGTTCTTCTGGCGAGAGGCCATGCACATCAATGGTCTCAGTCTTAATTGCGTCAGGCGCTGGCTTGTCTGAATAAGTGACAACGCCATCCTTCCCGACTGACTTGTAAATTACATCTGCGAATAAGGCGCCGGATTGGCTCGATATGGCCAGAAACAGACAGGCCGCGAAAACCTTAGACATTTTCCCCCTCCAATAAGCAACAGGCATAACAAACTTATACAGCTAAGCAAAAGATTGAATACTGCAATAAGACTTTTAATTCCTGGTTTCGTTCAGTTCGCTGCGAATTGCCGGCAGCAGGCCACAAAAGATGATTTCAGGATTATTCCGGCCGGTGATGCCGTTACAGGCATCAGCCCTTGACCCGGGCGATTCTCACCACTTCGGGAATTCTGCGCAAGCTTCTTATCAATTGGGCGAGATGCATGCGGTTTGTGACCTGCAAGGTAAAGTGGATGCTGGTGTAGGCGCTGCTCTCCCCTTCTTCCATGCTGACATTGTCAATGTTGGAGCCGGCCTCTGCGATTTCGGCCGCGACCTTGGCCAAAACCCCGCGCTGGTTGAGCACCGTCAGCTCGATACTCACGTCAAACGGCTTGCTGGTTTCCGGGCTCCATTCCACATCCAGGATTTTTTCAGGAGGTGCGTGAATTTTGGCAATCACCGAACAGTCGTGGGTGTGAATCACCATTCCTTGGCCTTTCTTGATATAGCCGATGATCGGGTCGCCGGGAATCGGCCGGCAGCATTTGGCGAATTGTACCGCCATGCCCTCGGTGCCGCGGATGGTGACGGTGCCCTGGATTTTCTTGTCCTCCCTGGTCAAAGGCCCGCTCAACGACAGCAGCCGCCTTGCCACCACCACTGCCAGGCGTTTCCCCAGGCCGATATCGGCGAGGATTTCCTGTCGCGATCTGGCGCCGCCATCGCGCAGCAGCTTGTTCCAATGGCTGTCGTCAATTTTGACTTTGTCCGGCTTCAACCCCATGAGCGCCTGATTCAGAAGCCGCTCGCCCAGCCGCACCGATTCTTCGTAGTGCATGGTTTTGAGAAAATGCCGGATATGCGAACGTGCCTTGCCGGTGACCACAAAACTCAGCCAGGAAGGATTGGGTTTGGCATGCGAGGCGGTAATGATTTCAACGCGGTCGCCGCTTCTAAGCTCGGTCCGCAGCGCCTTCAGCTCGTGGTTGATTTTCACCGCGACGCAGCGGTTGCCGATGTCGGTATGCACGGTGTAGGCAAAATCAACTGCGGTGGCACCGCGCGGCAGCGCCATGATCTTGCCTTTCGGCGTGAACACATAAACCTCGTCGGGGAAAAGATCCACCTTGAGATGCTCCAGGAACTCCACCGAATCGCCGCTCTCCGACTGGATTTCCAGCAGATTTTGCAGCCATTGGTGGGTGCTCTGCTGCAATTCATTGAGCGATGCATCAGAACTTTTATAAAGCCAGTGAGAAGCTACCCCGGCCTCGGCAATGCGGTGCATGTCCAGCGTCCGGATTTGCACCTCGATGGGCGTGCCGAACGGCCCGAACAGCGTGGTGTGCAGCGATTGGTAGCCATTGGCCTTGGGGATCGCGATATAGTCCTTGAACATGCCGGGAATCGGTTTATACAGCCCGTGCAGCGCGCCCAAAGCCAAATAGCAGGCCGATATATCTTTTACCGTGATGCGGAAACCGTAGACATCCAGCACTTCCGAAAAGGACAGTGATTTTTCCAGCATTTTCTTGTAAATGCTGTAAAGGTGCTTTTCGCGACCGGTGACCTGCGCTTCAATTCCTGCTTCCTGCAGGCGCTGCTTGATGGAATCCAGAATTTTGCTGACCACTTCGCGGCGGTTCCCGCGCGCCGCCTTGATCGCCTTGCTGAGCACCTGGTAGCGGACAGGATAGAGATTGCGAAAGGCAAGCTCCTGCAATTCCTGATAGATGGTATTGAGCCCCAGGCGGTTGGCAATCGGCGCATAGATTTCCATAGTTTCGCGAGCGATGCGGCGCCGCTGCTCGGCCTGCATCACGTTGAGCGTGCGCATGTTGTGCAGGCGGTCGGCAAGCTTGATCAAAATAACGCGCACGTCGCGCGCCATCGCCAGGAGCATCTTGCGGAAATTTTCTGCCTGCGCCTGTTCCTGGCTCTGAAATTCGATTTTGTCGAGCTTGCTCAAGCCGTCAACCAATTCCGCCACCGGCTTGCCGAATTTCTTGCTGATCTCGTCCTTGCTGACGTGCGCATCCTCCATCACGTCGTGTAACAGCGCGGCGGTGAGCGCCTGCGGATCCAGATGCCATTGCGCCAGAATATTGGCTACGGCGATTGGATGGGAAATATACGGATCGCCAGTCTTGCGGAATTGGCCCTGGTGGGCGGTTTCGCTGAATTGGTAGGCCGTTTCGAGCTGCGCGATATCCTCCGACTTCATGTAGCCGGATAATTCCTTGAACAGGATTTCCGCTTCGGACATTTCAGCTGTCAGCCATTCAGTCACCAGCAGTCAGCTTCCAGATATAAATTTAGAGTTTCGGCAATGCCGTAACCCCTTTCCTGATTGCTGACAGCGGATAGTTGCTTACGTTTGCGTCTTGTGCAGGATATCCAACCCGACCAGACCCTGCGCAACCTCGCGCAGAGCAATTACCGTGGATTTGTCTTTATTGGCTTCCAACATCGGGTTCGCCCCGGTGGCGAGCTGCCTGGCGCGGTAGGTCGCGGCCAAAGTCAGCTCAAAACGGTTGGGAATCTTTTTCAAACAATCATCAACAGTAATGCGTGCCATGGTTCCTCTTGATCACATTAAACGGTTAATCAAATCCCGGTGAAGCTCAAGTTGCTGCTTGAGTTTAAGCCGGCAACCGCGGACGATGCACATAAGATCCTGCACCGCCAGCTCGAACTTGTCGTTAATGATAACATAATCAAACTCATGCACATGGCTCATTTCGACACGCGCGGCCTTGAGGCGGTTTGCGATGACTTCCGGGTTATCTTGGCCGCGCGATTTGAGGCGTTCTTCCAGAGAAGCAAGCGAAGGCGGCAGGATGAAAATGCCGACTGCCTGGGGAAAAATTCCGCGCACTTGTTGTGCGCCTTGCCAGTCTATTTCCAGCAGCATATCGTGTCCGCTCTGCATAACGCGCTCAATCCAGATTTTTGAAGTGCCGTAGTTATGGCCATGCACTTCGGCGTGCTCAAGAAACTCACCCAGTTTGAGCATATCCTCGAATTTTTGCTGGGAAACAAAATTATAATGAACGCCGTTTTCCTCACCGGGACGTGCCGGTCGCGTGGTATAGGAGACTGATTTGCGCAGCTGATTATCGCTTTCCAGAAGCGCGCGCACCAGGCTTGTTTTGCCTGCACCGGAAGCTGCGGTAACAATGAAGAGGACGCCGGTCATAGCGGCGGTGAACGGTAAATGGTGAACCGTAAACCGTGAATTACCGCGACCGGGTTGTGCAGTTTACTGTTCATTGTTTATCGTTTATTCGATGTTTTGAATCTGTTCGCGCATCTGTTCGATCAGCACTTTAAGTTCCATCGCCACGCGCGAAATCCCGGCATCCACCGATTTCGAGCCTAAGGTGTTGGCTTCGCGGTTCAACTCCTGCATCAGGAAATCCAGGCGTTTTCCGACTGCGCCGCCTCGATCCAGGGTTCTTTTGGTTTCGACAAGATGAGCGGAAAGGCGCGTTAATTCCTCATCCACATCTATCTTAGCGGCAAACAGCGCAAATTCCTGGCGAATGCGCTCGTCTTCGAGATTGATAAGCGCTTCCTGAAGGCGGCCGCCGAGCTTTTCTCGATAGGCAGCCATGATTTCGGGGAGCCGCGGGGTTACCCCGGCCACCAGCTGTTCCATCTTTTCGATGCGTTCAAGTAGCAATGCTTTGAGTTTTTCGCCCTCGCGGCTTCGAGTCGAATTGAGCTCACGAAGCGCGCATTGCAGCAGCGCGATACAGGTGTCGTGCAAACTCTCCGCCGATATGAAATCCCCGCCAAGCATTCCCGGCCAGCGCAGGACATCGGCGGCGCTTAGGCTGCCGGCGCTCGGCAAAGCGGCCTTTACTTCGAGATTCAATTCTGCAAGTTGTTTCAGCAGATTGGTGTTTAGCTGCACTGCTTGCGGCGCGTTGCTAGAGGGATTGAAACTTAAACGGCAATCCACTTTGCCGCGGCCCACATCTTTGACAATGACATCTCGCAGCGCCGGCTCGAGCAGCCTCAGTTCTTCCGGCAGCCGCAACTGGATGTCCAGATAGCGGTGGTTAACTGAACGCAACTCCAGGTTCAGTGCGCCTTGTTCCAGTTCTTTAGTGGCGACCGCAAAACCGGTCATGCTGTAGATCATCTATTTTCTTTACTTTATCCTTGCAAATACCGACAATAATGGTCACTTCAAACAATAGCATATCCTTATCGGGCATGACTTCACAATCTAATGCGCCGCTTCCCAACGGCTACCAGTTGCAGAATTACCGCATCGACAAGCAATTGAGCCGCGGTGGTTTCAGCCTGGTTTACCGTGCCTACGACGAACATAACAATCTTGTTGCCATCAAGGAGTATCTACCGAGCGCGCTGGCGCTGCGCAAGGATGGCTACTCGGTGGAAGCCTCTTCCGATGATTGTCAGGCGGTTTTCCGCTACGGCATGCGCTGTTTCTTTGAGGAAGGCAGGGCCTTGGCGCGCATCGTCCATCCCAACGTAGTGCGCGTGCTGAATTTCTTCCGTGCCAACGAAACCGTTTATATGGTGATGCGATACGAGCGCGGCAGGACCTTGCAGGAGCAAATCCAATCGCACAAGGACACCATTAACGAGAGTTTCATCCGTCATGTGTTCGGCCATTTGCTGAACGGCCTGAGGGAAGTGCATACGTACAAGCTTCTGCATCTGGACATCAAGCCGGCGAACATCTATCTGCGAGCTGCAGATGGCTCGCCGGTGCTGCTGGACTTCGGAGCAGCGCGCCAGACATTGACGCGCGACAGCCCCAAGCTGAATCCAATGTACACGCCTGGCTTCGCCCCACCCGAGCAATACCAAGGACTGGATTTGTTGGGGCCATGGAGCGACATCTATAGTGTCGGTGCCAGTATTTTTTCCTGCCTTGCCGGTGTAGCCCCGCAATCAGCAGACGCCCGGTTGTATGAGGACAAGCAGGAATCGGCAAAAAAGATCTGGCATGGCCAATACTCTGATGAGTTACTGGAAATCATAGACTGGTGCTTGCGTCTGGATCCGCAGGAGCGTCCGCCCAGCGTGTTCGCACTACAAAAAGTTCTTATAGAAGAACCCAAAAAAGTCCCGGAGGAACCCAAGAAAGACCTGGAAGAACCGAAGAAAGATCTGGAAGAATCGAAGAAAGACCAGGAAGAACCGAAGAAAGTCCGGAAAAAAAACTTCCTGATGAATCTGCGCGAGACGCTCGGCCTGGGCGACCGCTAAAACATGAAATTCACCATTTACCAGAACAGCCGCATCGGCGGCAGGGAGAGCAATCAGGACCGCATCGCCTATTCCTACAGCCGCGATGCATTGCTGATGGTGCTCGCCGATGGCATGGGCGGGCATTTGCACGGGGAAGTGGCGGCGCAGTTTGCGGTGCAGCTTATCTCCGAAACATTTGAAAAACACGCCATTCCCAAGCTCAAGGAACCGCAGTTGTTTTTCAAGTACGCATTTGATAATGCACACCGGGCGATATTGAGTTACGCCAGCAATCACCGTTTACTGGATACCCCGCGCACAACCTGTGTGGCGTGCGTCGTGCAGGATGATACAGCTTACTGGGCGCATGCCGGAGATTCGCGCTTGTATTTTTTTCACGGCTCAAAACTGATGACGCGCACTCGCGACCACTCAAAATTGCAACATATGCTGGACAACGGCAACATCAGTCGTGAACAGGCAGCAAATTACCCAGAGCGCAACATAATTTACAATTGCCTCGGAGGAATCTCACCCCCGGACGTAGAGCTGTCTAAGAAAACACGCATACGACACGGCGATACTTTTCTATTATGCAGTGATGGATTGTGGAATCCGCTTTCCGACGATGAAATCCTCGCTGTTGTTTCCGGCTACCCGGTAATCCAGGCGGTGCAGCGCCTGATAGACCAGGCTGAGTCGCGCGAAGGCGAGAAAAGCGACAATATCAGTGCAATAGGCATGACCTGGAGCGGGGATACAAGCGTATCACCCAACCTTGAAGTATCTACTCACACCATGCCGCTTAATGCGTTTACTACGCAAATGAGCAGTTTTGACAGCAGGCGCGATGGTCTCGAGGTCACTGACGACGAAATCGAGCAGGCGATCGCCGAAATCCAGAAAACCATCGAAAAGTACTCCAAGTAGCCATGCGTTCCGGCAAACGCAAGCACAATGAGTTGCGCGAGGTGCGCATTACCCGCAATTACACCAAGCATGCGGAAGGCTCGGTGCTGATCGAGTGCGGCGATACCAAGGTGATTTGCACAGCAAGCGTGGACGAAAAAGTACCATCATTTTTGAAAGGAAAAAGCCAGGGCTGGGTCACCGCCGAATACGGCATGCTGCCGCGCTCGACGGGAACCCGCATCCATCGCGAAGCCGCAAGCGGCAGGCAATCCGGGCGCACGCAGGAAATCCAGCGGCTTATCGGACGCGCGTTGCGCGCGGTGGTGGATTTGCAAAAGCTGGGCGAGCGCACCATACAGATTGATTGCGATGTTATCCAGGCGGATGGCGGCACCCGTACCGCGAGCATCACCGGCGCCTATGTGGCATTGCACGATGCAGTAAGCAAACTGCTGAAGCAAAAAGCCATTGCCTCCTCGCCTGTCATGGATTTCGTCGCCGCGGTTTCGGTCGGGATTTGCCAGGGAAAACCGTTACTCGATCTCGATTACCAGGAAGATTCGACTTGCGATACCGACATGAACGTGGTTATGACCGGGAGTGGCGGGCTGGTCGAAGTGCAGGGCACCGCTGAAGGCAAGCCGTTCACCCGAGAGCAGATGGACGCCTTGCTTGAACTCGCGCAATCCGGGGTTAGAAAACTGATCGCCAAACAGAAAGCGGCATTGAAAGTTAAGTAAAGTTTTACCGCGGAGGATGCGGAGAGCGCAGAGAAAGCAAAATCAATTAACGGGATTCACAGGATTCCGCACGATTTACAGGATTAAATCCTGTTAATCCAGAAAAATCTTGTTAATCCTGTCTATTTATGCTTTTTTCTGCGTCCTCAGCGGTTAACAAGTTCTAATCCATGAAAAAACTAGTCGTCGCCAGCAACAACCCGGGCAAGCTGCGTGAGATCAAGGAACTGCTTGCCCCGCTCAACATCGAGGTCGTGCAGCAGTCTGCTCTCGATATTCCCGAGGCGGACGAGCCGCATGAGAAGTTCATGGAAAACGCGCTTGCCAAGGCGCGCCATGCCAGCCGATGCAGCGGGCTACCGGCGCTTGCTGACGATTCCGGGATTTGCGTTGATGTTCTGAACGGCGGGCCGGGAGTGCTTTCCGCACGCTACGCCGGCGAGCCAAAGTCCGATGAGCGTAACAATCTTAAACTGTTGCAAGTGCTCCATTCCGCAACCGACCGCAAGGCGCATTACTACTGCGTGCTGGCGCTGGTTCGTCATGCCGATGACCCGCATCCTATAATTGCTGAAGCACAATGGCAGGGTGAAATCCTGTATGAGCCGCGAGGTAAAGGCGGATTCGGTTATGATCCGCTGTTTTATCTGCCGCAGCTTGGCAAGACCGCAGCTGAGCTGCCTCCGGAAGTGAAAAACCAAATAAGCCACCGCGGCCAGGCGCTCAAGCAGCTTGTAGCCATGCTGCAAGCTGCATGCAAGGAGTAAAGTATGGGAAGTGAAATACGAGAACATCAGCATTCAGGGGTCAGGGTTTACTCGTCACCCATTACTCCTCACGACTCATCGCACTTGCGCACACTGCCCCCGCTCGCGCTCTATATTCACATTCCATGGTGCGTGAAGAAATGCCCTTACTGCGACTTCAACTCTCACGAGGCGCACGGCACTGTTCCTCAGCAGGAATACGTCGAAGCGCTGGTGGCGGATGTGGAATCGGCGCTGCCGCAAGTTTGGGGCCGTAGAGTTCACAGCGTGTTCTTCGGCGGCGGCACGCCGAGCATTTTTCAGGCGGAATCCATTGACGCGATTCTCACATCAGTGCGTGCGCTGTTGCCAGTCGACAGTTATGCGGAAATCACACTGGAAGCCAATCCCGGTACGTTTGAGGCGGAGAAATTCGCCGCGTACCGCTCCGCGGGCATCAATCGCTTGTCCATCGGAATCCAGAGCTTCAACCCGCGACATCTCAAAGCTCTGGGGAGGATTCACGATGAAAAGGAAGCACACCAGGCCATTGAAATCGCGCAAAGGCATTTTGACAACATTAATCTCGATTTAATGTACGCGCTTCCAGGCCAAACGCTTGCTGAGGCGCAGCGGGATATTGAAACCGCTGTTACCTATTTGCCGCAGCACATTTCGGCATACCATCTCACCATCGAGCCGAACACGCTTTTTCACCGCAATCCTCCGCAATTGCCGGATGATGAAATTAGCGCTGAAATGCAGGAGATGATAGAGCAAACGCTGGCTGCGCACGGCTACGGGCATTACGAGACTTCCGCTTTTGCGCGGAAGGGTTTTCAGTCCCGGCACAATATGAATTATTGGCTGTTCGGCGATTATCTCGGCATTGGCGCAGGCGCGCACAGCAAGATCAGCACGCCGGGAAAAATCATTCGCCAGATGCGCTACAAACAGCCGAAGGAATACATGAACCAGGCGGCCGGCGGCGCACCGGTGCAGGAAAGTCATGAAATCGCAAACCGCGAACTCGGCTTCGAGTTCATGATGAATGCGCTGCGCCTGATACACGGTTTTCCGGCTGCCTTATTTGAAGAGCGCACCGGTCTTCCACTTGCCCAGCTCAAAAAGCAGCTGGATGCCGTAGAAAAGATGGGCTTGATTGACCGGGATCTTCAACGTATAGCGCCCACTCTGCGAGGACAGCGCTTTCTCAACGATTTGCTGCAATTATTTTTACCCTGAGCGTTCCGTCTATAGTTTTTTGAACACGATATCCAATACCGGGTGTCCGAGCTTTAATCCCCTTTGCTCGAACTTGGTGAGGGGACGGTATTCTGGGCGTAGGGCGAATTTGTCCGCAGTGTTGGCAAGGCGGGGTTCGGCGGACAGCACCTCAAGAATCTGTTGAGCGTAATCCTCCCAGTCTGTCGTGGCGTGAAGATACGCGCCCGCTTTCATGCGCTCGCACAACAATGATACAAACTGCGGCTGTATCAGGCGCCGCTTGTGATGGCGTTTTTTCGGCCATGGATCGGGGAAAAAAATATGCACTCCTGCAAGCGAGGCGAGAGGAATCATGTTTTTCACCACCTCCGCCGCATCATTCTGGATGATGCGAAGGTTGCTTAAGTTTGCCTCCTCGATTCTCTTCAGCAGGCTGCCCACCCCAGGGGTGTGCACTTCTATTCCGAGATAATCGTTTTCCGGATGCGCCTTGGCGATCGCCACGGTGGTTTCGCCCATGCCAAAACCGATTTCCAGAATTTTCGGCGCATCGCGGCCAAAAATCCGGTCCAAATCCAGCGGGCTTTCCGAGTAGGTGACGCTGTATTTCGGCAGCAGTTCCCGGTAAGCGCGGAGCTGGGCTTTTGAAATTCTGCCCTGACGGAGGACATAACTGCGGACGGTGCGCACGGCAAAGAAGTCGGTCTTGAGGCGCGACCGGAATTTGAATTATGCGGCTTGGTTTTTGCCGCCAGCGGCAATCATGCCGGTGGTTGGCGAGCTGGGCGCGGCGCTGTAAAGTTTCTTCGCCATGCGTCCCGCAAGGTACGCTTCGCGCCCGGCTTCGATGGCTTTTTTCATGGCGGAAGCCATCAGAACCGGATTCTGCGCGGCGGCAATCGCGGTGTTCATCAGCACGCCGTCGCAGCCCAGCTCCATTGCAATCGCAGCATCCGAAGCAGTGCCGACTCCCGCATCGACCAGCACCGGCACTCTGGCATTTTCAATGATGATTTGAAGATTATACGGGTTAAGGATGCCCATTCCCGAGCCGATCAACGATGCCAATGGCATCACCGCGACACAACCGATTTCTTCAAGCTGCCTGGAGATAATTGGATCATCGGAAGTGTAGACCATCACCTTGAAGCCTTCTTTTACCAGCTTTTCCGCCGCCTTCAGTGTTTCCACCACGTTTGGGAAAAGCGTGTTCGGGTCGCCCAGTACTTCCAATTTAACCAGATCATGGCCATCGAGCAGCTCGCGTGCAAGGCGCAGAGTTCGTATCGCGTCCTCAGCGCTGTAGCAGCCCGCGGTATTGGGCAGAATGGTGTACCGCTTGGGAGAAATGACCTCAAGCAAGCTGGGCTCATTGGGGTTCTGGCCGATGTTGGTGCGTCGGATGGCCACAGTCACGATTTGCGCGCCGCTTGCTTCGATGGCAGCGCGCGTCTCGGCGAAATTCTTGTATTTGCCGGTGCCCACAAGCAGGCGGGACGTATAGGCTTTGCCGGCGATGATTAAATTGTCCATATTGATTCGTAAAAAGTGAGGGGTAAGGGGTGAGGTGTTAGGTCACAGGCATCTACTCCTCACACCTCACCGCAGTTTAACCACCACCGACCGCAATGACGATTTCCAGCTTGTCGCCGTCATGAAGCATTTCCTGCTTGAATCGGCTGCGCGGTACGATCTCGCCGTTTCTTTCAAGCGCGAGCCGCTTTCCTTTAAGCTCAAGTTTTTCCAGCACTTGTGCGACATTTGTGCCGTTGTCAAAGCGATGGGGTTTGCCATTGATGGAAAGAGCTATCATTTTGCAAGCAAAAAAACCAACTGAAAAACTATATTTAGATTCTATCATGCAGAAAGAGTTCATAGGTAACAAGAAAGTCGGGAACAAAACCCGCAGGTGGTGCATGCGACCTATTTCCCAAGCTATTACGGGAACAATTCGCGTATTTTATGTTCTATCGGGATGGCTTGAGCGTGCGGCAGTACTAGGCGCTCTTGCGTCGTTGTCTGAAGCCGGGCGCACAAGCGTGGAGGTTTCCATGCGAACCAGTGCAGCGCAGTCGCGGTTTAAGTGCAAGGGACGCAGCTTGAATACATATCATCTTTCCATATTTAATTTGAGGAGATAGGCATGTTTGGGCGTATAAACAAGAGCAAGTTTTTTATAATTCTTCTGTTATTCCTGGTGGCGTGCACGCAGGCGAATCAAGGCCATACGCGGCAGGAACCCTCACAAGCATCGTCACCGACTGGACAAGCAAATGTCGCGCGGCTTCCGGATTTTACCGCGCTGGTCGAAAAGGAAGGTTCGGCGGTAGTCAACATCAGCACCACACAAACGGTGCGCCAGACGGAGTTCGCACCACAGTTCACTATCCCTGAGAACGATCCGTTCTTCCGCCGCTTCATGCCGCCCTCAGTCCCCCGCGAATATCAAGGGCATTCACTGGGCTCGGGATTCATCATTAGCGACGACGGCTATATTTTCACCAACGCGCACGTGGTGGCTAATGCTGACGAGGTTATTGTTAAATTGACCGACAAGCGCGAGTTCAAGGCCAAGGTAATCGGCATTGACCGCCGCAGCGATATCGCTCTGATCAAAATCAACGCCACCGGTTTGCCGAAGGTGGATATCGGAGACCCTTCCACGCTCAAGGTTGGCGAATGGGTCGCCGCAATTGGCTCGCCTTTCGGTTTCGAGAACAGCGTGACTTCGGGCATTGTCAGTGCCAAGGGCCGTTCGCTGCCTGATGAAATCGATGTACCGTATATCCAGACTGACGTAGCGATTAACCCGGGAAATTCCGGCGGCCCCTTGTTTAACCTCAAAGGCGAAGTAGTCGGCATCAACTCGCAAATCTGGAGCCGCACCGGCACCTATATGGGGCTGTCGTTTGCGATTCCCATCGATGTCGCTATGGAGGTGGGCAAGCAACTGCGTGAACACGGCAAAGTGAGCCGCGGCAGGCTGGGCGTGAGCATCCAGCCGCTTAGCGCCGAGCTGGCCCAGTCATTCGGACTGTCCGGCGCTTCCGGGGTGTTGGTGGCATCGGTGGAGAAAGGCAGCGCTGCCGACCATGCGGGACTCGTTGCCGGTGACGTCATCCAGAAGTACAACGGCAAGCAGTTGGAAGACCCTGCCGATCTTTCACGTATGGTTGCCGCAACTCATCCGGGAACTCGAGTACAACTGCAAGTGTGGCGCAAGGGCGCTGCTATGGAATTAATCGCGGTAGTCGGCGAGCTGCCCACCGAAAAGGTCGCGACGCACGGAGAGAATGTAAAACCGAACGCGGATCCCCTCGGTCTAGTGCTGAACGATCTCAGTGTCGAGCAGAAACGGGAACTGGATGTTGACCATGGTTTGCTGGTCGAGGATGTCGCCGGGGCCGCGGCTAAGGCCGGCATTCAGCCGGGTGATGTGATCTTGGCGCTCAATACCAGCCAAGTAAACAATACCGCGCAGTTTAAAAAGCTGCTCAAGGAAACCGGTTCTGCCAAACCCATTGCGCTTTTGGTGAAGCGCAACGATGCTACAATTTATATTCCCATCAAGACCAAAGAAGGTTGATCCCGCATGGCACGCGGCTATTGTTGTCGCTTGGGGCTGAACCCAATAGAATAGCCGTGTGCGTGCGGGTGTAGTTCAATGGCAGAACGAAAGCTTCCCAAGCTTTAGACGTGGGTTCGATTCCCACCACCCGCTCCATCGTTTTCCCTGTGTTGTCGAAGGTGGGCGCTTCGCTTGATTCCTGGTTATTTCTTTTCGAAATGCGAGCGCGCTTTGCTGAACGCGTCGCGCAACCTTGCCCATGCCTCGTCGGCGCCGCGCATCATATCCATCCACGCTTCGCCCGAGGCCGCCTGAACCTGTCGTAGCTGGGTCATCGCGTCGTCGCGGCGCGAGCGGAGAGCCTTGAGCTGGTTTTCATAATCGGCCTTCATCTTGGCCTGGGCAGACCTGGTCTTTGCTTCCCACTTGGTGATTTCGCTGTTCCATTGGTCGAGCTGCGTCTTCAGTTTCTGCACGTATTCGTCACGGGTCATCATGGTGTTCTCCTGCAAAATGGTGAGGGATAGGAATTAGCAACTTACAGTAAATTATACCACTCGCTGATGGCCAGGAAAGGCAGCCTGCCGAAGAGGTAAAGTGCAAATTATTTCAGGCTGTTATATTCCGAGTGAGGCAAAGATTGACTGAATAGTTTCTTCCATTTTTATCCAACAAGCACAGACCATGAAAAAAACTCCCGGTACGCATTGCCGTCCATTGCCGGCCTGCTTGTGGGTTAAGAGGGCATCGCCGTGGTGGACTTACCAGTCTGGCTGCGTCGCTCATCCCCTCACGCGGCCGGTTTTCTTGAGCGTGCGGACCAAAAGATAAAGACTTAACCACACGAACGCCCCTGCGATCAGGTATGAGGTTGGAGGAAGCCCGCTTGTGCCGTGGATGCTGTACTCGCTCAAGAGCTCCAGGCCGACAAGCGCCACTACAAGTAGAAACGTGGTGTTGAACTCTTTGACGAGAACCCGCTTCCAGTTGAAGCGCATGCCCTCGACGGACCGCGAGAACCCTGCCCAGCGTGGCCACCAACGGTTCACGCGGCGGCAATAGTCGTCATACTCGGCGCCGAACTTGCTACGAAGGTAAGCCTCCTCGGCTGCGACGATCGATGTATAGGCGAGTACAGCGAACGGGATGAAGATCAGATAAAAGGATTCGGAGTCGCTCACCAGCGTTAGGCCGAGCACGATCAGCAGATTTCCCACGTACATTGGATTTCGGCAATGAGAGAAAACGCCACCCTGCACCAGCGTTTCGGCGTAGACCTTACTCTCCCTGCCTCCGCGGATGATGTATTCGTAGCCGATTGTGAGCACACGCAGCGTCTCGCCGAGGAGCACCGCGACCACGCCGGCGAGAGCGAATGCAGCGTCCATGTCGGGCCGACCGAAAGGATACTCCGGACGCCCCGCAAGGATCGCAACCGCGAATGCGAGCGGAAACAGCACGTTCCGGTAGCGAAAAAAGAAATTGCCGAGCTTGACCATCACTCGCTGCGTTTCTTCACAGCGAGCATGCCGGCAAAGTTGTACCACTTGAAGAATGTATCGACCTCTGTGAAGCCATTGTGCTTCAACATCTCCACGTTCTCTTCGATCCGGTACGGGATCAGCACGTTCTCCAGGGCTTCGCGCTTGAGCGCGATTTCCGTGTCGGAGTAGCCGTTGCGACGCTTCATGTCGTAATAGAATTTGATGAACATGCGGTTGAGCAAGGAATCGTTGCTGAGCACCTTCTCCACCAGGATCAAGCAGCCATTCTCGTTCAGGCCGTCGGCGATGCGGCGGATGAGCCGGCTGCGATAGAGCGGCCGGACAAACTGGAGAGTGAGATTGAGCACGACTACCGACGCATTCTCGACGACGCACCCCTGGTTGAGATCGGCGTGAATGAGCTGCGGCCGTTCATCTTCCGGCAGGCCGGCGAAACGGTCACCCGCCCGGTCCAGCATCGGCTGCGAATAATCGAGCCCTACCATGTGGACCTGCTTGCCCGCGGCCGTGATTGCGCCACGCAGGGTTTCCAGCGTGATGCCGGTCGAGCAGCCTAGGTCGTAGACGTTCGATCCGCTCTCGGCGAACTCGCCCGCGATCTCTCCTAGCATGCGCTGCAATTCCTGATACAACGGCACGCTGCGGTCGAGCATGTCATCGAACACTTCGGCGGTTTGTTTACCGAAGTTGAAATCGCCGATCGCCTGGGTTGCTTCGGCGAAGATGTTGTCTTGCTTGGTCATGGGTGACACCTCGCAGCGTCTCTATGGAAATTGGTTTACTCGAACACCCTGAATTCAGAGGAGCGGAGCTGCCGGCATACGCTCCACTGATCAAAATGCATCCCCAGTTTCTGCACGTATTCGTCACGGCTCATTATGGCATTCCCCCGCTGGATGATGGAAGGACAGAAACCCTAATTTGCGGTTGACATTATACTACTCGTTGCGGACCCGACAATAGGGCCTGTCGTGGTTGTTTTTCGTACTGTTATAATTATGTATTGACCCGACTGTTTCTCCCATTTCATCCAGCACGCACACACCATGAAAAAAATCTTCAGATACGCATTACTGTCCATCGCCGGACTAATTGTGGTGCTGGCGGGACTCGCGGCTTATATCGCCGCAATTTTTGATCCCAACCAGTACAAGCCGCAAATCGTGCAATTAGTGAAGGACAAGACACAGCGCACGCTGCAGCTTGGAGATATCAAGCTGAGCTTCTTCCCCGGACTTGGTGTCAAGCTGGGAGCCTTGTCTTTAAGCGAACACAAAAGCGACAGGGAATTCGTCGCGGTGGAAAACACCCGCGTCTCGCTCAAACTCCTGCCCTTGCTCAGCGAGCAAGTGGTGGTGGATGAGGTGGATATTCGAGGGGTGCGCCTGAACCTGATTCGCTACAAGGATGGCAGCACCAATATGGATGATTTGGCGGGCGTGCCGCAAAAAAGGGGGGCCGAAGACGCGCAAGCGAAATCCGGGAAACCGGAAAAGTTCAGGTTCGATATTGCTCATGTTGGCATCGAGAACACCACGCTTAATTACAGCGATGAAAAGAGCGGGGCAAAATACGCTTTGCGTGGTCTCAATCTGAAAACGGGCAGAATCGCCAACGGTGTTCCCAGCAATGTCGAACTGGGTTTCAGCGTGCAGGGCAACCAGCCGAAATTCGATCTCTCTACCCAGCTCAAGACGCGGCTTACTTTTGATCTCAATGCTCAGCAATATCAGCTGCTGGCTCTGGATTTGTCGGTTAAAGGCGAGGCCGCAGGGATCAGCAAGCTCACGGTCAATGCTTCAGGGGACGTCAGCGCCAAGCTGCAAAGCAGGGAATTTGCCGCCGACAAGTTCAAACTAGCGGTGACCGGCGTGCAAGACAAAAATAATTTGGATGTCAAACTCGAAGCACCGCGCCTCAGCCTTCTGAGCGAGAAATTTTCGGGGGACAAGGTTACGCTAGTAGCCAAAATGACCGGTCCGGAGAACAACATCGCGGCGAACTTGACCGTGCCTGGGCTGGAAGGCGCGGCGCAGGCGTTTAAAACCGGGATAATTAATGTGGAGTTGGATGCTAAGCAGGGTGAGCGTACGGTGAAGGCCAAGCTCGCCACGCCGATTTCAGGCAATTTCCAGGCGCAGCAATTCAGCTTCCCGGAAATTGTCGGCAACTTTACTCTCAGTGCACCCGACCTGCCGGTCAAAAATTTAAGCGGTGGCCTCAAGGGTACCGCGGCTGCGAATCTGGAAAAACAAAACGTCCAAGCCAATTTTTCAGGAAAGATGGCGGACAGTTCTTTCAAGGCCAAGCTCGGCGTTGTGGGGTTTTCCAAACCGGCGATCGGTTTTGATCTGGATATTGATCAGCTGGATGTGGACCGCTATCTGCCGCCGAAACAGGAAACGAAGCAGCCGGAGGCAAGGCAGGCGGAAACAAAACAGCAGGAAAAGCCGCTGGATTTTTCGGCGCTTAAAGATCTCAACGCCAACGGCAGCCTGCGCGTGGGCAACCTGAAGGCGGCCAACGTCAAGGCACAGCAAGTACGTATAGACCTCAAGGCGGCCAACGGCAAGGTCGACATTAACCCAATCTCAGCCAATCTCTACCAGGGATCGACGAACGGCAACGTCGCAGTTAATGCCGCTGCCATTCCGGTTATATCGGCCAAGCAGGACCTCAAGGGCATAAGTATCGGACCGCTGCTTAAAGATGCCTTGGATTACGATGTGCTCGAAGGCAAAGGAAGTGTGTCTTTGGATGTCGTCACTCGGGGCAACACGGTGACGGCCATGAAAAAGGCGCTGGACGGCAAGGCGGCGCTTAATCTTGCCGATGGCGCTGTGAAAGGCATCAATATTGCCGAAACGATACGCAACGTCAAAGCCAAGCTTGGTGTGCTCAAGGGGCAGCAGACCCAGGCCGCGGACAAGGCGCAGAAGACCGATTTCACAGAGCTGAAAGCGAGCTTCATCATCAAAAACGGCGTGGCGCATAACGACGACCTGTCCCTGAAATCGCCGCTATTGCGACTGACCGGTGCCGGCGATATCAATATCGGCGAAGACAGCCTGAATTATCTGGCCAAGGCATCTGTCGTGGAAAGCAGCAAAGGGCAGGGCGGAGCGGAGCTTGCTTCACTCAAAGGCGTGACCATCCCGGTGCGCATTTCCGGGCCGTTCAAATCCCCGCAATACAGCCTTGATTTTGGCGGCGTGGTCACTGAAGCGGTGAAGCAGAAAGCCGATGAAGCTATCAAGGGCAAGCTCAAGGGGCTGCTTAAGTAGCGCATGCCATGAAGGATTTTGTAGATCGCGTAATTTCCTGGCAAAAACGCCACGGCCGGCATGATCTGCCGTGGCAGAACACTCGGGACCCTTACCGCATCTGGCTTTCGGAAATCATGCTGCAGCAGACGCAGGTCGCAACCGTCATTCCCTATTACTTGCGGTTTGTTGAGCGCTTTCCCGATATCAAAAGTCTGGCATGCGCCTCTCTCGATGATGTGCTCGCGCTTTGGAGCGGTCTGGGCTATTACTCGCGCGCCGCAAATCTGCACTGCGCCTCGCAAATCATCATGAATGAACAATGCGGCATATTCCCCCGCAATTTCGACTGCATTATTAACTTACCCGGCATCGGGCGTTCAACTGCAGCGGCAATTTGCGTATTCGCCTACAGGCAGAAGCGCGCCATACTCGATGGCAACGTGAAACGAGTTCTGGCGCGCTGCTTCGGTGTTGCAGGTTACCCGGGCGAAAAAAAAGTGCAAGAGCAGTTGTGGCGCAAGTCCGAAGCGCTGTTGCCCAGGCGAGGTATCACGGCGTACACGCAGGGGTTGATGGATTTGGGAGCCGGAGTTTGCTTGAGACGCAACCCTAATTGTCCAGCATGTCCGCTACATCGCGGCTGTGTCGCGTATAAAGCCGGAAGAGTGAATGAATTGCCCGCGCCCAAAATCAGGAAAGCGCTGCCACACAGGCAAACCGTGATGCTTATTTTGCTGCACAAGCGCGAGGTGCTGCTGGTAAAGCGCCCGCCAGCGGGCGTGTGGGCCAGCATGTGGAGCTTTCCTGAAATTGCGTCTGATGACGAAGTAGGTACTGTCTGCGCGGAAGGATTTGCAGCTCGTGTGAGGGGATCGAAGCGTTTGCCGCCGCTGCAGCACGGATTCAGTCATTTTGAGCTGAATATCCGGCCGGTGCTGCTGCAGGTCGACAGCGTCAAGCAGCAAGCGCAGGAACCGGGACAGCTGTGGCTTAATTTCGAAGATGCGAAGCACGCGGCACTTCCCACACCGGTGCGCAAACTTTTGCAACAAGCTGCGGCTTATACTTGGTAAGGTTGCCGTAGGGTAGGAACATACTTATGACAGTAACCCTTGTTGCACCAGAAACTTCCGGATGAGCTGCAAGCGCGAGACGGGGTCATCTATTTCCAGAATTTCCTGTTTTGCGGCAAGTTTTAGCGGCAGCACTTCGGCAAGTCGGTAGCTCACCCACGTCGCGTCGTCCAGTTTAAAAGGCGGTGGAAATTGCTCTATGCCTATTTTTTCCATAACCAGCCTGAGCACGGTGGCGCAGACGCGCAGTTCGGGGGACAGTGGTGTTTGCTGATCAGCGGCAAGCATCTCGACTTCGGCGCTGATGAGGCCGTTTTTCGCTACCTGCCGGTTGAGGATGCGGAAACGCTGCACGCCCTCGGCCCTGAGATGCAGCACCCCGAGCTGCTGCATATCGCATTCAGTAATGGCGGCAGTGCAGCCGACTGATTCAGGCACAGCCGGCACTCCGACTTCATTCCCTTCCTTGATTAGGCATACTCCGAAAGGCCGGTTGTAGCGCAGGCAGCTTGTGCTCATGTCCAGATACCGCTGCTCGAATATTTTGAGCGGAAGTGTTCCACCCGGGAACAGCACGGTATTGAGCGGGAAAATTGGCAGCGTTTCCTGCGCCGGCATGGGTTTCAAAAAACGGCCGAGGCAATCAGCCGCCTTTTCCCCAGCGTGCCACCAACTGGTGAGGAATGCCGAGGTGGTCGAGAATTCTTGCAACGACAAAGTCGACCAAATCTTGAACACTTGCCGGATGGTGGTAAAAACCGGGGTTCGCGGGCAAAATTACCGCCCCGCTTCTGGACAGCCTCAGCATGTTCTCAAGATGAATTGCCGACAGCGGCGTCTCGCGCGGCACCAATATCAGCTTGCGGCTTTCCTTGAGCATGACGTCAGCGGCGCGTTCTATCAGGTTATCGCTCATTCCTGCTGCGATCGCAGCAAGCGTGCCCATGCTGCATGGACAGATCACCATGGCGTCGCCGGGACTTGAGCCGGATGCGATCGGCGCAAACCACTCCTCTCGTCCGAACACTTGAAGCTGCCCCGCGCCGGCATGATATTTATCTCGGAAAAAAATCTCAACCTCTTTGGCTTTGGATGGTATTGCCAGGCTGACTTCCTGCTGCGCCACAATTTGCGCTGCCTGTGAATACAGCAGATAAACCTGTATGCCGCTCGATATCAGGCATTCCAGAAGGCGCAATCCATAAGGTATGCCGGAGGCGCCGGTGAAGGCGAGGGTGATGGTTTTCGCAGGATTCATGATGAGGAAAGGGGCGCTATTACTTCCGCATTGTAGAGCAGCCTGGGTCGCTGCTCAAAACCGGCATACTCGCAAAAGCAATGCGATTGATGCATCGAGCCCGTTAAAATTCGCGGTGCCTGACCAGCACCTGGTTCAGCGCACGGAAATGCTCGGCAAGCTTTTCCGCGAAATACACCGAGCGGTGGCGCCCACCGGTGCAGCCCAGCGCGATAGTCAGATGATCGCGGTTGTCGCGGGCATAACACGGCAGCCAATTTTCTATGAAACGACGGATATCGGCGAGCAGACCGAGCACAATTTTGTCGTTTTGCATGAATTCGATTACTGCCTTGTCTTTGCCGGTGAGATCGCGCAGCACCGGATCGTAATTCGGGTTGGGCAGGCAGCGCACATCGAACACCAAGTCGGCATCCAGCGGAATACCGTTCTTGTAACCGAATGACTGGAACAGCAAAGTCAAGCGTGAGCGGTTTATCTTCAGCAAATCCTTGATCCAGCCGCGCAACGCGTTGGGGTTGAGATCGCTGGTGTCGATATGCTGCGCCAGATCGCCGATTTCGGCGAGCTTTTCGCGCTCGAGCTGGATGGATTCAGAAAGCGTGCGCGTATCGTCGCTTAACGGATGGCGCCGGCGCGTTTCCGAGAAGCGCTTCATCAGCGTTTCATTTTTCGCTTCGAGGTACAGCAGGCTGACATCAATTCCCTGCCGTTTCAGATCGGCAATATGCTGCGGCAACTGGTTGAGCGTATCGCCGCTGCGCACATCGATACTGGCGGCAACCTTCGAGTAGCCCGCATCCTGCAGGAAATGCGTGATATCGGGCAATAGCTTCGCCGGCAGATTGTCCACGCAGTAGAACCCGCTGTCTTCCAGGACGTTGAGCGCGATGCTTTTGCCTGAACCGGAAAGGCCGCTGATCAGAATAAGCTGCATAGGGCGTGTCGAGCGCGCACTGCCGGAGTCAAACCCCGTTCACTGTTTGCCGCCCGCTTGCTTGTTCATCATCTGTTCGTGGCGCTGGATGAATTCCTTGGTGCTGTCTATGCCGCGCAGCTGCAGAATGTAGTTGCGAACTGCTGCTTCCACCAGCACCGCGAGGTTGCGCCCTTCCATCACCGGAATGGTCACTTTGCGGATTTTCACACCGAGCACGTTCTCGGAACTCGCGCCCAGCGGCAGCCGCTCCTGTCCGGGAACGTGCGACCCCTTCGGCCTTTCCAGGTGCGCGATCAGCTTCAGGTTCATTTTTGGCCGCACCGCGGTTTCGCCGAAAATGGTGCGGATGTTCAACACGCCCAACCCGCGCACCTCGAGAAAATCCTTAAGCAATGACGGGCAGCGGCCTTCCAGCGTATCCGGTGCAATTTGGTAGAACTCTACGCTGTCGTCGGCGACCAATCCATGCCCGCGGCTGATGAGTTCCAGAGCAAGTTCGCTTTTCCCCACCCCGCTTTCCCCGGTGAGCAACACGCCCATACCCAGCACATCAAGGAACACGCCGTGCAAGTTGGTCGATTCGGCCAGAACTTTGGAAAGATACACGCGCAGGTAGTTCATCAATTGCAGACTGGACTGTGCGGAACGAATGAGCGGGATTTGTTTTTCCTCCGCAAGCGCTTGTAACGCCGGCGGTACCACACCGTTACCGGCGATAATGAAACAGAACGGCGGGTTGACGGAAAGGGTTTGCAAGGAATGTTTCAATGAGGAAGAATCGAGTTTCTTCAAATACTGGATTTCCGCGCTATCCAGTACCTGCACCCAGTTGGGATGGATGAAGTTGAGATGGCCTACTACTCCCTTTGTCGAATTATTTATATCGTCGCTGCTCAGGCTGCGGTTCGCCTCTCCGGTGATCCAGGAGAGTACGAGCCTGTCGCAGTTATCTTGAAACAGCTGAGCTGCGCTGACTTGGGGCATGGGTATGCCATTCACTGAGAAGTTGATGAACCTGCGAGGCGTCCTGGCTTGCAAGCAGGGCTTCGCGCAGGTCCCTGTCGCAGAAAACCTGAGAAAGCTCGCTTAAGATCTCCAGATGCAATTCGGAGGCACGCTCCGGAACCAGCAACACAAAAATCAGGTTGACCGGCATGCCGTCCGGGGCATCGAATGGAATCGGTGTTTTGGTCCTGATCAGCGCGCCGACCGCTTCCTTGAGTGATTTGATTCTGCCGTGCGGAATCGCGACTCCCTGTCCCAGCCCGGTTGAGCCCAGCTTTTCACGCGCAAAAAGGCTGTCGAAAACCCTGGCTCGTGCTATTCCTTGGTTGTTTTCAAACAGCAACCCCGCCTGCTCAAACACGCGCTTCTTGCTGCCCGCATCCAAATCGAGAATAACATTCAAAGGGGGGAGTACTTTTCCAATCAGGTTCATGCTCTGCGCTTTCGTGGTTTCGCCCGGCGACTGGTTGTACAGCTAGGGAAAGATGTAATCGTGGATTGCGGAGCGACTAGACGATGACCGCCGAGATGGTGATTCATTTGTCTCCTTAGAGCTTCTAACACAATGAAACACGTTTGCGTTGCTGGTCAAAAAGATGAGGATGCAAGGCGCGAGGCGCAGCTCGATGTGGAGCCATCGCGCAAACCGAGCAACGCCGCAGAGGCGCTTTTTGACCGCAACCCAAAGGGACGGCTCGGATTTCTGCACATTCCTTTGTCGCTCGCCGCTTGTTTAGAATCACTAAACGGTGCGGCTCGCTTCGCGGCCTGCATCCGAAACTGCGCCGTCGCAATATGCGTTTTATTGTGTTAGAGGCTCTCATCACAGAGATTTACGCATACTGACGGAGGGTATCTGCAATGCTTCGCGATACTTGGCAATGGTGCGGCGGGCGACAACGATCCCCTGCTGTCCGAGGATTTCTGAAATCTGGCTGTCGGAAAGCGGTTTTTTCGGATTTTCCGCGGCCACCAGCTGCTTGATGAGCGCGCGGATAGCAGTGGCGGAACAGGCGCCGCCGGTTTCGGTGGTGACATGGCTGCCAAAAAAATATTTCAGCTCATAAGTGCCGCGCGGCGTCAGCATGTATTTTTGCGTGGTCACGCGGGATACGGTGGATTCGTGCAGGTCCAACGCTTCGGCAATCTCGCGCAGCACCAAGGGGCGCATCGCTACTTCGCCGTGCTCGAAGAAATGGCGCTGGCGGTCAACGATTGCCTGCGACACCCGCAAGATGGTATCGAAGCGCTGCTGCACGTTTTTGATCAGCCATTTTGCTTCCTGCAGCTGACCGGCGAGTTTCTGGAAGCTTACGTCGCGGTTGCGGTGCAAGATGTCTGCGTACATGCGGTTTACTCTTAACTTTGGCATGGCTTCAGCATTGAGGCTCGCCACCCACAAGCCTTTGACTTTCTTGACCACGACGTCGGGCATGATGTAACGCGTCTCAACCGCCGCGTAATCTGCCCCCGGACGTGGATTGAGGCTTGTGATGAGGTGCTGCACCTGGCGCAAAGTGAGATCATCGCAATGCAGAAGTTTTCTGAGCTTGCCAAAATCGCGCGCAGCCAGGCTGTCCAGATGCTGGGTGACGATGACCAGAGCTTCTGCTCGAAACGGGGTATCCTCAGGCAGAGCTTCCAGTTGCAGTGCCAGGCACTCGCTTAGATTGCGCGCGCCCACGCCCGTCGGCTCCAGTTTTTGCAGATGCTGCAACGCGGTTTGCAGTTCTTCCGGGCTTACGCTCAGCTCTTCGGGCAGAAGTGCAGCAAGTTCCTCAAGCGGTTGCGTGAGGTGGCCATCCTCGTCGAGTGCATCAATCAAAAGCGATACCAGCCTTTTGTCGCGTTCCGGGTGCTTGGTGAGATTGAGCTGCCAATTTAGATGCTCGCGCAAGGTGGGTGCAACAGCGGCAAGCTGCGGGTATTCGGTTTCCTCGCTCTCGTCACGCGCGCTGTAGGAGCCGGCATCTTCAAGCCAGGAGCCTTCCGTGTCGGCAACGCTGGGTGCGGCTTCAGGAGATGTTTCTTCAGCCTGCTCGCTAGCGGTCAACCCATCATGGGAAATGGTGTTAATACTGCTTGAAGTCGGCGGAGCCGCTTCTTCGCTCAACTCATCGTCGCGCTCGAGCAGGGGGTTTTCCTGCAGAAAACGTTCCAGTTCCTGGTTAAGCTCCAATGTTGAGAGTTGCAAGAGACGTATGGATTGTTGCAGTTGCGGCGTCAGCGTCAGATGCTGCGACAGCTTGAGCTGTAAAGTGTGCTTCATTCGCTTTAGGTGTCGGGTTTTTGATGGCTGGCCGTGGATTCAAGGGCGGGGTCATATCCCGCAACTATAGCCGGAAATGTTCGCCTAAATACACTTTTCTCACGCTATCATTATAAACGATTTCTTCGGGTTTGCCGTAGGCGAGGACTGAACCCTCATTAATGATATAGGCACGGTCGCAAATCCCCAGAGTTTCTCGCACGTTGTGGTCTGTGATTAGAACACCAATGCTTTTCTCTTTCAGGAAGCTGATGATTTTCTGGATATCCAGTACTGCGATGGGATCAATTCCGGCAAAAGGTTCATCGAGTAGAATAAAACGCGGTTGCGAGGCCAATGCCCGGGCAATTTCGACGCGCCGCCGTTCACCCCCGGAGAGCGAGAGCGCGGGGTTGTTGCGAAGGTGGCTGATGTGCAAGTCTTGCAGCAAATCGTCCAGCCGGTTCTGGATTTCATCAGGCTGAAAATCCTGCAATTCAAGCACCGCCTGAATATTTTCCGCCACTGTCATCCTGCGAAATATCGATGCTTCCTGAGGCAGATAGCTCAAACCTAAACGAGCACGGCGGTGAATCGGCATATGGCTCAAATTAAGGTCATCGAGCGTGATACTGCCGCCATCAAGCAAAACCAGTCCCACTATCATGTAAAAGCAGGTAGTCTTGCCGGCGCCGTTGGGGCCCAACAAACCGATTACTTCGCCGTTGCTAACTTCCAGCGAAACATCGTGTACCACAGTGCGTGACTTATAGCGTTTTTTAAGTCCCTGTGCTTTAAGTTTGCTCATTTTTTGTAGCCCAAAGTCAACGGCAAGCCGGTTTCATCACCGTCTTTTTTTGCCGTCTAATTCCCGGGTTGATAAGTAACGCTCGAAGAAGGCTTCAGCGTTGCAGGTGGAGTAGGCGGTGTGGGCTTGGCGTCCTTTTCCTTGGGCTGGATCACTGCGCGCACCCGGCCACCATTGGCGGGCTGCTTGCCGCTCAATGCCTGGTAAAATTCTGTGATTGCATTGTAGGAGATATAATTGCCGCGCAATTCGTCCTGGCCTCGTTTTATGTGTGCTCTGTCGAACAATTCCAGATGCTCCGTTTTGCCATCGTATTCGATGCGCTCCGCCTCACCTTCGATGTATTCGTCGACGCCATCCATTTTTTGGCGGAAAGTAGCGAGATTTCCGTACGCTACTCCAGAATTGAAGCCCGCTGCGTCCTGGCGCACGATAATTTTGCTGGCATGGATGACGATTGTGCCCTGGGTGAGCACTACGTTGCCTTCAAACACGCTAACCTTGTTGGCGTCGTCCACGTTGACTTTGTCGGCTTCGACGTTGACCGGTTTGCCGCGGTCGGCACGCTCGGCAAGCGCAGGTGAACATATCAGCAAGGCGCTCAGTACCCATTGCAACAGGTGTCCTGCCTTACCGGGGGTTGTCATAATGTCCCTTAACATTGGATAGCAATTTAAGTACCCGCGTATCGCTGTTCAATTCTAAGCCAACTGCGGTGATGATGCTATGCGGATCGGTCAATGTCACCGGCTTGTCAGTTTTCGCCAGATCCTGGTCGGGGATGACGTGCAGAAAACTGGTAAAGGCCTTGAGTTCAGGATAATTGTCACGCGCTTCTCGCACCACTTTAACATCACCAGTGAAATAGGCATCCTCGCCCCCGCTCGTGAGCAGCGCGTGGTTCGAGGTGATGTTGATTTCTGGTTTGCCCCCCTCGATATTTCGAAACACCGGATTTTCCAAATGCGTGGTGTCATCGTCCGGATAATGCACCATTTTATTCGCGGTGAGAATGTAGCGCGGCGTTCCATTCTCGCTCATGCGTGTGGCGGTAAAGTTTTCCAAGATGTAGTCAGGATCGTGGCGACTGCTGCCGTCGCGCTTCGGTGTGAGTGGCTGTACTTTGCTGTCGAGCCACCAGGTCAATGCTGCGAGCAGGAGTAGCATCAGCACAGGTACCCATATGAGCAGGCGGTTACTCATTTCAGATAGCGCGACATTTGCGCCTGGTATGTCCCTTGCGCCTGCATGATGAGCTCGCAGATTTCGCGAGCCGCTCCGCACCCGCCCGGCAGTTGCGTGATGTAATGCGCGTGCTGCTTAACCAGAGCCGGGGAATCGGGAACGCATACGGCAAGACCACAGCGACGCATTACCGGCAAATCCACTACATCATCGCCGATATAGGCTGCAGCTTCGGGGCCAAGCCCGAATTTCGCGAGCAGGGAGGAAAAGACCTCAAGTTTGTCTTCTACTCCCTGGTAGAGAAGACCGATGCCGAGATTTTGAGCGCGCATTTCCACGCAGCGCGAAGTCCTGCCGCTGATTATGACAAGCTCCACACCGCTTTGCTTGAGCATGCGCATGCCGTGGCCGTCCAGCGTGTTGAAGGCCTTGTACTCATCACCGCTGTCCGAGATATACAGGCTGCCATCCGTGAGTACGCCATCCACGTCGAATATCGCGAGACGTATACGCTTGGCTTTTTCAAACACATCCTGCATGTTAAGGAACCGCTGATTACCGGCAGCCGTTCAAATGACTTTGGCTCGGAACAGGTCATGCATATTTAGCGCGCCGTTCAAGTGCTGTTCCGCGTCCACTACCAACAGCTGGTTTATTTTGTACTCTTCCATCAATTGCACAGCTTCTACGGCCAGATGGTCTGCGTTGATGGTGTGTGGGCTGCGTGTCATGACTTGTGCCACCGTAGCTGCACGCAAATCCGTGATCTTGTCCAGAGCGCGGCGCAAATCGCCATCGGTAAAAATGCCAACCACTTGTTGTCGTGCATTCACCACTGCAGTCATACCCATGCCTTTTTTCGATATTTCCAGAATCGCCTGCGACAGCGAAGCGCTTTCAGGCACTACCGGCAAGGTTTCTCCGATGCGCATTACATCGCGCACGCGGGTTAGCAGTTTTCTGCCAAGCATTCCACCCGGGTGTGAACGCGCAAAATCCTCGGCGCCGAACCCTCGGGCGTCGAGTAGCGCTACCGCCAATGCATCGCCCAATGCCAGGGCGGCTGTGGTGCTGGCAGTAGGCGCAAGCCCCAGAGGGCAGGCTTCCTCGGCCACAGCGGCGTCGAGGTGCACATCGGCTTCGAACGCAAGTGTGGATTTGGAATTGCCAGTAATAGAAATAAGTTTCGCGCCCTGACGCTTGATAAGAGGCACGATCGTGAGAAGCTCAGCACTTTCACCGGAATTAGAAAGCGCGATAACTACATCGTCGCGGGTGATCATTCCAAGGTCGCCATGACTCGCTTCTGCGGCATGCACAAAAAATGCAGGTGTGCCCGTGCTTGCCAATGTAGATGCGATTTTGCGCGCGATGTGGCTGGATTTGCCTATCCCGCTTACTACTATACGTCCACGGCACTGCAGCATGAGCTCGACTGCGCGCGCAAAATGGTGGTCCAGCCGTTCGATTAAAGCAGTGATACCACGCGCTTCTATTTCCAGCACTTGCCGTGCCAGAGCAAGCGCCTGCGGCTGCGCAGTCTTGGCGGGTTTTTTCATGGTGCTCATCGCCGCAAGTATAGCAGAAGCGCCCCGGACTCGGACTCGCGTAGGGCGCGCGTACACGTTACTGGCAAAGCCAGCTGTTTGCGGGAAGCGCGTCATTGGCCCGCCCTGCTCCGGATGTCTTCGCCAACGTTGTGTCGGCGGGCCTGTAGCGGGAAGTTGCGCAAGCTGCCGCAAGAAACATTGTGAAACGGGGCGCTCGTGCCATTACTATTTGCATTTAATGCGTATTGCGGCATCATTGTTTCGGTCAATAGGAAACCTGCGATGCACACTACGCTGCAACTTGTGCTGATACTGCTTGCCGCTGCGGTCTTGGTGGTGGTGCTGTTCCGGCAGCTT
>DATHDD010000032.1:0-18322 GCA_035319205.1 Burkholderiales bacterium | reverse complement strand
AGTCGTTTGATGAGGCCAGCGCGCAGCATCAGGCGGTGGCTGACGAGTTCCGCTTCGGAAGGTGCTTCTTTCAACGTGGAAAGAAAAAACTGCGACACTCGCATAAATTCCCGTTAACCCCCGGCCAAAAACCAAGTATTTTACAATCTTATGTGAAATATGGAAAAATTGGATTAATTTGAGAAATGACGGGTGGTTGACATGATTGATCGAGATGGATATCGCCCCAATGTCGGCATCATTATTCTGAATTCCAAGAACGAGGTTTTTTGGGGCAAGCGCGTAAAAGAACATTCCTGGCAGTTTCCACAGGGAGGCATTAAGCCCGGGGAAACCCCTGAGCAAGCGATGTATCGTGAGCTCATGGAAGAAGTGGGATTAAGCCCGGAACACGTGAAAATAATCGGGCGCACCCGTGATTGGTTGCGCTACGAAGTGCCCACCAACTGGGTCAGGAAGGAGTGGCGCGGAGCCTACAAGGGCCAAAAGCAGATCTGGTATCTGCTGAGGCTGGTAGGACGCGATTGCGACGTCAAGCTGCGCGCGGGCCACCATCCCGAATTTGATGCCTGGTGCTGGCAGAATTATTGGGTTCCTCTGCAGTCTGTAATTGAATTCAAACGTCAAGTTTACCAGCAGGCGCTCAACGAGCTGTCGCGGTTCCTGAATCGCAATAAGGATTACCGCGGAGCCAAAACAAAAGTTACCTAGGAACCTCTGAACAAGTCCTAACGCGGGCGCGACGTTTATCACCAGCCTGCTCGAA
Organism: Burkholderiales bacterium; assembly: GCA_035319205.1. Taxonomy (GTDB): domain Bacteria; phylum Pseudomonadota; class Gammaproteobacteria; order Burkholderiales; family JAHFRG01; genus JAHFRG01. The sequence goes on along the minus strand of DATHDD010000032.1, from coordinate 17,556 downwards.
ACTTGCCTTGCAGATAATTAATATTCCCGTAAGAAGTATTGTTGACAGGTCATAAGCCAAAGATTATACTTAGTTCACGGATTAGATTTAGTCTAACTAGTTTTTATCGGTTATAAAGTCCTGCCATTGGGGCGGAAACTATAATTCATATTTATTGATTTAAATCAGTTTATTACAGGAGACGAAGATGCAGCTCAAAGGTTCAAAAACTCATGAAAATCTCAAAGCGGCATTTGCCGGTGAATCCATGGCGAACCGTCGCTATTTATATTTCGCATCAAAGGCAGACGTGGAAGGGCAAAATGACATTTCGGCAGTGTTTCGTTCCACAGCGGAAGGCGAAACCGGGCACGCCCATGGTCATCTCGAATACCTAGAAAATTGTGGTGATCCCGCCACAGATCAGCCTTTCGGTCCCACCCGCCTTAACCTGAAATCCGCGATTCACGGCGAAACCCACGAATACACCGACATGTATCCGGGAATGGCCAAGGTCGCCCGCGATGAAGGTTTTGACGAAATCGCGGATTGGTTTGAAACGCTGGCCAAGGCTGAGCGTTCTCATGCCAACCGTTTCAAGAAAGCCCTCGACACACTGGCTGATTAATATTAGTAAGGGGTAAGGGGCAGGAGTCAGGTGTGAAAAACCTCATGTCTGCCGCCTTATCCTTCACTCCTCACCCCTGAATCCTGACATGGCCCGAGAAGGCAGCCTGGAGGCGCCAAAGCGCCACCCCGTTGACTGGCGCAATCCGGATTTCTACAGCGAGGGACCGCTGCTCGACGAACTAGGTCGGGTCTTCGATATCTGTCACGGCTGCCGCCGTTGCGTCAATCTATGCAACGCTTTCCCGCGCCTGTTCGATTTGATCGACGAGGGTGCTACGGGAGAACTTGACGGAGTGGACAAAAACAAATACTGGGAGGTTGTTGACCAGTGTTATCTGTGCGACATGTGCTTCATGACCAAATGCCCGTACGTGCCGCCTCATCCCTGGAACGTTGATTTCCCGCACGTGATGCTGCGCGCAAAGGCAGTCAAGTACCAGAAGGGCAAGTTCACATTTCGCGACAAGCTGCTCTCAAGCACCGATGCTCTTGGCAAACTTGCCAGCATTCCCGTGGTGGTGCAGATGGTCAACGCGGTCAACAAGGCGCCAGTAGCGCGCAAGGTAATGCAAAGTGTGCTGGGTATCCATAAGGAACGCCATTTGCCTGAATACCAGAGCGCAACATTCCGCAAGACCGCAGTGGGCAAACAAGATTTTGCAGTCAAAGACGGCGCCAACACTCCCGGCAAGGTGGCTGTTTTTTCCACCTGCTACGTCAACTACAACGAACCGGGAATAGGCCATGACTTGCTGAAAATCCTTGAGCACAACGAAATTCCGGCGATGATCGTAGAAAAGGAAGCCTGTTGCGGCATGCCCAAGCTGGAACTCGGCGCTCTTAAAGAGGTAGCAAAACTTAAGGAAGCCAATATTCCACAGCTTGTGAAACTCGCCGCGCAAGGCTACGCGATACTTACCGCGGTGCCGTCCTGCACCCTGATGTTCAAACAGGAACTACCATTACTGTTTCCCGATGATGGCGAAGTCAAAGCGGTTGCAGAGGCGATGTTCGATCCATTCGAGTACCTCGTGCTGCGCCACCGCGACGGTCTGCTCAAAACCGATTTCAAGCAAGCGCTCGGCAAGGTCTCGTACCACATTCCTTGCCACCTGCGGGTGCAAAATTTAGGGCAGAAAACCCGGGAGCTGCTGCAATTGGTGCCCGGCACGCAGGTGAATACCGTGGAACGCTGCTCCGGTCATGACGGAACCTGGGGAGTGAAGACCGAGTTTTACGGTTATTCGATGAAAATCGGCAAACCGGTTTTCAGGCAAATGGCTGAACAGGCGCCGGATTACATCAGCTCCGATTGCGCCATCGCAGGTCGCCATATCGCGCAAGGCATGGGCGATAGCGCGCCACGGAAACAGCATCCGCTGACGCTGATGAGAATTGCCTACGGGTTGTAAATGATGAACATGGACAAGACCGGGATGGAGCCACGCAAGGTGACCCGCGACAGCCTGATGACGCTCGAAGCGTATGCGCGTGCGCGCAAGGAATTCCGCGCCAGGGTGATGGCGCACAAGAAAAACCGCAAGGTGCATCTGGGCAGCCACGTGACGCTGATGTTCGAGGACGAGCTCACCATGCGCTACCAGATCCAGGAAATGCTGCACGCCGAGAAAATTTTCGAGGAAGAGGGGATTCGGGACGAACTTGATGCCTATAACCCGCTGATACCCGACGGCAGCAATTTAAAAGCCACGATGCTGATCGAGTATCCCGATGTCGGACAACGCAGGCAGATGCTGGCCAAGCTCAAGGGCGTGGAAAAGCGCGTGTGGGTGCAGGCCGTGGGCTGCAGCCGCGTTTACGCGATTGCAGATGAAGACATGGAACGCGAGGATGAGGAAAAAACCTCTGCCGTGCATTTTCTGCGCTTTGAGCTCACACCTGATATGATCCGGTCGCTCAAGCACGGCGCCGCGCTCGCCATGGGCATAGACCACCCCGCCTATCAAATCCCAGGGGAATCCGTTGTGGATGCAGTGCGGTTATCGCTGGTTAAGGATTTGCGCGATTCCTGAGGGTTTGTGTAGAGGTCTTATAGCAGCACCAGATTATCGCGGTGGATGAGCTCGGGCTCTTCAACATAGCCCAGCACCGATTCGATTTCATTGCTTGGCCGCTTGAGAATGCGGCGCGCATCCGCTGCGTTGTAATTAACCAGCCCGCGCGCAATTTCCCGTCCCTGCTGGTCAAAACAGGCCACCACATCGCCGCGCTCGAAATCACCCGATAAATCGCAGACGCCGATCGGTAGCAGGCTTTTGCCCTCTGAGCAGAGCGCCCGCGCTGCTCCTGCATCCACCACCAGTTTGCCGCGCACTTGCAAATGATCGGCGAGCCATTGCTTGCGCGCGGCAATGGCCATGGTATCCGCAGCAATATGGGTGCCGATGAGTTCTCCTTGGACGAGCCTAAGCAGGATATTATCTTCATAACCCGAAGCAATTACGGTGTGCGCACCGCTGCGGGCGGCGCGCTTGGCAGCAAGCACTTTGGTCAACATGCCGCCGCTGCCGATATGCGAGCTGCTGCCCCCCGCCATTTTTTCAAGCTTGTCATCCCCCGTCCTTGCTTCGCTTACCAATTTGGCATGCGGGTTTTTGCGTGGGTCGGAGGTATAAAGCCCCGCCAGGTCGGTGAGAATGATCAATACATCCGCTTCTACCAGATTGGTCACCAGCGCCCCCAGCGTGTCGTTGTCGCCGAAGCGGATCTCGTCGGTCACCACTGTGTCGTTCTCGTTGATGATGGGGATGACATTGAGGTTGAGCAGGGCGCGCAGAGTGGAGCGGGCGTTAAGATAACGCTTGCGGTCGGACAGGTCTTCGTGGGTCAGAAGGACTTGCGCGGTATGTAAACCGAACTCCCTGAAGCAGGTCTCATAGGCCTGTATCAATCCCATTTGGCCGACTGCGGCTGCGGCCTGCAGTTCATGCATGGTGTTCGGGCGCTTATTCCAGCCGAGCCGCTGCATGCCTTCGGCGATGGCTCCGGAGGAAACCAGCAGAACTTCCCTGCCTAGGCTCTTTAGCGCGGCAATCTGTTTTGCCCAACGCGCGAGCGCGGCATGGTCCAGCCCCCGCTGCTGATCGGTGACCAGGCTGCTGCCGACTTTAACGACCAGCCGATTTGCGTCTTTTAAAACCTCTCGCATGATTCAGCTCTCGGTTCCTCGATTTTGTTCCAAGTACTGCATCACCGCAAAAATGAGTTCCTTGCAGCCTTCGCCGGTGAGCGCTGAAATGATAAAGCTTTTTTCCTCCCATCCAAAATCGCTCAGGAACTGACGGCATTTATTCGCGCGCTCAGATGGGGCCAGCAAGTCGAGTTTGTTGAGCACCAGCCAGCGCGGCTTGCGGTAAAGCGCTTCGTCATACTTTTTGAGTTCTTCGATTACTGCGCGAGCATCGCGCACTGGATTTGCTGTTTCATCGAGCGGCGCGATGTCAACAAGATGCAGCAAAAGACGAGTGCGTGCAAGGTGCCTCAGGAACTGGTGTCCCAGTCCGGCGCCTTCAGCTGCACCTTCAATCAACCCGGGAATGTCGGCAATCACGAAGCTGCGGTCGTAATCCACACGCACTACGCCCAGATGCGGATGCAGGGTGGTGAAAGGATAGTCTGCCACTTTGGGGCGCGCCGCCGACACTGCACGGATGAAAGTGGATTTGCCGGAATTGGGCAGTCCCAATAGCCCAACATCCGCCAGTACTTTAAGTTCCAGTTTAAGATCGCGGTTTTCCCCTTGCATGCCCGGAGTGAACTTGCGCGGGGCGCGGTTGGTGCTGGATTTGAAATGCAAGTTTCCGAGCCCGCCTTCGCCGCCTTTGGCAAGCAGCGCCTTTTGCCCGTGCTGCGTAAGGTCGGCGATGATTTCACCGGTGTGATTGTCGCTGACCACCGTGCCAACCGGCACGCGCAGCACCACATCTTCAGCGCTTTTGCCGTAGCAATCAGCGCCATGTCCTTTTTCGCCGCTTTTCGCGCGGTGAATGCGCGCGTAACGGTAATCAATAAGCGTATTGATATTGCGGTCGGCAACAACGTATATACTCCCGCCGCGCCCACCATCTCCCCCATCGGGCCCGCCACGCGGCATGAATTTTTCACGCCGGAAGTGAGCCACGCCATCGCCGCCGTTGCCGGCGATGACCTGAATAATTGCTTCGTCGATGAATTTCATGGCGGAAACCGCATTTTGGGTTTCAAGCGGTGAAAACAAAAAAGCCCTATCGAGCGATAGGGCTTGCTGTTCGGTTGGACGCCCGCTAAACCGGAACCACGTTTACAGTTTTGCGATTCTCGGGTCCCTTAATATTGAAATGCACTTTTCCTGCAACTTTGGCGAACAAAGTGTGGTCCTTGCCGATACCGACATTGTTGCCGGCATGAACCTGCGTTCCGCGTTGGCGCACGATGATGCTGCCAGCGGAAATCAATTCACCGCCAAAACATTTAACGCCCAAGCGCTTGGCCTGCGAATCGCGCCCGTTGCGGGAACTGCCGCCCGCTTTTTTGTGTGCCATGCTTAACTTTCCTTATTCGAGATTGCGTCGATGCGGATTTCCGTGTAGTTCTGGCGGTGACCCTGGGTTCGGCGGTAATTTTTGCGGCGGTGCATTTTGAAAATATGCACTTTCTCGCCGCGCCCGTGCGCGACCACGGTGGCCTTAACCCTGGCACCAGGAACTAACGGGGCGCCCGTGGCGATTTTATCGCCATTGGCGATCATCAGCACCTGATCGAGAAGGATTTCGCTGCCGACTGCCTGCGGTATCTGCTCGATTTTCAGTTTTTCGCCGGAGGTAACACGGTACTGCTTGCCCCCGGTTTTGATCACTGCGTACATGCTTTGCTCCAAGTCAGCCCTAATTTCTTCAATAAGTTGATAATTTTATATCAATTAACATTCCTAGTCAAAACTCGCGGTCTTTCCTCGAGAACGAGCGCAAGCACAGCGCAGACCTCTACAATCCGGCTTAATCTGTTATGCTTGAAAGACGTTCTCACATCACCGGTATTTTAATTTGGGCACCTCTTTGTCAATTGATGCCATCCGAGGATCCATCGAGCAGGACATGCGCGAGGTGGATCAGGTCATTCGCAAGCGTTTGCATTCCGACGTTGCGCTGGTGCGCCAGGTAGCCGAATACATCATCAACAGCGGCGGCAAACGCTTGCGCCCGGCGCTGGTGATTTTTTCGGCGAACGCGTTTGGCTACCAGGGCACGCATCATTATGACCTGGCGGCGGTAGTTGAATTCATCCACACTGCAACCTTGCTGCACGATGATGTAGTGGACGGATCAGTGCTGCGGCGTAGCAGTCCCACTGCAAATGCCCTGTTCGGGAATGCAGCCAGCGTGCTGGTGGGTGATTTCGTCTATTCGCGTTCATTCCAGATGATGGTGGAAGTTGACAGCATGCGCGTGATGCGGGTTTTGGCCGATGCCACCAATGTCATTGCCGAGGGTGAAGTGTTGCAGCTTTTGAATTGCCATAACGCGGATCTTGATGAACAAAACTACCTGAAGGTAATTCGTTATAAAACTGCAAAATTATTCGAGGCAGCTACCCGTCTCGGCGCGATACTTGGCAACGCATCACAACTGGACGAGGAGGCTATGGCAAGCTATGGCATGCATCTCGGCACCGCCTTCCAGCTCATTGATGATGTACTCGATTATTCCGGGGACCGCCAGCAGACCGGGAAGAACATTGGTGATGATTTAGCTGAAGGCAAACCGACTTTGCCGTTGATTTATGCGATGAAGCACGGCAACGAAAGCCAGGCGGTAATCATCCGCAAGGCAATTGAGCAGGGCGGGCTCGAGGAGTTTGAGACAGTGCTTGATGCCATTCATGAAACCCGCGCAATCGACTATGCGCGTGACCAAGCCAAGGCCGAAGCGCAAGCGGCATGTGCGGCTTGCGCGGTGCTGCCGCGTTCAATTTACCGCGATTCTTTGTTACAATTGACGGACTTTGCGGTCAACAGAAGCAGTTAGAACCCTTCTCAAGCCGGGCTGATATGATCCCGGACTGCTGCAATCGGGGTGTAGCTCAGCCTGGTAGAGTACTGCGTTCGGGACGCAGGAGTCGCTGGTTCAAATCCAGTCACCCCGACCATGGATGCGCCGGGGTGCTTTGATTACCGCAGAGGAGAATGAGTTTGAGTAAATTGCTTTTAGTGATAATTGCCGCATTGCTGGTTTACTGGGTTCTCAGAAGTTATCGCAAGGGCCTGCTAAAACCACAGCAACATGGCGATGCCGCGGGCGAAGACATGGTGCGCTGTGTGCATTGCGGCGTGAACTTGCCGAAGAGCGAAAGCTTTACCAGCCAGGGTGATTTTTTCTGTTCTCAAGAACACCAACACGCATATCTGAACAAAAAATAATCCGGCCCGCCAATGGCGATGAGTTAATGCAAGTGCCAGATTCGCAAATGCATGGCTCGAGCAAGCCCGGAGACGCTGCCGATCTTGGCGGCGAGGGCACTGGAATTTTGGGCCGCTCCGCATCCTTCCTCAAAGGACTTCGCCACACCCTGTGGCAGGAGATGGCCGCGCTGCCGCAGTTGTTGAGCGTACAGCAATCGGAGCATACCGCTGCCTTCTGGCGTTCCCTTTTCTATTTCAATTGTTATCGGTTGGCAGTCGCCGTTTCGTTTATCTTCACCGCGGGTTTTTTCGGACAATCCCTGTTTGGTTCACTCGATCGAGTTTTGTTTTGGCGCGGCAGCATCATTTACGTGTTGTTCGGCATTCTCTGCCATTTCACCATCTCTGCGCGCCGACCACATTTTACCCTGCAGCTAAGCTTGCAGGTTTTTGGCGACATCGTGTTTCTGGTCATTCTGATGTATGCCAGCGGCGGCATCACCAGCGGACTCGGCCTGCCGCTTCTGGCGTCTCTTGCTGCCGCGGGCTTGATCAGCAGAGGGCGGCTCACTTTGTTTTACGCGGCGCTGGCCAGCATCGCGGTGCTGCTGCAGCAAACCCTGCAGGTGGTGCAAGGCCATGAGGATAGCACGCAGTATATACAGTCCGGCATGCTCAGCATCGGTTACTTCGCGACCGCTTGGCTGGCAAATACGCTCGCCGAATATACTTTGGCAAGCGAGCGGCTTGCCTTGCAGCGCGGAATTGAACTTGCCAACCTGGCGCAAGTTAATCAACTGGTGATTCAGGATATGCAAGACGGTGTGCTGGTGGTGGACGAAAAAGGCGTGATCCGGCAACATAATTCTCAGGCAGAAAGGCTTTTAGGAGCACTGCACCGTGACAAAAAAGACGCACTGTTATACGAATATGCACCGGCGCTGGCGCAGAAGATGGAACGCTGGCGCAATCGATCTGACGCCGTTATCGAGCCGCTGGCAATTTCACGCACCCGCCTAGTCGGAGTACGCTTTGTGGCAGTGGGTGACAGCCATGCTCTCGGCACAGTCATTTTTCTTGAAGATTTGAGCCGGGTTCAAGCGCAAGCACAGCAGCTCAAGCTCGCCGCTTTAGGCAGGCTTACCGCTAATATCGCGCACGAAATCCGGAATCCCTTGAGTTCAATCAGCCACGCCACCGAGCTGCTTCAGGAAGAATCCGAGCGCACTGAAACGCAGGCACGCTTGCTGGAAATTATCAGCGACAACGCGCAACGCTTGGACCGCATGGTGCAGGACGTGCTCAAGCTCAATCGTCGCGACCGTGCGCTGCGCGAGAATATAAAGCTGGTGAATTTCCTGCGGACATTTATCGAGGAATTCTGCCGGAACGAGAAGATTCCGGCTCATATTTTCAAGTTGGAAAGCCATACTCAAACGGGCGTGTTTTTTGACCGCAGTCATTTGAACCAGGTAATGTGGAATCTCTGCCGCAACGCTTTGCGCTATTGTCAGCGGCGGGAAAGCAGCATTCAGCTGGTGGCGTCGGACGGCGCTGCCAAGAATACGGTAAGATTGGATGTCATTGACGACGGGACGGGAGTGCCGCCGGAGTTGCGCAGCCACCTTTTTGAACCATTTTTTACCACGTCGGCCAGCGGCACCGGCTTGGGGCTGTACATCGCGCGCGAAATCTGTGACGCTAATGGTGCTACATTGGATTACGTAGAAACAACAAGCGGCGGCCATTTTACCGTACTTTGCAAGGCAAAGTCATGACCAAGCGTAAACAGACAAAGTCAGATGGTGCAGTAGCGGGGCGCAACGTTCTCATCGTAGACGATGAGGCTGATATCCTGGAGCTGCTGGAACTGACTTTGTTACGCATGGGTCTGGAAGTGGAGCGCGCAACAGATCTGGCTTCTGCGACCAAACTTTTACAAACCCGGCATTATGATTTATGTCTCACCGACATGCGTTTGCCCGACGGCGATGGATTGGAACTGGTCAGATATATTGATACGCACTGTGAAGATTTGCCGGTAGCAGTAATCACCGCCTACGGCAGTGCCGAGAATGCGGTTGCCGCTTTGAAGGCCGGCGCCTTCGATTACATTGCCAAGCCGGTGTCTCTGGAACAGTTGCGCACACTCGTGAAATCTGCGTTGAGTCTTGCTCAGCCTGCCGACGATAAATCCGGCGACGACCGGCTGCTTGGCGGTTCAGAAGCCATGAGCCAAGTACGCCAATTGATCGACAAGCTTTCACGCAGCGAGGCGCCGGTTTATATCAGCGGCGAATCGGGAAGCGGCAAGGAGCTTGCCGCAAGGCTGATACATGAAAAAAGCGCACGACGCAGCGGTCCGTTTGTGCCGGTAAACTGCGGTGCAATACCGGAGACCTTGATGGAAAGCGAGTTTTTCGGGTACAAGAAGGGAGCCTTTACCGGTGCCGAGCAGGATCGCGGGGGTTTTTTTCAGGCGGCAAACGGCGGCACGCTTTTTCTCGATGAAGTAGCGGACTTGCCCTTGTTGATGCAGGTCAAACTGCTGCGTGCGCTTCAGGAGAAAAAAGTGCGCAAGGTGGGCTCCACTCAGGAGGAAAATGCCGATGTACGCATCATCAGCGCCACCCATCAGAACCTTGCTGATGGCGTGGAGAACGGTAAATTCCGCCAGGATCTTTATTATCGGCTCAACGTGATTGAGCTGAAGATGCCTTCGCTGCGTGACATGCGCGAGGACATTCCATTAATCGCCCGGGCGGTTTTAGCGCGCTTTGCCAAACAGCATGGGTCCGCCGCAAGCGAGCTCGAGGAGGATGCGTTGCAAGCGCTTGTCCAATACGATTTCCCGGGCAATGTGCGCGAGCTTGAAAATATTTTGGAACGGTCGTTGGCATTAAGCACAGGGGCCAAAATCACGCGTGAGGACTTGCAGCTCACCCCGCAGCAGTCCGTAGAACGCGCTGGCGTTCCCGACGGCAAATGGCCGTTGCAGGATTATCTCGACAGGCTTGAGAAGGAAGCAATACTGGAAGCCCTGGGGAAAACCCGCTTTAACCGCACCGCAGCGGCGAAGATGCTCGGCATTACCTTCCGCTCGTTGCGCTATCGTATGGAACGCTTGGGCATTACTTGAGACAGAACCTGCAAGTTTTTTTCACAGCGCCGCGTGCAGATTGATTCCCAGGGCGTATTGCAAGGCGTACGCTATCTCCATTCTCCTAATTGCGATGAGCGGCCGGAAGGCTGCGCAATCGAGTTATTGGTAATTCATAACATCTGCCTGCCACCCAACGAATATGGCGGGCCGGGTGTAATAGATTTGTTCACCAACTGCCTGGAACCGGCCGCGCACCCTTATTATCAGGCTATCTGCGGACTCAGGGTTTCAGCTCACTTTTTTATACGCCGCGACGGCGAAATCCTGCAATTTGTGCCCTGCTGTAAACGCGCCTGGCATGCTGGAGCATCGCAATTGCGCGGTCGCCCCTGCTGCAACGACTTTTCCATAGGCATAGAGCTGGAAGGCAGCAATCTTCTGCCGTTTCGGAACACTCAATATACCGCACTAACTGCGCTGACATTGGCCCTGAAACAGGCTTATCCGATCAAGGATATCCTGGGACATTCTGCAATTGCTGCCGGACGCAAGACCGACCCCGGGCCGTTTTTCGATTGGGGCCGGTATTTTGCGGACCTGCGCAAGTAATTTAATCTCCTGCCACAATGTGTGGTATTTCACATAATCATAAACCACAAAAAGTAGTTGCAATCTCGAAATCAAACTACTAGTATTAGTTGTAGAATAACTTGACTACTACTATATATAGTAGTCGAAAAGGCAGCCTGCCGGTTGCCTTAAGTGGCTAAATATAAAAACATTAGGAGACATCGACATGCAGCAGTATGTTGCTACTGAAGGCGCTTCCGCTTCCTCTGCTCCCGGTATTAGTTTTTCCGATATCGCCCCAATTCCTGATCAGGATCCACGCTATGCGCAATATAAAGTAATCCGCCGCAACGGCAGCGTGGTGGCGTTCGAACCGGCCAAGATCTCGCTTGCGATGACTAAAGCATATATCGCGGTGAACGGCGGGCAGGGAGCAGCTTCAGCGCGCATTCGAGAAATGGTGGCTAAGCTTACTGAAACCGTGGTGAATGCGCTGATGCGCCGCCAGCCGAACGGCGGCACTTTCCATATCGAAGATATTCAGGACCAAGTGGAACTTTCCCTCATGCGCTCGGGGGAGCATGAGGTGGCGCGCTCGTATGTGTTGTACCGGGAGGAGCGCGCGCGCAACCGCGCCAAACAAAAGGCAGTAATCGAGGCCGCGGCACCTTCCCAGGTAATCAATGTGGTCGAAAATGGCCGCAGAGTCCCGCTCGACATGCAGCGTTTGACTGCACTATTGCAGGCTTCATGCGATGGCCTGGGGCGGGCCGTGGATGCGGGACTGATCCTAAAATCAACCCTAAAAGACCTGTATGACGGCGTGCCCGCGGAAGAGGTGCGCAAATCGGCGATTCTTTCGGCGCGCTCACTGATTGAAAAAGACCCGGCCTATAGTTTCGTCACTGCGCGCCTGTTGCTGCACTCAATCCGTTTGGAGGCGCTCGGCGAAGAGGTGTCTCAGGAGCAGACTGCAGCGGCATACGCCGAATATTTCCCGCGCTTTATTCAGGAAGGTATTGACGCTGAATTGCTGGATTCGCGCCTTGCGCGCTACGATCTGCGGCGCCTGGCCGCCGCGCTGGATGCGCGCCGCGATCTCCAGTTTGGCTATCTCGGGCTGCAAACGCTTTACGACCGCTATTTCCTGCACGTTCAAGGCCGCCACATTGAGCTGCCGCAGGCATTTTTCATGCGTGTGGCGATGGGGCTGGCACTCAATGAAATTGAGCGCGAGGCTCGCGCCATCGAGTTCTACGACGTGCTCTCCGGCTTTGATTTCATGAGTTCGACACCCACGCTGTTTAACTCCGGCACCTTGCGCTCACAGCTTTCCAGTTGTTACCTGACCACAGTTAAAGACGACCTCGACGGTATTTATGAGGCGATCAAGGAAAATGCTCTTCTCGCCAAATACGCAGGAGGGTTAGGCAACGACTGGACACCGGTGCGGGCATTAGGCAGCCATATCAAGGGCACCAACGGCAAGTCCCAAGGCGTGGTGCCATTCCTGAAAGTGGTTAACGATACTGCGGTCGCGGTGAACCAGGGGGGCAAACGCAAAGGCGCGGTCTGCTCTTATCTTGAAACCTGGCATCTTGATATCGAAGAATTCCTGGAATTGCGTAAGAACACTGGCGACGACCGCAGGCGCACCCATGACATGAACACCGCCAACTGGATTCCAGATCTCTTTATGAAACGCGTTATGGAAGGCGGTGAGTGGACGCTGTTTTCGCCTTCGGACGTGCCGGATCTGCATGACAAGTACGGCAAGGCATTCGAGGAGGCATATACCTCCTATGAAGAGAAGGCAGCCAGGGGTGAACTCAAGCTGTACAAGAAAATCCCGGTATTCACGCTGTGGCGCAAGATGCTGACCATGCTGTTTGAAACCGGGCATCCGTGGATTACCTTCAAGGACGCCTGCAACATCCGCTCGCCGCAACAACACGTCGGCGTTGTACACAGTTCAAATCTTTGCACCGAAATCACGCTTAATACCAATGATTCCGAAATAGCGGTATGCAACCTGGGTTCGGTTAACCTGGTGGCGCATCTGAAAGATGGCAAACTTGATCATGACAAGCTGAAGCGCACTGTGGGTACAGCCATGCGCATGTTGGACAATGTCATCGATATCAATTTCTATGCCGTCAACAAAGCACGTAATTCCAATCTCAAGCACCGACCAATTGGTTTAGGCATCGTGGGCTTCCAGGATTGCTTGCACGAGCTGCGGATTCCTTACGCATCCGAGGGCGCAATCGAGTTTGCCGACCGCTCCATGGAAGCGGTGGCCTACTATGCTTACTGGGCGTCTACCGAGCTCGCTACCGAGCGCGGGCGCTACCCCTCTTATTCCGGCTCGCTGTGGAACCGCGGCATACTCCCACAGGACACTTTAAAGCTGCTGCACGAAGAGCGTGGCGATTATGTCGAAGTGGATCAATCGTCAACACTCGACTGGGATGCTTTGCGTGCGCGCATCAAGAACTACGGCATGCGAAATTCCAACTGTCTCGCGATTGCTCCTACTGCCACTATTGCCAACATCATCGGGGTTTCTGCGAGCATAGAGCCCACTTACCAGAATTTGTATGTTAAATCCAACCTGTCCGGCGAGTTCACGGTGGTCAATCAATATCTGGTGGAGGACTTGAAAAAGCTTGGCATGTGGGATGAGGTGATGATTTCGGACCTCAAGTATTTCGACGGGGGCCTATCGAAAATTGACCGCATTCCAAGCGATATCCGCAACCTTTACGCGACAGCTTTTGAAATCGAACCGGTGTTTTTGGTGGAAGCAGCCTCGCGCCGCCAGAAATGGATTGACCAGGCGCAGTCCCTCAATATTTATATGGCGGGGGCAAGCGGCAAAAAACTCGATGAGGTTTACAAGCTGGCATGGCGGCGCGGTTTAAAGACTACTTATTACCTGCGTACATTGGGTGCAACACATGCCGAAAAATCTACAGTCAAGGTGGGCCAGCTCAATGCCGTACCGGTGGGGGAAAACCAGACTCAAGATGGAATGGAAATGTGTTCCATCGACAAATCCAATTGTGAATCTTGCCAGTGACAGCATCCACCTAAAATTACATAAAGGAGGCGGAAATGTTGCAGTTTGAAGATGATTTAAGCTCGATTCCAGGTCTTGGCCTGCAACAGGTGACTGGATTCGTTCCGGCGGCACCCGCATCAATGCAGTCCGGGGAACGTTATGCTGCTGGCAATAGCGTGAAGCGCATATCAGTCGAAGACAAACACATCATCAATTGCCGCGCTGATGTTAATCAGCTGGTGCCATTCAAATACAAATGGGCTTGGGAAAAATACCTCGCTGCCTGCGCCAATCACTGGATGCCGCAGGAAATCAACATGAGCCGCGATATCGCGCTGTGGAGGGATCCGCAAGGCCTCACCGATGACGAGCGACTCATCGTTAAACGCAACCTAGGATTTTTTGTCACGGCCGACAGCCTCGCTGCAAACAATATCGTGCTCGGTACCTACCGCCATATAACCAACCCGGAATGCCGGCAGTATTTGCTGCGCCAGGCATTTGAGGAGGCCATTCACACTCATGCTTATCAATACATTACGGAAAGCCTGGGACTCGATGAAGGCGAAATATTCAACATGTATCATGAAATTGCGAGCATCCGCGACAAAGATGAATTCCTGTTGCCGTTTATTGACACACTGACCAATCCTGAATTCAAAACCGGCACGATGGAAAATGACCAGAAGCTCCTGAAGAGCTTGATTGTGTTCGCCTGCATTATGGAAGGGATGTTTTTTTACGTGGGTTTCGTGCAGATATTGGCGCTCGGTCGGCAGAACAAAATGACCGGCTCTGCCGAACAGTATCAGTACATCCTGCGCGATGAGTCTATGCACTGCAACTTCGGTATTGACGTCATCAACCAGATCAAGATGGAGAATCCACATTTGTGGACGCCGGAATTCCGCGAGGAAATCAAAGATTTGATCCAGAAAGGTGTGGAACTGGAGTACCGCTATGCTGAAGACACCATGCCGCGCGGCGTACTCGGTCTGAATGCGTCAATGTTCAAGGAATACTTGCGTTTTATTGCCAACCGCCGCTGCCAACAGATCGGGCTGGATGCGATGTTCCATGGCGCGGCTAATCCTTTCCCTTGGATGAGCGAATTGATCGATTTGAAAAAGGAGAAAAACTTCTTTGAGACCCGCGTGATCGAGTATCAAACAGGCGGGGCGTTGAACTGGGATTGAAATTATGGTCCGAAGTGGCAAGACGACGCAAAAAAAGGACGTATCAGCCCCTATGCTGGCACCACTTGCTAGGAAGTTGTGGCTGAATTTACTGGAGGGTGTTATACAAGGATACGGTGAACAAGACTGGAAGCCCATGTAATTTGAAGAACTGCTGCAGAACCTCGGTATGGCTTGATGTCGCGAATGCAACGAGCTGCCGGATCCCGGGATGAGCGGTGGTGGTAAACGGTAGCATGAGTAGTACCCTGTTTAACTTTCATAATGGAGGTTGAAATGGCAGCGAAACGTAAAGGCAAGAAGAAATCAGCAAAGAAGAAAAAGGCTTCTAGAAAGAAAAAAGCAATAAAGAAATCGGCGAAAAGGAAAACGGTCAAAAAAAAGAAGGCCGCGGCAAGAAAATCTGCCAGAAAAAAAGCGGCCAAAAAGAAGTCAGCAAAGAAGAAAGCGGCCAAAAGGCCTGCCAAGAAAAGGGCAAAAGCCAGAAAACCTATGGCAACGTCGGTAGTAAGCACTGCTCCAACGACAGCGCCACAACCGGTGTCAACACCGGCATCGTCGGCTTGGCCGTTTACTCCGACTGGCTCAAGACCAGCACCGTCAGCATGGCCTTTTACTCCGACTGGATCAAAGCCATTGTAGCTGATTCAGCAGCGACTGCGGAGCTTCGCCCTCAAGGGTGCATCCGCGGTCGCCATGCTGGATTTGTACGCCGAATCGGTCCATCAAAACAGTAACAATATGCTACCACCAATTTTTAATGCGAGAGACGCAAGAACAGAATTTTATGCCGCTTCACCTAGGCATAAGGTAAGGATAGAAAGCCTTTGTCGCCTTAAAAATTACGATGATCTAGGGCAGCGCGTAAAATAATGTATTTCATTGTATTTAAAGCTGATAATAGCGAAAAATGCGGAGAAAAATGAAAAGTCGATAGGCTTAGAGAGTAATAGAACAATGTTTGTAAAAATTAACCTATAAGATATTTTCATGAGAATATTTATCGCTTCGCACTATAAATATTTAATTTAGAAAGGTTAAAATTAATAAACTATTATCTAAACAATATGATATAATAATGCTGCATTGCACCATATATTTCAGGGGCAAGTTAAAACAAATGTTTTTAAAGTCCTCTGACAAGAAGCTAACAAAGTAAACATGGTCCTCGTAGGAGTTTTGATATTTAAGCTTTAATCCGGTTAGTAAACGAGGAGGTTTTGAAATTATGGCAAAGTCGACACAACTTGAAGTTATAAGCACAGCCCCGTTAATTGAAAAAGGGCGGGGTATGATTATTTTATTGGCACTTTTAATGAGCCTGCTGTCTCTTGCGTTGAGCCTGCACTCCATGGATTTGCCTCAAATGGAGAGCGCCGCGCTCACTGCTAGAAACTATGCACTCTCGCCAGTCCAGAAAGAATCTGAAAGGTTGCCGGAACAAGATGTTCTGGAGCCGAGGATGCCTGCGGATGGTAAATTGCTGGCGCTCGCGGAATTCGTCTCGAAGCGATACCGTGTGTCTCTGGATGCCACGTTGGAGCTGGTAACCGCCGCTTACGCGGCAGGCGAACAAACCGGTCTTGATCCTTTGCTGATTATCGCCGTTATGGCTGTTGAATCACGATTTAATCCCATTGCAGAAAGTGTTGCCGGTGCAAAAGGACTGATGCAGGTGATTCCCAGGTACCACATGGAAAAAATAATTGCCTCAGGCGGAGAAAAAGCCGTGCTCGAGCCCGAAATAAACATTTTGCTAGGCGCCAGGATATTGAGGGAATATATTGTGCGCAGCGGGGATCTTGCTATCGGTCTGCAAATGTATAATGGCTCGCCGGAAAAGGGCTCCTATCAGTATGCTGAGAAAGTAATCAGTGAAAAGCAGCGGCTCCAGCAAATTCTGAAAAATTATCGCAGCCAAGTGTAATTTACCATCGCGGCGCCCTGCGGTTCATCCCGCGTATTTCTATTAGCACACTTGCCAACCAGCAACATCGCTTGGGCCTTTGTTCACGCTGGCTAGCTTCAGTCTGGGCAGCGTGAACAGTATTGTTGCTAGTAACGGTGGTAACGCTTTTGATTGTAAGTACCTACTTCAATCAATTATCTTAAGGCGGCCAGGAATCCTTTGCAGATGTTTTTCTGACAGGGAGCGTAACGGGACGCGCAGCAAAAAATAACAAGCTGTCAGGAATTCCTTGCTGTGCCAAAGCTTATTGAAAATGAGTTGAACGGCAATTTCCTGATGAAGAAGCTATCCGTCTTTGCCAAGACCCTTCCGCCATACTGAAAATAAAGCCTGGCTTCAGCTTTTGTTCAGGAAAGCTTGCAGTCGGCGCACTCCTTCCTTCAGATTTTCCAAAGAAGTAGTGTAGGCAAAGCGCACATGGCGCTGTGCCTCGTAATTGCCAAAATCCACCCCCGGAGTGATGGCAACCCCGGCGTGCTCCAGAACATCCCGCGAAAATGTCTCGCTGTTTTTGGTAAAGCGGCTGCAGTCGGCGTAGAGATAAAAAGCTCCCTGGGGATTAATCGGCACATCAAGGCCGAGATGGCGCAGGGCGGGCAGCAGGTAATCGCGGCGGTGTTGGAATTCAGTTCGCCGTTGCTCCAGGAT
>DATHDD010000031.1:0-6912 GCA_035319205.1 Burkholderiales bacterium | reverse complement strand
GAAGAAAACTGCCGCAATCAGCAAGGCAGCGGTCTGCAGCAGCCAGCGCCAGAATATCTTCAACATGTTGAGGCGTGAGGGGTCATGGATAAGGAGTAAAAAGATAGGAACGCTAAAGACCGTATTAAGCCTTTAAGCTACTCACCTCTCACTCCTTGATCCCCACCTCTAAACACGGCAATGACCGGTCGGGTATCGGGGCGCACACCGCGCCAGATCAAAAATGATTCAGCCGCTTGTTCAACCAGCATGCCGATGCCGTCAGTCAATTGGGCAGCACCCTGACTTTGAGCAAATTTCAAAAAAGGCGTCAGCCCCTTGCCGTACATAAGGTCGTATGCCAGCGCCCCGGCAGCGAATATTCCTTCGGGCAAGGGCGGTAATATGTCATTCATACTGCTCGATGTGGCGTTAATCACCAAATCGAATTGGCTGCCGCTCAGGCCGGGGTAATCGGTCACACTCAGATTTCCGGCCGCGGTGAAGCGCTCTTTCAATTCGCTTGCCTTGTCGATGTTTCGGTTAACGATAGTGAGCCTCGCCGGATTTCGGCTCAACAGCTCGGGCAGGACACCGCAAGCTGCGCCGCCCGCCCCCATCAGCAGCACCCGCCTGCCTGCCACCGGGAACCCGAGATTGCCTTCGATGTCTCGCAACAGGCCTGTGCCGTCGGTGTTGTCGCCAATGATTTTGCCGTCTTTGAATATCAGCGTGTTGACCGCCCGGGCGGAAGCGGCGCGCGGAGCGATATCGGTCGCCAGATATTTCCATGCCTGTTCTTTGAACGGTACGGTGACATTCATCCCCTTGCCGCCCTGACCGATGAAATTACCAACTGCGCTTACAAAATTCTCGCGTGTAGCAAGGATCGCGGTATAAGAAATGTCCTGGCCGGTTTGCCGGGCGAATTCGGCGTGAATCAGCGGAGACTTGCTGTGAGCAATGGGGTTGCCGATGACGGCATAGCGGTCGGTCATGTGTGTCGCTGGATTACTGCATCGCAGTGCGCCGGTTTTAATCCCGGGTTTATTCCTGTCCCGACAGTCGGTCGCTGCGGGTAAAGGTCCAGGTGCGGGTGATGCTCAGAATATCCACCTTCTTGCGCATTTCTTCGGAAAATGGTGCGAATGGACTGGCCAGCTGCACGATGCGGATCGCCGCCGCGTCCAGAACTTTCTGCCCTGATGAACGGTTGATTTCCACGCCTTCAACTGTGCCGTCAGCCCGAATTGAAACGGTGAGCACAAGACTTCCATAGATTTTCTGGCGCCTTGCTTCGTCCGGATAATTCAGGTTGCCGATGCGCTCCACTTTGATGCGCCAGTCATCTACGTAGCGGGTAAAAGCGTATTCCTTGGCACGTGCGCCGATAAACATGCGCCGTGGCCGTTGCTGGTATTCTTCCCGTTCCTGGGCAATTTGCCCTTCAAGCCGCGCCGCCTCTAGGCTGCTTTGAACCAGGTCCATGGCATTCGGTTTTTCCATTTTTGGCTTTTCGGCTTCAGGCACGCTTTCTTGCTGCTCGAGTTTATTCGCCGACTTCGCCTGTGTCATCAGTTTGTGAGCTTGTGCTTCCAGCTTTGCAACACGGCGTTGCGCCTGGATGAGCTGCTCCGATGATGGTTCATCTTTCTTGAGCACCGGCAGCGGGCTTTTGGCACGGCGTTTCAAATCGGTGTTGCCGCCCCCGTCCAGGTTGGCCTGCGCCAATGCGTCCGGCTGCAGCGGCTGGGAGACGGACTTGCTGTTGACCAGCACGACCTCCAGCGGCAGGCCTTCATGGACGCGCTGGCCGGTATCGGGGAATTTGAAGTTGACGCCCAGCAGAAAAATCGAATGCAGGGTAAAGGAAAGAAATATTGCCAGCTGCAAGCGCGTGGTAACGTCCATCATCGTGATCTTGTTCCCCAGCGATGCTAACTTGTGTTTCACGGTTGTAATTTCGAATTGCACTCCTTGACTCGGCTATGGAATGGATGTGGCATTGTAAGCAACAAAATGTGCCCTGTCACTGCGTATCTGGACGGCGCTTATAGTGGCAGGCAAAACTGAGTTCAAGAAAATCCAGGCTGGTGATCTCGACTTCCACCCGGCTCCCGGCAGGCAGTTCAGGCAGGGAAGGCACGCGGGCGAACAGCGGCAGTTTATCCATTTTCACCAGGTTTTCCCTGACCACGGTAGCCGGTATCAGACTGACCGACTCCTGCTGCAACCAGCGCAGGCACCAGTAGCGCTCCATGTTGCGCTGAAAGTTGTTGTAAGCCTCGTACGCCAGCTCGAAATCGCGCATCGCAATCAGAAGCCGCTCGCTGTTGTTTGCATAAGGCGGAGCATCGCCATTAAGCCATGCGAGCAGCTGGCGCTGGTTGATAAGGTCCACATAGCGTCGCAGCGGCGAGCTGGCCCAGATGTATTGGCCCACGCCCAGCCCCTGATGTTCTCGCGGAGTTGTGGTCATTTTCACCTTGCCGTTGCCCTGGGCGCGGTAAATTGCCGCCACATCATGATCCGCGAGCAGCTTGCCCCACGCAGTGTTGACGTGAATCATCAGCTCCGACACCACTTTGTCTATCGGCGTGCCGCGCCTGCGCTCGATGATGGTGACGCGCCCATTCTCGATATAAAAATTATAGTCAAGCTGCGGCACGCCGGCGGGTTCGAGTTTCGCGCGCGACTTTTCCAAAGTTTCGGCAAACTGCCACAGCAGTCGCAGTTCATTGCCGAAAGGAAAATCCAGCTCATCTGCCGCAAGCGTGGTCTCATTGAATTTTTCCTCAAGCGCGCCGCGCCGCAGATTTGCACTGATGCGCGCTTGCTCAACTCGTGTTGATGACGAGACTACCGCCAAGTCCCCGTTCCTCACTTCTATGTACATTGAAACCACAGGACGCGTGGTTCCCTCCATCAGAGTGAATTTTTGTACCACCGCATCCGGCAGCATGGTGATTTTGCTTCCCGGCATATACACCGTGGACAGCCGCTGCGCGGCGATTGCATCGAGTTTTGAACCCGGCGCGAATCCCAGGGCCGGCGCTGCGATATGCACGCCGATTTGCCAATTGCCGTTGGCAAGGCGCGCAATCGAAAAGGCGTCATCAATCTCGGACGTAGTGACATCGTCAATGCTGAATGCCGCAGTTTTGGCAAGAGGCAATCCCTGCGGTTCGGTTATATCGCCGATATCGCCAAATTCAATGCCATGGGGGAAGTGCTCAAACAAGAAACGCCGCAAATGGTAATCGTGCGCGGACGGAATCGCGCCGCATTTCTCCAACAGCTGGGCGCCGGTAAGACGGGTTGCCTCGCCTGCAGCTTCCAGCGCCTTGAATTCGATGCTGGCGCGCTCAGGTTTGTAGAGCAGCCCGGGAAGCAGCGGGATAAATTCCCCGGGCAGCTTGAAATTTATCAACTGCTCGACATAGCTTGCCTGTTGCACGGCTTGTGCGCGCTTCTTTGCAACGCTTGCCAATGCCGCCTTGAGGGCTTCCTGAGGCGCCGCCTTGTAGCGGCCGCGCCCTTTTTTGTAAAAATACATCGGCGAGCCGTGCAACCGGATAAGCAGGCTTGCTGCCTCGACCGGACTGGGCCGACGGCCGAAATACTCGCGTGCCAAAGCTTCGTAGCCGAATTCCTCTGCGCCGCAGCAAGACCACAGGAAATCCGTATCAATGCATGCCGCAGCCTGTTGTGCTTGCTCCATGAAGTGAGCCGTACCCCTGTCCTCAAACCTGAACAGCAGCCAGCTGGCCTTGATCTTGCTGCGCTTGCCGTGCGCGGCCTCCACCTGCAACGTGTTGTCGTTATCGGCAAGGATCGTTCCGACCTTGAACACGCCGTCTTCTTCGTAAAAAACGTTCATGGGAATGACGCAGGCAGATGCCGCGAAAGCAGGAGTATGGGAAAGGCAGAATTATACCCCAGGACGTTTCATTACCGGTTTAGACAATTGTTCACAGCAAACTTTAGAATGGCAACTTGTTTGGCGCAGCGCCTTGCAATTTTCTGCTCGAGTTGTTGCACGGCGAAGCTGGTCAAATGCGGCGGGTCAGCGCAAGAAATTGCAAGCAAATTTACACGCAGCGATCCATCACATCCGAAAACGAAGGTTGGCTAGCAATTTTTCGTGGATGCCGCCGAAACCGCCATTACTCATGATCAGCACGTGATCGCCAGGACTTATGCTGTCGACAATCGCGTGAAGTAATTGCTGCAGGTCATCAAAGGTATGCGCGCGGCCGCCCAGCGGCTTCAATGCGGCATTTGCATCCCAACTGAGATTTGCCGTGTAGCAATACACCTGGTCGGCGTCAGCCAGGCTTTCCGCCAGAACGTCTTTCATCACGCCCATTTTCATGGTGTTTGAGCGCGGCTCGAGCACGGCGATGATACGCGCGTTATTCACCTTGTCGCGCAGCCCCTGCAGCGTGGCGCGAATCGCGGTAGGGTGATGGGCAAAATCATCATACACCGTAATGCCATTTACCACCCCCCTCACTTCCATGCGCCGCTTGACGCTTGAGAATTTTTCCAGCGCCGTAATTCCCGCGGACACCGGCACGCCGGTGTGGCGCGCAGCGAGCAGCGCGGCGAGCGCATTAATACGGTTGTGCTCACCGAGCAGGCCCCACTTCAGTTTGCCCATGATTTTGCCTTTGTCGCTGATGACGAAACTTCCGTCAGTGCTCTTTGCCTGCCAGCCCTCGTCCACGCCGAAATATTCCACCGGTGTCCAGCAGCCGCGTTGCAACACGCGCCGGATGTTCGTATCACGGCCGTTGGCGATGATGAGCCCGTTGGCGGAGAGCGTGCGCACCAGATGGTGAAACTGGGTTTCTATCGCGGCAAGATCCGGAAAGATGTCGGCATGGTCGAATTCCAGATTGTTAAGCACCGTGGTGCGCGAACGGTAATGTACGAACTTGGAGCGCTTGTCAAAAAATGCGGTATCGTATTCGTCGGCTTCAATGACAAAGAATTCCTTATCGGATAATCGCGCCGAAATGCCGAAATTTTCAGGAATTCCGCCAATTAAAAAACCAGGCTTCAAGCCGACATGTTCCAGAATCCAGGCGAGCATTGAAGCGGTGGTGGTCTTGCCGTGTGTGCCGGCGACCGCCAGCACCCATTTATCCCTGAGTATGTTCTCGGCCAGCCATTGTGGCGCTGAAATATAAGGCAGTCCGCGGTTGAGGATTTCCTCGATTAGCGGATTGCCTCGGGTGATGACGTTGCCGATGACAAAGACATCAGGCTTGAGTTTGACTTGATCGGCGGAGAAACCTTCGGTGAGGACGATGTGCTGCTGTTCCAGTTGGGTGCTCATCGGCGGGTAGATATTGGCGTCGCAACCCGTGACTTTGTGTCCCGCCTGTTTGGCAAGCACGGCGATGCCGCCCATGAAACTGCCGCAGATACCGAGGATGTGAATGTACATTATTATTAAAATGAAAGGCGCGCGGGACTATAAATGAAGCCCGCGTCGTTCCAAAAATCGCAGATTACGACTGGTTGCGGCTTGGTTTACAGCGGATTCCAGCTCATCGATCTGGTGTAATGCATGTAGCCGACATTTATCCCGAAGCGCAAACCCACCCCGAGTCTTATCGGCGCCAGGATGATATTGTCGCTTTGATGGTAATTGAGGCTCGTGCCCGCGATGAAGTAGAGACTTCCATCCACTGCAGGGAAGCGCTGGTAAATATCATCCTCTTTCTGCAGGTTGTAAACCAGTACAAAGACCTTGGAGGCATCCCCGCCTACATCAAAGCCGATGGACGGTCCTTGCCAATTGACTTTATAGGTACCTTTATTCTTTAGCGTCAGCGTGCCATCGCCATAACGCAGGCCCACGATAAACGCTCCACTTGCTTCCTCGCCCTTGATGTAGCCGTTGGGTCTGCCATGATCCTTGAAAGCTTTCTCGACGACCTTGGCCATGCCCTCCGCGCCTTTGCCGAAATAACCCGTGACCTCACTGATGACGGTCTCTTGGGAGTAAGTGTCCTTGTCTTTTTGGTCCTTGGTGCTGGCTGGGTTTTCCTTCGGCGCGTTCGTGCAATCTCGCGTGATAAAACAACTGCCCGATTGCTGCCCCTCGGCTGCGCCGGCAGGAGCCGCGAACAAAAAGACTAAAGCAGCAATGGCCAGATAAAGATAAATTCGGGTTTTAAGCATGTTCAACTCCTGACAAATTGCTTGCCTTAAATTATACGCCTTCTTTTATTCAATCGGCTTTATGGATTAAACAATATTGTGCAATGCGCAAACGCTCTCGTCGTCACAATTAAATATGTCATAGAATAACGTCTCGGAGTAGATAGAGTGCGATCTGGACAAATAATCATGGCCTCTCTACCTGCAACTGATAAATTTGATTCATACCCGCGCGGCTCGAGGCTAGCCGGTTATCTGGCGCTGACTTGCCTGGTCCTCGTCATCTATGCCAGCTTGATCCCATTTACCGGCTGGCGCGACCCCGGTGTGGAAATATGGACGTTTCTGTTCGCTCCCTGGTCGCGGCATATCCGACGCTTTGACATTTTCATCAATTTTCTCGCTTATCTTCCGTTGGGCTTTCTGCTGGTACTGGCGCTGCAATCGCGCTTAAGCATCAGGAGCGCGCTGACCGTTTCTGCGCTTACCGGATTTGCGTTAAGCCTGGCAATGGAGGCGGTACAGATGTATTTGCCCACCCGCACCAGTTCCACGCTGGATATTCTAATCAACGGCTTGGGCGGCCTGACCGGCGCATTTATTGCGGCGCGCCAGGATGTGCGCAATTTGATTGCGATCGATCTTGCAAATTTTCGCGACCGTTGGTTCATCCCCGGGAATCTGGGCGATCTGGGCTTGGTCTTGCTGGGATTATGGTTTGTCAGCCAATTAAATCCCTCTTTGCCGCTCCTGGGAATC